>NZ_JACIYP010000099.1 GCF_014359905.1 Hoeflea sp. | reverse complement strand
CCTGTCATGGAAGCCAAAGCCATTGTGCGTCGGGACGCGGTCGTCGCCGGTCAGGATTGAGACACCGGGCAAATCCTTCCAAAGCGCGCGCCACCATCCGGGGCATATTTGGCCAATGAAAGATCGTAGGCCTAATTTGGCACCGTCCGACTCCAACGCTACGCAATCGGTCGAGCTGACCGAAAACGAGTTCGCATGGATTGAAGTCCTGCGCTTGACTAACCTCGATGCAGTGCGGTTGACGCTTGCGTTGGTGCAGGCAGTCAGGGTGGCGTTTCGTGCGCGTGAACGGCGTAGGTGACGCATACTCTGCAACCGGAGAGCCAAGGTGAACAATATTTAGGGTGCCCAATTCGTGTTTCGATCCACGCCCCCGAGAAGGAGCGACGACGTAATTCCCGAAAAATGAGTTGACCTTCTGAAGCCTCAGCAAAGCAGAATGACCCTTTCATCGCTCGAGCGTATCCCCTCTTATCCCCGAGGCCGGTCCGCCAGATGGGGGGGTGACAAGGGGGATCGAAGGTCTTTTCAAGTTTGCGATAATGCAAAGGTCTCATTGGCCGACATGTTAGAGTCTCGGAGAGCCAACGCAAACCAAGCGGACGGCGCCCGAATTCAATGTCTTGGACCCTACTATCATGGCAATTCCCAGAGCCCGCCCGTACGCAGGGCCGGCAATCCTGAGCTGGGGTTTCGTACGTTCTTCCTGCTCGGGGCACTCTGCGGTTTTGCTGTCATCTTTGCCCCGACACTCATGAGACGGCGCAAAACCGGTTAGCGCAAAAAATGAAAAGCGATGAGTGAAACGCCGATGACCCGCGGCCAACATCTGCAGGATCCGAACAAGCGGGATCAATCGCGCGCCGACGCCACCGTCATCAGCTTGTGACCTTCCACCAGCGTGATCTTCTGTCGGCCACCCTTGATCCAGCCTTTTGAATCCCAGCCGCTGAGCAGGCGCGACACGGTATGAAGCGTCGTCCCGGTCATCTCGGAAATGTCCTGCCGGGAGATCGCGAAATCGATCACGATCCCCTCGTCGGTCTTGCGTCCGGTCTGCCGGGCAAGATTGAGGACGGCGTTGGCGACCCTTTGCTCGACCCGCTCCGTGGCCAGTTCGACCACCCGCTCCTGGGTGCCTATCAGCCGGTTGCCGACCGTGACGTAGGTGTTTGTGGCAAACCCTGGATGGGCCGTGACTATGGCCTCCCAGGAGCTTGAGGGCCAGGAAAGAAGGACGCAATCGGCTGCTGCGACGGCATTGGCCGGATAGGTGTCGCGCCCGATAGCCTTTGCGATGCCGAGCAACTCGCCGGTCGCGATGTAGCGGACGATGACCTGTTCACCGTCTGGCGTGATCTTGACCACCCGCACATAACCATCAAGCAGCAGAAAGAAGGAATGGGCTTCCTCACCCTCCCTGAAAATGTAGCTGTCTTTCTTCTGCCGCAGGGATTGAGCACGCGCAATCATGTCTTCAAGCGAATCCGGGCTCATTCCTGCAAAGGGAGGCAGGTCCACGAGGAGCGAGGCATCAAGACGGCGCAAAATGGTTTCTCCGGACGGACCGGGCAAGAGCCCGATTGGCCGGACTGTTAGAGAGTCAGGCCAACCAAAGCAACCCGGCGCTGCGGGGGCACAGCAGGGGGGATGAGTGCCAAGACAGTCTCAATGGCAGGGACCTCGCCGGTCCGGCGCCCGGGAGCGCTGGCAATGCAGCTTTTAACCGTACTTTCGTGCCCGTTCCTGGATTCTCGCTCCCGCCTTATTGTGGGGAATCAGCTGTGAATCCGGCAGGGGAGAGACAGGCGAGACGATCCAGAACTTTGATTTCTTGCGAGAGACCACCTCTCGATGACAATTCACTATCCTCGCCGGTTTCTCTCGCCGACCTTGGGATGCTGCGGTTTACGCCGTCCGGATTGCGTATTTTGAAGGCAAATGCCCATTTTGTCCGCATCTCACCCGATTATTATGTATAATCCAAACGAAGTTGATTTGCATTTTGTCCGGAATGGCAAGAATAGCCCGGGATCGCGCCAAGCTTGGAAGGGATTGCCTGTCAGGACAGCAATCGGTTCAACGAAGTTTCAAACCTCTCCGCACAAATCGCGCACCAGAATTCTATATGCGTGATGTTTGATGTTCATGTTTGCATACGACTCCGTGTTTTTCGCGTTGTGTTTGCGCAAATGCAAAGAGCCGGCCCCTGCACCGGCCTAAGTTCACGCCGGAAATGATCGGACAAGTTGAGGCATGATGACCAAGCCAAAAGGTATCCGCAATTGGGCAGTTGCGGCATGTGGAATGATCGCGAGCCTTTTGTTCGGCGTCGTCGTTGCGCAGGCCGAACCGCAGATCATGAAGTTCCTCGACATGGCCGCCGTGGGCGAGATCGTGCCAGGCGCCACGCAATACGGTCAGCTGCGCGCTGACATTCCCGTGGTCGAAGCCCTGAGAGACGGCAAGGTCGTGGGGTATGTGTTCCTCACATCCGACTTTGTCACGACCACTGGCTATTCGGGCAAGCCGATCCACACGCTGATGGGCGTCGACGAGACTGCGACGGTGACCGGGGTCCGCCTGGTCAAGCATTCCGAACCGATCGTGCTCATCGGTATTCCCGAGGCCAAGATTACTGCCGTCACCGAGAAGTATGCCGGACTCGATCTCATCGCGGAGGCCGCAGCCGGCGGCTCGGCGCATGATTTGGATATCGTCTCCGGCGCCACAGTGACCATCATCGTCATCGATGATTCCATCGTGCGGGCCGGCCTGAAAGTGGCGCGTTCCCTGGGCCTTGGCGGCCTCGAGCCTGAACTGGCGAGTGCCGGTCCGACAAAACGGATTGTCTTGCCGGGAGATGACGAGGTCACGATCTACGACTGGCAAACGCTTGCAGGCGATGGATCCATTCGCAGCCTGAGGCTCGATATCGGGCAGGTAAACTCGGCATTCGAGGAAACCGGCGACGCCCGCGCCATCAAGCGGCCGGAAAAGGGCGAACCGGACGACACCTTCATCGATATGCACATGGCGCTTGTCAGTGCGCCGGAAATCGGCCGGACGCTGCTTGGTGACGAGGAATATGCACAGCTGCAAGCCTGGCTGAAGGAGGGCGAACAGGCCATCCTGGTGCTTGGCCGGGGCAAGTACTCCTTCAAGGGGTCGGGCTATGTGCGCGGCGGCATCTTTGACCGCATCCAGCTCATCCAGGGCGACACCGCTGTCCGGTTCCATGACAAGCAGCACCGGCGCCTGGGCCGGCTCGCGACCGATGACGCGCCGTCTTTCACGGAGCTCGACATTTTCAAGGTGCCGGCCGACAGCGGATTTGATCCGGCGGAACCGTTCCGGCTGCAATTGCTGGTGCAGCGCGCCGTGGGCGCCATCGAAAAAACCTTCATCACATTCGATCTCGGCTACCGCATTCCCGACCGCTACACGGAAAAGCTCGCCATCGACACTGCTGGCGTCAGCAATCCCGAGATCCGCAGCGAGGTTGCGGTGTCCGACACCAGCGAGCTCAGCCATTTGTGGAAGCGGATCTGGTTGCAGAAACGCTTTGAGGTCATCGTGCTGATGGCGGCGCTGATCCTCCTGACCGGCGTGTTCTTCTTCCAGATGCAGGTGACGCGGCATGAGCGCTTTACCTACTGGTTTCGCATGGGCTTCCTGTCATTCACGCTTGTGGGTCTCGGCTGGTATGCCAACGGGCAATTGTCGGTGGTCAATATTCTGGCCTTCTTCTCGGCGGTGACAACGGACTTCTCCTGGTCCTCCTTCCTGATGGATCCGCTGATCTTCATCCTCTGGTTCTCGGTGGCGGCGTCGCTGCTTTTCTGGGGCCGGGGCGTATTTTGTGGCTGGCTGTGCCCGTTTGGCGCGCTGCAGGAACTGACCAACCAGATCGCCCGCTTCTTCAAGGTGCCGCAATACACGCTTCCTTGGGGGCTACATGAGCGCCTCTGGCCGATCAAGTACATGATCTTCCTCGGGCTGTTCGGTGTGTCGCTCTACTCGCTTGAAATGGCTGAACGCTTTGCCGAAGTCGAGCCTTTCAAGACCGCCATCATCCTGAAGTTCCAGCGCGGCTGGCCGTATATCCTCTTCGTTGTCGTGCTGCTCGGGGCGGGCCTGTTCATCGAACGCTTCTACTGCCGCTATCTGTGCCCGCTCGGCGCAGCGCTGGCGATCCCGGCACGGCTGCGGATGTTCGACTGGCTCAAGCGCTACAAGGAATGCGGCGATCCGTGCCAGCGCTGCGCCAAGGAGTGCCCGGTCCAGGCCATCCATCCCGAGGGCAATATCAATCCCAACGAGTGCGTTCAGTGCCTGCACTGCCAGGTGCTCTACCAGAGCGCCACCAAATGCCCGGTGTGCATCAAGAAGGAAAGCAAACGGGCCAAGTTCCGAATCCGCAACGGTCTCGACCCCATTCCGCCGTCTGGCGGAACCGGTCAGCCGCTGCCTCAAGTCACCTCCACAACCCAGCCTTCAAACTGAAAGGAACGAAAAAATGTCAGCTGAAGAAACCAGAAGCAAAGGCTTTTCCCGCCGGAGCCTGATGACTGCCACCGCCGGAGGCGCCCTGGTCGCCGGCTCCGGACTGGGAGCGAGCCTGCTCAGCGGCGGCGTCGTATCCAAGGCCCATGCGGCGTCAGCAAAACTCAATTTCGAGCCGGGCGAACTCGATCCCTATTACGGGTTCTGGTCATCGGGCCAAAGCGGCGAGCTTCGCATCCTGGGTTTTCCGTCGATGCGCGAACTGATGCGCGTGCCGGTGTTCAATCGCTGCTCGGCCACGGGCTGGGGCCAGACCAATGAGAGCCTGAAGGTTCTCACAGAAGGTCTGACCGAGGAAACCAAGACGTTTCTGGCGGCCAAGGGCATGAAGACCTATGACAATGGCGATCTTCACCATCCGCACATGTCGTTCACCGATGGTACCTATGACGGCCGCTATCTGTTCATGAACGACAAGGCCAACACCCGGATCGCGCGCATTCGCTGTGATGTGATGAAATGCGACAAGATCATCGAGATCCCGAACGCCAATGACATCCACGGCATGCGCCCGCAGAAATATCCGCGCACCGGCTACATCTTCGCCAATGGCGAGCATGAAGCGCCGCTGGTCAATGACGGCACGATCCTGGATGATCCGTCGCAGTATGTGAATATCTTCAGCGCCATCGATGGTGACGAGATGAAGGTGGCCTGGCAGGTCATCGTGTCGGGCAACCTCGACAACACCGACTGCGACTATCAGGGCAAATACGCCTTTTCATCGAGCTACAACTCGGAAATGGGCATGAACCTCACCGAAATGACCGCGAACGAACTCGATCATGTGGTGGTGTTCAACCTGAAGGCCATCGAGGAAGGCGTTGCCGCCGGTGATGTGCAGATCCTGAACGGCATTCCTGTCATCGACGGACGCAAGGGCCAGAACAAGAAATACACCCGCTACATCCCCATCCCCAACAGCCCGCACGGTGTCAACACTGCGCCGGACAAGAAGCACATTATGGTCGCAGGCAAGCTGTCGCCGACCGTCTCGATCATCGATGTCACCAAGGTTGACGCCTTGTTTGACGAAGATGCGGATCCGCGGTCCTGCATTGTCGGCGAACCCGAACTGGGCCTTGGCCCGCTTCACACCGCTTTCGACGGCAAGGGATTTGCCTACACCACGCTGTTCCTCGACAGCCAGATCGTCAAATGGGACATCGACAAGGCCGTCCGCGCCTATGCCGGCGAGGACGTCGACCCGATCGTCTCCAAGGTCGATGTTCACTACCAGCCTGGCCACAACTCCACCTCGATGGGCGAAACCCTTGAGGCTGACGGTGCGTGGCTGATTTCGATGAACAAGTTCTCCAAGGACCGATTCCTCAATGTCGGCCCGCTGAAACCGGAGAACGAGCAGATCATCGACATCTCCGGCGATGAAATGAAGGTCGTTCATGACGGCCCGACTTTCGCCGAGCCGCATGACAGCGTCATCGTTCGCGCCGACATCGTCAATCCGATGAATGTGTGGTTGCGTGACGACCCGATGTTCGCCGAGGCGGTTGCCCAGGCGAAAGCCGATGGTGTCGACCTCGAAGGTGACGATGTCGTCATCGAGGATGGCGACAAGGTGCGCGTCTACATGACCTCGGTCGCCCCGCAGTTCGGCCTTGAGAAGTTCACGGTCAAGCAGGGACAGGAAGTCACCGTCTATGTGACCAACCTTGACGATGTCGACGACGTGACCCACGGCTTCTGCATTTCCAACTACGGAATTGCGATGGAAGTGGCGCCACAGGCGACCGCATCGGTCACCTTCACCGCCGACCGTCCGGGCGTTCACTGGTTCTACTGCCAGTGGTTCTGCCATGCCCTGCACATGGAAATGCGCGGACGCATGCTGGTCGAACCGCGCAACGCCTAAGGCCACTCGATCATGAACCCGACCGTCCGCGCATTCACAGTGCTCCTTGGAACCACGCTCCTCGCGGGATCGGCCTTTGCTGCCGATATTCGCGTAGAGCCGGGACCCGGCACACTGGCGCGGGCGGTCGACCTGGCCCGGCCCGGTGACCGTCTGATTTTGTCCGGCGGAACCTATGAGGGCGGGCTTATGCTGACCAAGGCGATTGAAATCCAGGGTGGGGGTGATGCCCATGTGACCGGGTCAGGCACCGGCTCGGTCATCACCATCGATGCGGCCGACGTGGTCATCGAAGGCTTGAAACTGACCGGATCGGGCATGTCGCACGAAACCATAGACAGCGGCGTACAGATGACCAAGAAGGCGCTGCGCGCCGTCGTCCGCAACAATTGGCTGGAAGACAATCTCTACGGCGTCGACATCCACGGCGCGCGCGACGCGCTGGTTGAGAACAACACCATCATCGGCGGCGACGACCGGCTTATGAACCGACGCGGCAACGGCGTCTATGTCTGGAACGCACCCGGCGCCACGGTGTCAGGCAACACGATCCGGCAGGGCAGGGACGGCATCTTTGTCAACACCAGCCAGGACAACAGCTTCGTCAACAACCGTTTCGAGGGGCTGCGCTTTGCCATTCACTACATGAACGCAGATGACAGCGAGGTTTCGGGAAACATCTCGATCGGCAACCATCTGGGTTACGCCATCATGTTTTCAAAACGCGTGACCATGCGCGACAACATCTCGCTTGATGATCGCGATCACGGCATCATGCTCAATTATGCCAATGATGCCGTCATTGAAGGCAACGCCGTGGTCGGCGGCGGCGAAAAATGCCTCTTCGTCTACAATGCCAACAAGAACCTCATCAGAAACAACCGTATAGAGGGCTGTGAAATCGGCATCCATTTCACCGGTGGGTCGGCCAGGAACGAAATCTCCGGCAATGCCTTTGTCGGCAATCGCACCCAGATCAAGTTCGTCAGCACCAAGGATCACGTCTGGTCGGGCAATTACTGGAGCGATCACGCCGCCTATGATGTCAACGGTGACGGGATCGCCGACCAGGCATTCAGGCCCAACGACGCGATGGATCAGGTGCTGTGGACCCAGCCATCGGCGAAACTGCTGCTTGGCAGCCCGGCTGTGCAATTGCTGCGCTGGGCGCAAAGCGCGTTTCCGGCCTTGCTGCCCGGCGGCATCGTCGATGACCGACCCTTGATGAAACCCCATGAGCTGCCCGAAACCGCGCGCAACTGGAAGGCATCGCTGCAATGACCGAGATCGTCAAAGCCCGGAACGTGAGCATGAAATTCAAGGCGGTCGACGCCCTGACAGATGTCTCGCTCGACGTCGGGCCGGGTGAACAGGTGGCGCTGCTCGGCCACAATGGCGCGGGCAAGACCACGCTGTTCCGCATCATGCTCGGCTTCATCAAGCCAAGTGCGGGCTCGATCTCCATCGCCGGCTTCGCGCCGGGCAGCGATGCGGCGCGACGGATTGTTTCCTACCTGCCCGAGCAGGTGGCGTTCCCGAAAATGCTGACCGGCCGCGAGGTCGTGCGCTTCTACGCAAGGCTCAAGGGCGCGCCTCTTGAGGATGTGCAGTCCGTGCTTGCCAAGGTCGACCTGGTCGATGCGGCAGACCGGCGGGTTGAGACCTATTCGAAGGGGATGCGGCAACGCCTTGGGCTGGCGCAGGCGCTTGTGGGCAAGCCGGCCCTGCTGCTGCTTGACGAGCCGACCTCCGGCCTCGACCCGCTGTCGCGGCAGCATTTTTACGAGCTGATTGCCGATGTCGCATGCCAGGGCGGGTCGGTGCTTCTGTCCTCTCATGGACTGAGTGAACTCGAAGCCAAGACCGACCGGGTGGCCATCCTGCGCAACGGCCGGCTGGTCGCCAACGGTCCGCTGGCAGCACTCCAGGACGAGGCCAACCTGCCGGTCAGGATACGCGTCCGGGCCGCTGCCACTGCCATTGAAAAGGTCCATACGGAAATCGGCGGCGGACGCATCAACGGCGTATCGGTCGAACTGTTCTGCGCGCGGGGAGAAAAGATGCGCATTCTTTCAAAGATCAGCGGACTTGGCGCGGAAGTGGAAGACGTCGAAGTCGCCGCTCCGACGCTCGACGAGGTCTACCGGCATTTCTCGAAGATTGGGGTCGATGAAGCCTCGCTGGGGACATTGTGATGCACGGCGTCCTGACCATAGCGGCAACGGAACTCCGCATCGGGCTGCGCAACCGCTGGATCATCCTGTCGTCGATGATCCTGCTGGCCTTCGCGCTCATCCTCGTGCTTCTCGGCAGCGCGCCGGGCGGCGAGGTCAAGACCGACGCTGTGACCGTGGTGGTGGCCAGCCTGTCGACATTGTCGGTCTATCTGGTGCCACTGATCGCGCTCTTGTTGTCCTTCGACGCCATCGCTGGCGAAATTGACCGCGGCACGCTGCAACTGGTTCTCGCAAGCCCGGTCTCCCGCGGCGCGGTGCTTTTAGGCAAGTTCCTGGGCCATGTCGCGGTCCTGGGCATTGCCGTGAGCTTCGGATACGGCATTGCAGGGATTGTGACTTTCCTGGCCAATGGCGGCGGCGACCTGGGCGCCCTGATCGGCGTCGGGCGACTGATCGCGACCTCCATCATCCTGGGGGCAACCTTTATTGCCATCGGTTATATCGCCAGCGCCAGCGTGCGCCAGACGGGAACCGCTGCGGCGCTCGCCATCGCCATCTGGCTCTTCGCCGTGGTGCTCTATGATCTGGCGCTGCTGGGCGGGCTGCTGGCGAGCCAGGACGGCTTCTTCGCAAGCGACGTTTTTCCCTGGCTGCTGGTTCTCAATCCGGCGGATGCGTTTCGGCTCTACAACATGAGCGCCATCGATGCGGCTGCTGTCGGCAGCAGCCTGGGCGGCGCGGGGCAGGCCTTGCCGCTTTCCGGACTCGCCACCATGGCGAGCCCGATCGCTTGGGCTGTCATCGCGCTCGGGCTTTCAACCATCATTTTCAAAAGGATCCGGCCATGAAGACGCTTACGCGGCTGGCAGCGCTCGTTGCTGTGGCGATCACGATCTCGGCCTGCAGCGAGCAGAAATCGAACACCGAGGTGCCGCTGCCGGTGGCCCTGTCGGAAGAATCCGTCGGGCATTATTGCAGCATGACGATCCTGGAACACACGGGGCCCAAGGCGCAGATCCATCTGGCCGGCAATCCGCATCCGATCTGGTTCAGCCAGGTGCGCGACGGCATCGCCTTCACCCGGTCGCCGGAAGAGAGTTACGAAGCCGTCGTGGTCTATGTGAACGACATGGGCAAGGCGGACGACTGGGATTTTCCCGGCTTCGAGACCTGGATCGATGCCCGCGAAGCCTGGTTCGTGATCGGATCGCGAAAGACCGGGGGCATGGGGACGCCTGAAGTCATCCCATTCGGCACCGAGCAAGCCGCATCCGGCTTCGCGGAAGAAAACGGCGGGGTGGTGGTTCAACTGGCCGGGATCCCTGACGGCTATGTGCTTGGCCCGACTGGACTGGACCCGGAAAATGCCGATCTCCTCACAGGAGCGCTACAATGACCCTCTCCCGCCGCCGCTTCATCGCCATCACGGCAGCCAGCTTGCTTGGCGCGCGCCACGCCATGGCAACGGACAATGTTGGCGCGCGTTGGCAGGGGATCGCGCTTGGTGCCCATGCCGATCTTCGACTGGTCGGGCTGCCTGCGCGTGAAGCCGAGCGCCTGCTGGCGGCAGCCCGTGGTGAAATCGAGCGGCTGGAACAGCTGTTCAGCCTCTATCGTGCCGACAGCGCGCTGTCCCGGCTCAATGCCACGGGCGTGCTGGAGCAGCCCGGGCCGGACATGCTCGAACTGTGCTCGCTTGTGTCCACCATCCATCAGGCAAGCTCTGGACTGTTCGACCCCAGCGTCCAGCCGCTGTGGGCGGCCTATGCGCGCGCCAAGGGTGCGCCGAATCAGAAGGCTCTGGCAATCGCGCGCGCAGCAACCGGATGGAACAAGGTCGATGTCTCAATGGACCGGATTCGGCTCGAGTCTGGCGCCGCGTTGACCTTCAATGGCATTGCCCAGGGTTTCATCACCGATCGGGTGGTCGGCCTTCTCAAGGCGCAAGGCCTTGAAGCCGGTCTTGTGTCCGTTGGTGAGATCGCCGCCGTGGGAGCTTCGCCGAGCGGCAAGGATTGGGCAATCGGGCTGGCCGATCACGAAGATGATCCAGCCGCCGCCACCATCCATTTGCGCGACAAGGCTGTTGCAACCTCAAGTCCCAATGGAACCCTCTTCGGGGCAGGGGCTGAGGGCCACATTCTCAACCCTGAAACCGGGCGTGCAGCACCGGCGATTTGGCGAAGGCTCAGCGTCATTCATCGCTCGGCAGCGATGGCTGATGGACTTTCCACGGCAGGAATTCTGCAGAATGCGGACGAGTTTCGCGCCATGATACATCGGTTTCCCGGAACAGCGGTTCGTGCAATGGGCCGAAATGGGGATGCGTTGGTTATATAAGCGACAGGTTCTGGGTCGGGTGGGTGGTGTCTGAGCGATGTTCGAATCAACAGAATTATTGATGGCGCTGCGCACGGGTCGGATACTTACTGCCGCTATTTGCGACGAACTGCGATTCCGCCCACAAGAATTGATAATGGCGGTGAGAAAGTCTGCCACGGTAGCGGCGGGATAGTCCCGCTTCGGCGGAGTAAAACTCGGCCATCTCGACCGAACGGGTTCATCAATAGTACTGGATATTTTGGATTTCGCGCAGGAAGATACAGTTCATGCAAGAAACTGGCTTACGACTCATTGCCTACGATCTATGACGTTTCTCTCTCAGATGCTGCGCCTGCTGGGCGCGATCATGGCCGGTGAGGCGGAGCACGTGCGTCCGATTATGCGCGACCACATGACCGAGGCGGTCAAATACATACTCGGACGGTCCGTGCGCAAGCACACGCGTCCGAAGGCGTGACCCGTTGAAAGCGGCCATGCGCTGACCGCCTCAAGCGTTGGTGTCGCAATGGACTACTGAACTATTTGGCGAGCGTTGTCGTAAAACGCTGTTTGGAGCGCTCGACATGGCGAAAGAATGCCTCTTGGGCACGCTCCCGGTTGCCCGAAGCCAGGGCATCGACCATTTCGCGGTGCTCATGATTTGAAACAGCCAAGCCACCCGCCTGCACCAAGCCGCGCGCGCGACATAGATGCAATTTGTTGACAAGACTTTTGTATTCCCGGGCAAGCGTCTTATTGTTGGTCGATCTGATCAGGAAATCATGAAACTGAAGATTGACGGGATAATAGCGGTCGAAATCGCGCTGCTGGGCAATTTCATCCATTTGATCCAGGAATTCGTTGAGCTTTATCAGCATTGCGTCCGTGATCATGTCGGTCAGCAGACGGCCGGCGAGACCAAACAGGGCCGCTCTTATGTCATAGATCTCAAGTGCTTCTTCCGGAGAGATCGAACGGACGAAAACGCCGCGGTTGCGGATGGCGTCGACCAAGCCTTTTGCTTCCAGGGTGCGGGTGGCTTCCCGCAGCGGGCCGCGGCTGGTGCCAAATCGCGCTGACAGCTGGATTTCGTTGAGGCGCTCACCGGGTTTGAGTTCTCCCGTCAAAATAAGGTGCTCAAGCTCACGCTCAAGCGCGCCGGTCAGCGATGACGTGCGCAGAACTTGCAGATCATTTTGCGCTGTCTGACTTGATGTATCGTTATCCATCGAACTCTCCATGCGCGCTATGTAAACAATTTACACCAATCTATAAAGCCTTATGTCTGAATCCTGTGGACTGTTCTGGGTCCCGTGCCGCTGTCGTCAAAATGGTCCATGGTTTGTAACCACAATCAAGCTGGTTCATGCTTCTGTGATCGCCTGGATGACTGCCTGGGTCACTGCTGCCGTATTGGCCTGTCCGCCCATGTCGGGCGTATGGGGCCCGGACTGGCAGATCGCTCCGATTGCCTCCATCAACACATCCGAAGCCCGCTTCTCTCCGAGGTGGTTCAACATCATGGCGGCGGTCCAGAATGCGCCAATCGGGTTGGCGATCCCCTTGCCGGTGATGTCGAATGCGGAACCGTGGATCGGTTCGAACATCGAAGGCGCGTCGCCCGAAGGATTGAGATTGGCGGTGGCGCCATTGCCCAGGCTGCCGGTCAGCGCGGACGCAAGATCGGACAGGATGTCGGCATGCAGATTGGTGGCAAGGATCGTGTCGTAGGTGCCGGGGCTGGTGACCATCTTGGCTGCCATGGCGTCAACCAGCATGAAGTCTGTCTGAAGCGCGGGATAATCGGCCAGCACTTCGCGGCAGACCTGATCCCACAGCACCATTCCATGACGTTGCGCATTGGATTTCGTCACCACGGTCAGCCGCATTCGCGGCCGCTTCATGGCCAACTCGCAGGCATATCGCGCTATTCGTTCAATGCCTGCGCGCGTGAACACCGAAACATCCATCGCCACTTCAAGCGGCAGCGCCGCATGCGCCCTGCCGCCCACGCCTGCATACTCGCCTTCGGAGTTTTCGCGAACGATGACCCAGTCAATCTGTGCGCCAAGTTCCGGCAGCAACGGCCCGCGCATGCCGGGAAGAAGCTTTGTCGGCCGCACATTGGCGTATTGGTCCAGCCCCTGGCAGATGGCCAGCCGCAATTCCCACAGCGTGATGTGGTCGGCAATATCAGGGGCGCCGACGGCGCCAAAGAAGATCGCATCGAACTCTCGCAACCTGTCGACGCCGTCCGCGGGCATCATCACCCCGGTCTTGCGGTAAAGCTCCGATCCCCAGCCGAAGTCCTGCGTCTCGATCTGGAAATCGCCTAGCTTGGCTGACAGCGCCGCCATCACCTCAAGGCCCGCCGAAATGACTTCCGGACCGATGCCGTCGCCGCCGATGGCTGCGATCCGGTGGTTACGCATCGGCGACACCCATGCCAGCGAGGATTCCGTCGATCATCTGCGACTGGCTGGCCGTTCCGCGAATATCCGGGGTGCGGGTGGCGGGATTGGAAATCGCTGCGTCGATGCCCTTTTTCATCAGGTCCGAGGCTTCAATCGCCGCATCGAGCCCATGCCGCCGTCCCAGCCAGTCGAGCAGCATGCGGGTCGATTCGATCATGGCAAAGGGGTTTGCGATGTTCTTGCCGGCAATGTCGGGCGCGGACCCGTGCGTGGCCTGCGCCATGGCAATCGAGCCGCGGCCGATGCACAGCCCGGGCGCCATGCCCAGCCCGCCAACAAGCCCGGCTGCCTCATCGGTCAGGATGTCGCCAAACATGTTGGTGGTGACGATCGTGTCGAAGCTTTGCGGATCGCGCACCAGCCGCATGGCCATGGTGTCGACAATCACTTCATCCACGGTCACGTCCGGAAAATCCTTGGCGACTTCATAGCAACTGTCGACAAACATGCCGCAGCCGAGCTTGTAGACGGTGTTCTTGTGCACCAGCGTCAATCGCTTCTTGCGTGACCGCGCGATTTCGAAAGCGGCGCGCGCCACCTTGGACGATCCCTCGACGGTGATGACGCGCACCGAAATCGTCACGTCATGGGTCGGGCGGAATTCCCCTGATCCCATCACCACGTTCCGGTCCGGCTGGAAGCCTTCATTGTTTTCGCGCACGATCACCATGTCGATATCGTCGTGCAGGCAGCCGATGTCCGGAAACGAGCGCGTTGGCCGGACATTGGCAAACAGGTCAAACCGCTTGCGCAGGATCGGGTGCGGATTGATCGCTTCAGGCACCTTCGGATATTCCCGGTGCCCGATCGGTCCGAGGATCCAGCCATCGAGCCCGCCCAGCGTTTCGAGTGTCCCCTCCGGCATGGTGTGGCCGAGTTGATCCAGCGCACGGCGGCCGATGGGGACTTCCACCCATTCGATCTCCAGGCCCGAGGCGGCAGCGGCGGCCTTGGCGATCCGGACCGACGCGGGAACAATTTCGTGGCCGATATCATCGCCCTCAAGGATGCCGATCTTGAGATGGTTTTTGGTTCCACGAGTTGCCATGATCAGACTGCCTTCGCGTGAGCTTGTGAGCCGCCGACCGAGATGCGGGCGACGTCGGCGACGCTGGAAAGGGATTCAAGATCCCAGGCAATGGCGAGAAGCTCCTTGGTGGCTTCCTCCCCAATCACAAGCGCCGACTGGGTGGTGAACTTTGTATCGATCTGCGCGTCGGTCAAAGGCACGTCCTTCGAGCCGACCGCCCGCTCGACGTGCTTGGTCAGGGTAGAGCCGTCCTCGAAGATCACGTCGATGGTCACCGATGCCTCATGGCATTCCGGATCGGAGGAGGCCGTGATCCGGTCCCTGAGCGAGATGATTTCGGGCAGATTGACCAGTTCGTCTGTGAACGCGGTCGGCGCGCCATCGCCCTTGAGCAGCGCTGCGGCGGCCGAATGGAAGACGCTGAACTTGCCTTCCAGACCGGTGCGCGGGGTCTTCTTGCCGGTAAGTTCGAGGACCAGCGGATGGGTTGTCAGATGGACGGATTTGATCGTGTTGACGCGATCGCCGATCTCCTTGCGGATCTGCTGGCAGCCATCGATGGTCGGGTGAATGACGATACCGCAGGCAAACGGCTTGTAGCTGTTGAGGGCCGATTCCCAGCGGACGCCGAGGTCGTCGAGAATCTCGGAATAATCCTGCTTCGTCGATGTCACATTGGCAAATCCGCGCGGCGCTTCGATGGCGCGCTCGGAGCTGTCGAAATTGGCTTCGGCGAGCAGGGCTGAAAACAACCCGTTCTGCGCGGCGCGGCCCGGATGGAAACTCTTGGTCATAGTTCCGAACATTTCGCGCAAGCCCGAGGATTGGGTCGCGGCAAGTCCGAAAGCCCAGCGCATCTGCTGTTTGGTAAGCCCTATTGCCTTACCAGTGGCCGCGGCCGCGCCAAACACGCCGGCAGTTCCCGTGATGTGCCAGCCACGGTCATAATGGTTTGGATAAACCGCGTTGCCGATCCGGCACTCGACCTCAATGCCGACGATGAGCGCGGTCAGGAAATCACGCCCCGACATCGGGCGAAGTTCAGCCAGAGCGAGAAGCGCCGAAGCGACCGGGCCGGCGGGATGGATGATGGTTTTGAGGTGGGTGTCGTCATAGTCGAGCACATGCGAGGTGATGCCGTTCAAAAGTGCGGCATACAGCGCATCGAGACGCTCCGGGCGACCCAGAACCGTGGACGTGGCTTTGCCGGAAAACGGCATGACTGCTGCAAGCGCGCGATCAACCGTTTCATGACGGGCGCCGCCGACGGCGCAACCGGTCCAGTTGACGAAGGTGCGAAGGCCTTCCCGGCGAACGTCCGCAGGAATGTCGCTTCCCTTGATGTCGACAATCCAGTCCACCAGCTGTCTGGTAACCGCAGGAACCTCGGCATTGGTGGCGATAAGTGTGTGAGACGACATTGAAAGTCCTTTCCTAAAGCAATCCGCGGGCAATGCCGCCATCAACATTAACCGCCTGGCCGGTCACATAGCTTGCAAGTGGTGATGCAAGCCAAACAACCATGGCAGCCACTTCTTCCGGTTTTCCGAAGCGGCCGAGCGGGATATCCTTGGAGAAATCCTCGAGAATTTCCGAGCGGGTCCGGCCCTGTTCCACGGCCATCTTGTCGGCGCGGTTGGTCCAGAGCGGGGTAAGTGTCCGGCCCGGCGCCACGCAATTGATCCGGATATTGCGATCGGCGAGTTCGGCGGCCAGTGTCTTGGTCAGACCCAGCAAACCGGCCTTGTGCACATTGGAGACGATCTGATGCTGGTAGGGCATTTTCGACGCCGCCGCGCCGAGCGTGACAATGGCCGGATTGCGGCCTTTCTCAAGCGCGGGCAGCAAGGCCCTGATGGCGCGAACCGTCGACAGGATGTTGAATGTGTAGTTCTCCACCCAGTCCTCGTCGGTGAGGTCCGCAAAGGCCGAGCGGATGCTGCCGCCGACCGCGGTGACCAGCACATCGAGTTCGCCATTCCAGTGCCCGCCCACGGCATCGGCAAGCAGTTTGCCCGAGCCCGGCTGGGTCACATCACAGACCAGGCTCGACGGTTTGTCCGTAGAGGTTTTCGCGATCTCGGCGACCGCGAGATCGAGGTTTTCGGCGCTGCGGGAGGCGACAATGACTTGCGCGCCCTCCGTGGCCATCAGTTGGGCCGATGCCTTGCCGATGCCGTAGCTGCCCCCGACAATCAGGGCGCGGCGATCCTTATATCCCAGATCCACTGTGTGATCCTTTCATGCGCATGTAGAATTTGAAAACCAGCAGAACCGTGGAGGAAACCATGGCGATCCGCATGACGTGGAACGCGGTGACGATTTCCGCATCGAGGTTCATGACCTTGGCCGTCAGCACCATTTCGGTGACCGCCGCGGGAGCGAGCGCGAGAAAACTTGTCGCGTAGGGAAGGTCGCCGAAATAGGACAGCACCAGCGCACCGAGCGCTGCGCAGAAAATCATGAACAGCGCCGCAGCCATGGCCGAAAACGTCACCCGTGGCAGGCGCACCAGCAGGCTTCGCTTGAACTGGCAGCCGAGCCATGTCCCCAGCATGATCTGGGCGATGATGATCAGAACCGGCGGCACCTGGACAACCAGGATCTCGCTCACGCCCAGGACCATCCCGGTCAGGATCGGCCCCACCAGCCAGGGATTGGGCAGGGGCGTCGGCTTCAGCGCGACCGCCACCAGATAGGCCAGCAGCAGCGCCACAGCCAGCGACAGATAGTTGACCGGTCCCGCGGCGGCGCCCGCCGGCACGCTGCCGTGTTCGCCCAGAAAGAAGACGAGAAAGGGAACCACCGCCACCACAAGAGCCACCCGCATGGCGTGGACGATCGCCACCGAACCGGGGTCGCCGCCATATTCCCGCGATACCGACGCCATGTCGGCCACGCCGCCAGCGGCTGTGGCGAAAAAGGCCGAGACATTGTCGATCCGCGCCAGCGGCTTGATCAGGAATGCGGCGAGAAATGTGTAAGCGATCACATAGAGCGTTGAGATCACCATGTGCGGCACCAGTGCGGCCGTCGCCAGCAACACGGCAGGCGTAAACCGCATGCCGACGGCAAGACCGATTGCCACCTGGCCCAGTTCCCGCCCCATCGGGATGATCGGCGACACGTAGCCAAGCACCGACGCCGCGGCCAAGAGAAAGAACGGACCGAGCATCCACGGCAACGGCATTCCGGCCAGTGTCGCCAGATACCCCGCCACGCTGGCCAGAACATAAGTCAGGCAAAGCAGGGCAAGGCTGCGCGGCGACATTCGTGACGCCTGTGCCTCTTTCCTTGCCTTGTCCTCCGGTTGCGGTGCCATGATCACGGTGCCCTTGCGCTCAAGCGGCTCTGAGCAGAGACATCAGCGTGTCAATGGATTTCAGGTTCTCGAAATCGGCCACCATGTCGACAATGGTTTTTGCCTTGCCCATGTCCCAGCGGGCAAACTCGGCATTCTCGAGGAACTTCTGGGAGACTTCCTGATAGGACATAGGGTTGGCCGGGCTGCCCTTGCCGAAATCGGCCATGCCGCTGATCGTGCTGCCGTCCTTGAGCTTGATGTCCAGATAGGTGGTCATCAGGTGATAGCCCGCGGCTTCCGCACGGTCGTCAATGCAGAAATCCACCTTTTCGATCATCGCTTTGACGTCGGGCCGCAAGACGGTTTCATCGAGAAACTCCGGCAGGCCGGCGCGGCGTTCGATCAGCAGGATCGCCATGCAGAATTCCATCGAGAACTTGGCCTGCAGCTCATTGGTCGGCCGGTGATGGATCAAGGCATTGGGCATGTTCGAATTGGTGCCGACCCGGACCGAGACCACATCCTCCGCTTTGATGTCATGTTCACGGATCAGCCGCATCATCTCGGTCATGCCGGGATGGGTCAGAGACCCTGAAGGATGCGGCTTGATCGAAATGCCGGGGGTTTCAAAGGTCCATGGCGCCCCAAGCTTTCCGTGAATGGCGTCCGCATCGTAACCGCCG
>NZ_JACIYP010000098.1 GCF_014359905.1 Hoeflea sp. | reverse complement strand
AGTCCTAGCCGTGGCATCTCTCTCAAATCAACGATTTGCGTGATCTGGCAGGCCGACAATACCCGCTGGATATCTATGATGCGGTGGTTCAAAGGTCAAAAGATACCCATGCGCGTTGATTCCCATTTGGACACGCCAATCATCGCCGATCCGGCTGGGCAGGCACCAGATTTGCGTTTTTGTTGCAAGCCAAACATGAATCTGGGACAACCAGTCCTCCTCCATATGTGGAAGAGACAAGGTGCTCCGGTGTTCCATGATACTTCTGCGCAACGCGGCCTTCTACACATATCTCGGCATTGTGTCGTGCCTGCTTATGGCGTCATCGGTCGTTGTCCGCCTGCGCCGCGGCGATGCATGGCCTCTCATAACCTGGTATTTGAGAGCCTTGCTCTGGGGCCTGTCGAATATCGTTGGCCTAAAGTACCAGTTCAAGGGAACGGAAAAACTGTCCGGCGGCGCAGTGCTGATTGCCTGCGGCCAGCAGTCAACCTGGGAGAATTTCGCCTTTCCGCTGCTGTTTTCCAATCCCCTGGTGTTTGTCAAGACCGGACTCAGGAGCTTCCCGGTCGCTGGCTGGATCGCCCGCCAGAACGGCTATGTGTGGGCGGCGCGCAATGGGGACCTGACAACCACCAAACAGGGTTTCGAGGAAGCCAGACGGCAATTCGAGGCCGGCAGGCCGGTGTTGATCTTCCCGGAGGGAACGCGCAACACCGTGCCCGGCGACGCGCGCATCAAGGCCGGCATAGCTGCTCTCTACCAGATGCTCAAAGTCCCCTGCACGCCGGTCGTGTTGAATTCCGGCGACTATTGGCCCTACGGCCACCATCTGATCCGCCCCGGGACCATTACCATTGAAGTGCTCGATCCTATTCCGGCAGGGCTCTCCCGGCAGGATTTCATGGACGCGCTCAAAACCGCGCTTGACGAAGGATCACTGAGGTTGAGCCGTGCGCCGTCAAGGTCTGGCGCGCGAGCCGTTCAATAGAAGCACAAGCGCCATGGCGGCAATTGCCGCGACAATGGTCGCCGCCATCGATGAAACCAGCTCGAACACACCGATCGTTTGCAGCTTGTGCCAGACGCCATAGGCGATCATGACAGGCAACATCACATAGATCGCGCGCACCCGGCCCCACAGCCGCAGGAACGAGAACCTGACACCGTCCCGGCCGAGGAACCCGACGCTGACCCCGAACATCAGCGTGACCAGATTGACGACGACCAGAATGGGCACTGCCGCCAGTACGAGCGCCCGCGCCATCCACTTGTGAGCCCCGCCCAGACGCGGCGCCCTGTCGCCCTCCGATGGAACGCCAAGTGTGTCAAGATAAATCCGGGTGAGCTGTTTCATCGGCAAGCCAATTCCATGTCCGTTCTCCGATCCTCTGGACGACCTGATCTGCGGGATGCAACGCGGCCCGTCAAGACCTATCCGGTATCGCCGCCAAATCTTGTTCGACGATCACAATTCAACTGTGATTTCACAAACGTCATGATAAAAGCAGCATGTGATGCATCCGATTGAATCCATGAACATCTCGAACCGGTGTAAATCAACGCGATCTCCGAAAATGGCGACCGGCTGGAAAGCAGTCATTACCTGATGCGCGTTCTGCATGACATTATCATCATCCTGTTCAGCGCCATTGTCCGGTATTGCTGCAGCATAGGCACTTTTTTCAGATTCACCGTCATGGGCAGATCCGAACTGCCAGATGGCCCGTTTGTCATATGCGCCAACCACGCCAGTCATCTTGACTACCTTGCCCTCGTCGAAGCCATGGGGATACCCTACTCCGACACGATCGCGATCGCGGCGATGGATTTCCATTTCGACAGATCACTGCGGTCATGGGTTGTGGGAAAGATGTTCAATCTCGTTCCCATCGAGCGCGCAGGCTCGAATGCGAACTCCCTGGCCCGCGCGTCGAGCTTGCTTTCCTGCGCGCGCGATTGCAAAGCGTTTCTCGACAAGGGCGGACGGGCCGTCATCTTGTATCCCGAAGGATCTCGAAGCCTTGACGGTCGGATCCAGACCTTCAAGGGCGGGGTTTATCCGATCCTGAAGATCATCGGGTATCCGGTCGTTCCGGTTCATATCGATGGAACCTTCCGGGTATTTTCCAAGACGCGGCTTCTGCCGCGACTTGGGCCGATTTCGGTCCGCTTCGGCGTCCCCAGGCCGATCGCCCCTGCCAGGCGCACGGACAAGCAGGTAGCGGACAGCTCCGCCCAGGAGGCGGTCGAGTTTGTTGCCGCAATCGAGCGTGCAGTCCGGGACCTTGCCCGCCAGAACCCGTCATCCGATTGAGGCATGTCTCTTCAGGCAGCGATTTCTTCCCCAACAGTTCCAACCGCCCGCGCATGCCGCTTTATGATCTTGGCCATCTGCCGCATCTCGTCTTCTCCGGTGTACCGCGTGAGCGGCACGTAGACGAGACTGTCCATCATCTGCTGCGCCTTCGTGCAGGGTCGCCCCGTGCGGTCGTCAATGATGGCTGCGAGACTGCTGGCGCCACGGCTGGCGTCATATCCCCTGGCCCTAAGGGCTCCAACCAGGCGCGACGGGTCCGCAACACACACCGGTAGCAGCCAGTAGCTGGTGGACGGATTGGCGCGACCTGGAACCGTCAACCCGGGATCGATCATAGCGATGAACTGGCGCGCCCGGGCCTTTCTCTGGGCCGCGCCAGGGTGGGTGCGGAGTTTGTGGGCGATAAGGCTTCGCACCGCTTCGGGAAGTCGATGGCGGATGCGGGCGATGAGCCCCTGCCCCGCAAAACCCTTCGCCATCGATCCGATGAAGATATCGGGATCGCGGCCGGTGAGCGCTGCCAGACGGGCGATGAAACCGAGCCGCCGTGGTCCGCGAAACAGCAGGACGGCTCCGAATTTGGCGACCCGGTAAAACAGCCACCCTGCGGATTGGGCCGGCAGTTCGGCTTGCATCCGCGCAAATCGCCGCGCCATGTCCTGGTCCCGGAAAACGACCACGGCGCCGGCAAGGGCGGTCGCTGTCTTGGCGGGGCCAAAGCTGAAGAACACCACGTCCGCGTCCATCGAACCACGATACTCGCCGTCCCAGGCCTGCGCCGCGTCCTCCACCAGGACGACCTTGCGCTCGCGGCAGACCAGGGCATGTTCCGACAGGTCTCCATGGCTCCCGAACAAGGGCGCAAGGACGGCCACACGGGTCCGCTCATTGACCAGCGCCCGAAGATCGTCGGCGGACACTGTCAGGCTGTCCGGATCAATGTCGACGACGCGGACGACCAGCCCGTGATGATGAGCTATTTCGGCCATGCCGGGCACTGTCACCGCGCTGAGGATTATCTCGTCGCCGGGCTGAACCGACAGGCAGGACAGCAAAAGGTCGAGAGAAGTGCGCACCGACAGGGCCATGGCAAAGGGCCGCCCCCTGGCCAGTTCGCGGTCGATCGCGGCAAGATCAGCCGCGGCGTCATGCCCGCCCCGTGCGAGCAGCCTCGCCAGGTCCGAAGCGCCGTAATCGAGCACCATGCGTGGAAATAAATTCAAGACGCCGTTCCCTGGAACCAGTCGATGTGTCTGCGGGCCGTTCAACGGATTGATCATTCCGGTTGGACGGATATAAGTCAATTCGCCCGGCGCTGGGGGAAAATTGTTTGGGGCGCCCCCGTGGGATTTGCAATGCTGGACTCTGTTCGGACTTTTCTGATGCTGGATCAGGCGACCTTCATCATGGTGCTGATCTGGTTGCCTGTGATGTTCGCGGTCTTTCTGATCAACCTCACCGGCCCGGCAAGACCCGCCGGGAGCGTTCGTCCCAAGGCTGCCGCGCAGGCAGGCGGCGCCAAGCGGTCGGCGAGCGGTCAATTCGTGATCCGCATCGGGAAAGATCTGCTTGGCATTCTGGTTCGCTCCGGCGTGACGCCGAATCAGGTCACCCTCATCGGGCTGCTTCTCGTCTTGCTCAATTGCGGCCTCTACCTCCTCCACCAGGATCCGTTCCTGTTCGGGACAGGTCTCATTCTGAGTTATGTCTTTGACGCGCTTGACGGCCTGGTGGCGCGAGCCCAGGGCACGACGAGCCGCTTCGGCGGATATCTCGATGCAATTGTCGATCGGATGCAGGAAACGGCCACGCTCTGCGTCGTGGGCGTGGTTTCCGGATTGTGGCTGCCCGCGTTCCTGGTCATCACCGGTTCGATGATGACCAGCTACAACAAGGCGCGCGCCGCAATCGAAATCCCGGTCGCCAACAAGGGCTGGCCGGATTTCTTCAACAAGGCCTCGCGCCAGTTCTTCCTCTGCTTTGCCCTTATCGCCACGCATGCCCTGCCCTGGATGCTGGAGGTCGGGCTCTGGATCCTTGCCGCCGCTACCTATTTTACCGCGTTTCAACGGATAGCCCGGACGTGGTTCCTGATTTCGGCCTATGAATCGGCTTCGGACCCCTCTGGCCGATCGGCAAACCCCGGTCCCTCCGATCAACCATGATCGCCGGGCCCTGCCCGTTGTGCGGAGACGTCCGGTGACGATGAGAGTCGCTCTTGTCGCCGATTGGTTCGCGCCGCGCCGCGGCGGAATTGAAAACCAACTGCTTGGACTTGCAAATGGACTCAAGTCCGCGGGCGTCGATGTCAACGTCATCACCAGCATGCCGGGGCCGGATCTTGTCGGTGGCATCGCGGTGACCCGTCTCAAATGCCTGCGGCTGCCCTGGCTCCTTCTCGCCGTGTCCCCGCGTCTGGTCCGCATCCTCAAGGCTGCGCTTCTCGACGTCAGGCCGGATGTGGTCCACATCCACCCGAGCATTGTCGCGCCAACCTGCCTGGCAGGCTTCATCGCAGCGCGCTCCCTCGGGCTGCCGGTGGTTCTCACGTTTCATTCCTGGATGGTCAACCTGCCGCGGTTGTTGCGTCTGGCCGACCGGATTTGGGGCTGGGCATCGCCACCCGTGCGCGTAACCGGTGTTGGCCGGCATATCGTGGCGCAGCTCGACACCATCCGCTCAGGCCTCAACGCCGGCATCCTGCCGAACGGCTTCGATTACGAGTTCTGGTCGAAACAGGACGGGCCTCTTGCGGCAAGACAAGGCTTCACCATCGCGACGGCGATCCGGTTTGAAACCAAGAAGCGGCCTCTGGTCCTGCCGGAGTTGCTCAAGACCGTCGCGCAATCGGCAAAGGGCAAGCAGGTGGATCTCGTTGCGGCCGGGCAAGGAAGGCTATCCCGTGCCGTCCTGAAGAAGGCCGCCACGCTTGGTGTTGCGCAGCAGTTCCACATAGAGGGATGGCTGGACCGCGAGGGCCTGCGGTCGCTTTACACGCGTGCCGATGTGTTCGTGCTGCCGTCGATCACGGAATCCTTCGGGCTGGCGGCCCTGGAGGCAAGAGCTGCGGGCTTGCCGGTTGTCGCCCGCTCGGGAACCGGCGTGGACAATTATATCACCGACGGCATAGACGGAATTCTGTGCAGTTCCGATATCGAGATGGCCGAAGCATTGGTTCGGCTGTGTCACGACCGCGACCTGCTGGCGCGCCTCTCGGGCCCGCGCCCTGCCCTGATCCGGCACGACTGGTCGCGGGTGACTGCCCGGCACCTGGAGGTCTACCGCGACCTTCTCCGGCAGGCGGGCGCCGCGCCGGGGACGTGATCGCGCACCAGGCGGAACTCGAAACCACGATCCTTGAATTGGCGGATGGCCGAGCGCAGACTGTCCAGCGCCGGCTGCCCGGTGCGGAAGCGGCAATCATAGCGCAACCTGGTCCCGGTCAGGTCGACGAACTCCCAGGGATGCACAAACAGCGTGACGGGACTTTGCAGGAGCCGGAACCAGGGCGTTCGGATAATTTCGGGGATCCGCAGAACACTGGACGTCACCGAAGCCTCCAGCCGAACCGGCCCGCCTTCCACTTCCGCCGGCGCATCCTTGAACTTGTAAGCCGCGCGCGAGCTGTCGAGCGAGAACCCCTCTTCGGCAAGGATTTTCACAAACTTCTCCGGGAAGGAGAGATATGGCGCCCGGAACGAAGTGACCGGAGCGAATTTTCGCAGGATTTCATTGGTTCGGACGATTTCGTCGCGGGCGGTTTCCTCGTCCATTTCCGCAAAGGAAGTGTGGGAATAGCCGTGACACGCAAGCTCATGACCCTTGGCAACCAGCATTTTGACGCAATCCGGGTGCTTTGCCGCTGTGTCGCCGGTGGTGAAGAAGGTCGCCTTGATGCCTTCTGAATCGAAGAGATCGAACAGAAGCGGCATGCCTTCTTCAATCCCCCGCCAGGTCCAGAGAAAAGGCGGACAATCCGGTTCCGCATCGACCGTCATGTAGACAATGCGGTTTTGGCCGCTCTTGGAGGTCTCAGTTTCTGTCATCTTCTAGAATATGCCCAGCAGGTTCGCGGCGAGCAAGACCGCGCCTGCCCAGCCGGCCGCCAGAATGTCATCGAGAATGACCATGAAACCGCCGCCGCGGGCCCGATCGGCAAGGTAGACCGGCCATGGTTTCCAGACATCGAAAAGCCGGAACAAGAGATAAGCGGCCACCAGCGCCGGCACCGTCATGCGGGCAACCTCAAGGGTCAGGCTCATGCCGATGGTTTCATCGATCACGATGGAGTTGTGATCATGCGCTTCAAGATCCTGGCCGGTGCGCAGCGCTGCCCATGAGGCGAGCACAATGAGCCCGACATAGGCCAGAATGCGCATGTCGGTTGTCAGCGCTTGAAGGGCAAAGAAAAGCCCGTATCCGGCGGCGCTCCCCACCGCCCCCGGGGCAACGCGGGAAAGACCGCAGCCAAACACCAACGCAATGATCTGGTGTGGTTTTCTTACCATCTCGCCCAATTCCGGCTTCCGGCCCTTGCGCTTCGGCTGCCGATTTTGATCCGGCTCCATTGTCCCACCTCGCTGCCTGCGTCATCGCCTTAATGCATGGGACATGCGGCAAAAGCAATTTGTCCATGCAACAATCCGCGACGTTGGCAGGTTTCGGCCGGAGCGGATATTGAAGCTGACAGCTGCGTGGGATAGGACGAAGCCTCCATCTCGCCGTTTATCGGCAGATATGCCAGTCTTGGCGCCAGTGCGAAGGCACATATGACGATACCCCGACTGCTGTCGCAGACCTGGAAATCAGACACCCTGCCGCCGAAGGCCGATGCATTTCGGCGCGGCTGGCTGACGCACAACCCGGATTTGCAGTATCGGCTGTTTGACGACGCGGCCAGCCGCACGGTTGTCGCGGACGTGGCGCCTGAGCATCTCGAGGCTTATGACGCCATGCCGTTCCCGGTCATGCGCGCTGACGTTTTCCGGTATGCGGTGATCTTTCGTGACGGCGGCATCTATGCCGACATCGACATGGAGTGCATGCGTCCCTTGCCGAAAGCGCTCTTCGACCTTACCGGCCTGCTCAGCATTGAGGCAAGACTGGACCCGGCGCGCGCCCGAGAGCTTGGTTACCCGATGCCGTTTCAAATCGCCAACTGCATTCTTGCGGCGTGTCCAGGCCACACTTTCTTCAAGGCAGCGGTCGACCGCTGTTTCAAGCTCTTCTCGGAGTCCCCGGCCTGCGACCGCTCCACTGTCGAGGATATCACCGGTCCGCGCATGCTGACGCGGCTTTTTGTCGAAGCCCGTTGGCCCGGTCTGAGCGTCGCCGAGCAAATTCTTCTCATGGCGCCTCTGCATTATCCAAATCTCTGGCCGCTGAACCAGAACATGGTTGCGCGCCACCACACCCATGGCACCTGGAAAGACACGGCCGGAGGCGTCTCGCTGTCGCGCAAATGGATCGAGCGAAACCGGACCATCAACCCGTTTCCCGCGCAGCTGTGGCAGGAGGCAGACCTCTTTCTGGCCCGCGGCAGGAGATTGCTGCCTGGATCGATGCCATGAGTTGGGAGACGCTGCGCCGAGATTTCCGTCGCACCACGGCGCGTTTCGCCAACACCGGTCTGAGCGGCGCTCTGCGGGTGCTGGCCCGGTGGCTTCGGTTGCATCTGCCGATCCCGGTCAAACGCAAGCAGCGCCCCGCGCGGCCTGAAAGAGTGGTCATATCGCTGACCACGATCCCTGCCCGCGCCAAGTCGCTGGGACCGGTGCTACGCAGTCTGCTGGATCAGGACATGCCCGCCGACCGGATCATCTTGTGGCTGCCAGCCCGGTCGCTTCGGCAAGGCCGGGACTACCCCGACGCCGCAGATGTCCCACTTCCCGAAGGCATCGAGGTGATGAATTGTGAAGACCTCGGGCCAGCGACAAAATTGTTGCATTCCCTGCGCCTGGAGAAAGACGCTCTCGTCATCGCCGTCGATGATGACGTTGTCTACCCGGCGAATTTGGTCTCCACGCTGCTTTCTGCTCATCGAAACGAGCCGGGTACCGCATTCGGTCTTCGCGGGGTCACGCTGGAGTCCGGGACCAGATTTGGCGATCTGTGGCATATCCTTTCCAGCGGCATTGATCAGCCGGAGTCGGCGGACATTCTTTTCGGAACCTGGGGATACATGGTGCCTGCCTGGCTTTGCGATGAGGCGATCCATGACTTTACCGGGTATCCGGCATCGGTCAGATGGGTTGACGATGTGTGGATATCAGGACACTTGGCGCGGCTTGGAATTGCCCGGAAGGTCACGCCCTCCTGCCAGTTTCCATTGGAGACCTTTGCCTCTCTGCGTCATGCGCTGACTGACGGGATGAACCGTTCCGGAGAAAATGACGAAATCGCCATCCAGGCCTTCGCTGACTTCTGGCCGAATGTCACGCCGCGGCGCTGACATCGCCAATCGCCGCGACATGATCGTCCTCGTCGGACAGGAAAACGCGCAAGCGCCTGCCGTCATCCGCGCCCATTTCACTGGTGGAGATCCTGATGCTCCGACCGCTGATCAGTGGCGCGAGAAACCGTATCGACAGGGTGGAAATTTCAAAACCCGGGTGCGCAATCCGAAGCGCCGGGGCCACCAGCGCCGCCAGCATGGCTCCGGGTATGACGGTCCCGCTGAGCCCGGCGGCGAGCGCATGATCGCGGTCGGTATGGAGCGGATTTGGATCGCCCGAGAGCCGCACGAAGACGTCGATTGAGCTCTGCGTGACGATGCCCGTGCGGGAATTTGCAAGATCGGCGCCGCGTGCCGCGCGGGTCAGGGAAATAGACTTGATCCGGTTCAGAACAGACAAATCGATCCAGCGCAGCTGCGCCATCAGCTTTGCAAGTTTCCCGCCCCTGTCGTCAGCCAGCTCGACATCGACGCCCAGTGTCCCAGCTCCTGACCATGAAACGGAGAATGAAAAGCGCTCCTCTTCATAAGGCCGCCTGTGGCACTCGATGAACAAGCTCTCATGAACCAGTACCTGCTTCGGTTCCGGTCGAAACTGAGACCCGACAAGGGCGGTAACGAGTTCTGGAACCGCCAGCAGGGGCCACGTCGCATACTCACCATCTGAAGAGCTGGCGCCCTCCACCAGGCCCGAGGCCAAACAGGACAATTCCCGCATTGCCTCAGTCGGGCAAATGGCTTCTCCGGTGATGGGAGACCTTGCCGGGCCGTGTTCAGGCTTCATAGCGCTTGAGCGCCACGGAGGCGTTGACGCCGCCAAAGGCAAAGGAATTCGACAAAACCGCACTGGCGCTAAATGGCTTGGCAGAATTCGGGACCGGTTCAAATCCGAGCTTCGGATCCACATCGATGAAGTTTATGGTCGGCGGTGCGATCTGCTCCTGCAGGGCTTTGAGCGTGATCAGCAATTCGAGCGCTCCACCGGCGCCAAGCGCGTGCCCGTGGATCGGCTTGGTGGACGAAACCAGAATCTCAGCAAAGCGATCTCCGAAGACGTCGCGCAGCGCCAGTGTTTCATTGAGGTCGTTAGCGATCGTGCCGGTGCCGTGGGCATTAACGTAGCCGATTTGATTCGGCTCAAGACCGCCGTGCTCAAGCGCCATGCGCATGCTGCGCGATGCGCCGTCGCGGTCGGGACGCAACAGATCGCCTGCGTCATTGGTGGTCCCGTAACCGGCGAATTCGGCCAGGATCTTCGAACCCCGCGCGAGCGCGGACTCCAGGGATTCCAGGACAAACATCGCGGCGCCGTCGCCAAGCACCATTCCGGTCCTGTTTCTTGAAAAAGGCCGGCATTTGTCGTTTGTCATGACATGCATAGCCTCCCATGAGGCAAAGACGCCCGGAACCAGCAGTGCTTCGGCTCCTCCGGCAATGCATCGGTCAACTGTCCCGGATGCCACCAGCATCGCGCCCAGGCCAATCGATTGGGATGCGGAAGAGCAGGCTGTCGAAATGCAGTAGCTTGGCCCCTTGATGCCCCACTTCATCGCAATCCATGAAGCTGGCGCATTGGTCATGATCTTGGGGACACACATCGGATCGATTTTCCGGCTTCCCCCCTCGGCTAAAAGACGGTGGTAGTTTTCGTCCATGGTCTGCGCGCCGCCAAAACCGGCGCCGATGGAGACCGCACAACGGTCGCCAAAATCGGCAACGCCAAGCCCAGCCTGCGCGATCGCTTCGCCGGCCGCGAGCTGGGCAATGGCCGAAACCCGGTCCTGGAACCTGGGGTTTGCCGCGCTCAGGGCAGTTTCGTAATCCGCATCCGCAATCGGCGCGGCTTCCAGAACCACCTGCCGCTTGAGTGCTGGAAACAATGTCTGGCGAACCCCGGACCTGCCATCTCGCGCGGCGGTCCAAAGAGCATCGGCGCCAATCCCGCAGGCGGATATCGTGCCCATGCCTGTAATGACAACCCGCTTCAAGCTTCGGCTTTCTTCGCTCTATGCTGGATGATTTTGCTTTTCACCAACAAAATCAGATCCCCGACGGTTGTTGCTTCGGTCAGGTCTTCATCAACGGGCAAATAGACGCCCCATTTTTCCTCAATGGCCATCAAAATCATCACATAGTCGGCGGACTGAATATCGAGGTCGAGCAACACGGCATCCGTGGTCAATCTGCTGCGATCAATCATTCCCTCCTGAGCGACAATATCAAGCAGCTGGCTTTCGATTTCCGCCAGGTCCCCATCAGCGTCAGTCATGTGTCATCCAATTGCTTGTATTCTTCAAATTGCCCATTCGCGCCCAGAAAAACCGGCAGCTTCCCGTTCAATACGCGTTGCCACATATATATGCAAACAATACGTTGGATGCCCTTTCTAACCAGCAGGTTGTTCAAGATCAAGCAATCGCGAGAAATGCCTCATTGATCCCTTTAAACAGCCCGGTTTTTGCTGGTCAAGGCACGCGTTATCAACATCAGCAAGGCGGCCAGCAACACAGGAAAAATCGCTCCGGTCAGAAAAGGATTGATCGTGGCGCTTTCTACCAACACTGCGGATATTCGGCCAAGCAGGTAAAGCAGATAACCTGTGGCGAGCCCTGACAAAGCGGCCACAATCAGACCACGCCGATCAAGAACCAGTGCAAAGACGGATGCCACACAAAATAGAATCAACGCGGTATTAATGGGTTGCACCAGGCGAAGCACCAGCCACTGGATGTAGGGCGGATGATTGTCCGGCAAAGCCACGTCCCGCGACAACGAAACGAGGTCACGCAGCGGAACATATTTCGGATGAAGGTCGCGGTATCCCAGCCATTTCTCGCTCAGTTGCAGATCCGGCGGGGTTGCCTCCCGGTCGCTGAGCGCTACAGCGCCCGCATCATCAAAACGCCAAGAATAGGTTTGTTCCAGCACCCAGGTCGAACTCTTGCCTGAAGCAGGCGTGAGGCGTTCCGCCTGAATGAGGCCCTCAAGGCTGCCCGACTCACTGATTTCATACACGGTTACGTCGGTAATACTCACCTCCGGCAAGCCTTCGAACATGGCTTGAACGACATTGCCGTCGCGGGAAAACCACTGCATTTTGGGTTTCTGTTGGGACTGATGGATCCATCCGTATTCGCCGAGAATGTTGCGCTTGAGCTCCAGCATGGCGCTCGGACGAATGAAATTGTCGAACGTGAACTGAGCCGGAGCGACGATCAGCAACGCCGTCACCATCAAGCCCCGCGACCGGACCCAATAGCCCATGCCAACCGTGCGAACCATCACCAGCCGGCCGCTGGTGGCGTGGTTCGTCTCAGCCCATACCAGGGCAAGAACCACGGAAATCGGCAAGGCTTGGGCGGCGTTGTCGAGCAACCGAAGCAGAACATAGTAGGCGGTTGCTGTTATAGCGTTGAGAACCCCATCAGCCGATTTTTCTGTCCAAACACGAGTGATTTCGCCTGAAACATTGATTGCCGTCACGGCTGAGGAAATCGCAATCAGGGTTACCAGGATGAACCAGAGATAGTGGCGCACCATAAAACGGGTGTAGACCCCAAATGGCAGCCGGATGCTGCTTTCATCACGGGTGCTGTATGGCGCCGGGGCAGTCATGTGCGCGACAATGCGGGAGCGAGCAAACCCCGGCCGGCGAGGCTGATCGACAAGGGGATGGAGAGCAATGCGGCAATGCTGGCCAATGAGAAGAACACAGCGAAGCCAACCGGCGACAGCGCGAGTTCGGGCACCAGCAAACCAGCCGATGCGACAACATTGAGCATGGTGGCGATGCCGATGCTGGACGGCAGCATTGCAAACCGCGTTCCGACATTCGTGTTTGCCGCGGCGATAACCGCGATTGCGACGGCCAGGAGGCAGCTCAACGCCATCATAACCGCTCCGGCGGCATTGCGTGCATCAGACCGGGAAACAAAGACGCCGTTGTCTGTTGCCAACATTTCATGCAGCACGCGACTTCTCTCGCCTGTGGCGCCCGCAGCCTTGGTCAGTGTCCCAATCTTGGTGTTCATGGAGGAATTGTCCGCCCTGAGCGTATCCACATCGAGGTCACCCGAGGCGTTCGGGCAGATGCGGCAAGGCACGCGCGGTTCGGCTTGATCAGCAGAGCCGGTTTCTGCGTATTTTTCCGGACCGCTAAATCTGCGAATTTCGAGATTGCATAAGCTCGCAAACACCTCGCCGCCCTGAATCGCCAGCTTTGCACAGCCTGACAGCAGGATCTGGGAAAGGCTGCCGCGATCGAATTCGAAAATCTGCAAATCACGGACACCGTGATCCTTGAGGCCACCGACATGGAAGACAGCGTCGTCTTCAACGACGAACTGACCGGAATCCCAACCCGAGATCACGGCGTTGTCGATGGCGCGCTGGAACTCGCTGAAATACAAATCACTCGCTGCGGGCTTGAGATATCCGGAAACAACCAGGGAAGCGGCCATGAAAAATCCGCCCAGGATCATCGTAATAGCGACGGCTGGCCGCATTCCGATGCCCGCGGCCGCCAGGATGATGAATTCACGATTTTCACGCTTGTATACAAGGACAAGATAAACCGACACCAAAGCCGCCACGGGGAGGATGAAGTCGGCCACCAATGGCATGTAGGCGGCCAGAAGCAGCATGAAACCGCCTAAGGGCATGTTGTACTGGATGGCTGCATGGAGCAGGAAGTCGAGCTTCTCAATCAGAAACACAAGGACCAGGGCGAGATAGATGCCCAGAAACAAACCCAGTACAAGCAATATGGATTGGCTGATGTATTTCATTGATTATGCTGTTTGCCACTCCCCTCGCCGCATTCTCCCGGCCATTAGCTCTCCAGCCAGAACGTCAGGCTTTCCATCGAACGCGCAAGGGACGCCCCAACACCTTCAATTGATGCACATGCGTCGGGCTCACCGGTTCCCGCCTGAGCGAAGCACACATGCATCGGGGTCGCGTCAGGTCACAAATGGGTCACTGGCTGAATCAAAGGGTGAATGTTTCGCCTAGAAACGATTCCCGCACAGCCGTAGATCCAATCACCTCCGACGGAGGACCTTTCGCTATCATCAGCCCGTTGTTGATGACGACGATCTCTTCCGCAAGGGAAAATACGGTCCTGGCCTGATGATCCGTAACAAGCACACCGACACCGGAATTTGCAAGCCTTTTGATATGGCCGGCAATGCGTGTCACCGTGATCGGATCAAGCCTGGCGAAGGGCTCGTCAAGCAGCAGCATTCGGGGTTGGGCACACAGGGCGAAGCCGATTTCAATGAGTTTTCGCTGGCCGCCGGACAAGTGGCCGGCTTGCATGTCCATTATGTCTTCAAGTTCCAGCAGACGGCAGATATGCGCGAGCACCGCCTGCGCTTTTGGCCTGGTGTACCGGCAGGCTTCGAGGGCAATCCTGAAATTGTCCGAGGCCGACAACGACAGATACAGATCCGGCGCCTGTGGGACATAGCCGATACCAAGCCGGGACCGGGCGTCGATGGAGACCTGGGAAATATCCTTGCTATCGAGGAAGACAGACCCGGGATCCGCCAGTTCAACACCGGTCAGCAATCGGAAAGCCGTTGATTTTCCGGAACCCGACGGTCCCAGCAGGCCCAGGATCCGGCCCTCCGACAAGCTCAGGGAGACACCCGACAGCACTTCGCGTCCGAGATAGGTTTTCCTCAGGCCGTAGGCTTCAAGTGTACGGGGCATGGAAAGCCTTATTCGGCAGAAGCCGGAAGCTGCGCGGCGAAGTCCTGCAACATCCGATGGGCTTCATGATCCTTGGCCTGGACCGGTGGATGCTTGAATATGAATGCGCTCGCCTCGGATAGCGCTCCGGACAGCTTCCTGTCGAGAGCAATGCGCGCGCACCGGATCGCAGCCAGCGCCATGATGGCTGCGTTGGGAGAATCCTCGACATCCAGGCGCAACTCGACATTGACCGGAGCACCGCCGAACAATTTTCCCTCAAGCCGGATGAAGGCCACCTTCCGGTCATCAAGCCAGCTCACATAATCGGAGGGACCGATGCGCACGTCGCCATCGGCGAACCGATTGACCGCAGCGCTCTGGACCGACTCCGTTTTCGATTCTCGCTTCATCAACAGCCGGTTCTGATCGGTCATGTTCAAGAAATCGGTGTTGCCGCCGACATTGAGCTGGTAGGTCCGGTCAAGCGCCGCGCCGCGCATTCCAAACAGCTCCACCAGGGCCCGATGGACGATCGTGGCACCCATCTGCGCCTTGAAATCATCGCCGAGAACCGGCAGGCCTGCCTCCTTGAATTTCAGCGCCCATTTGTCCGAACTGGCGATGAACACCGGGATTGCATTGACGAAAGCCACGCCGGCATCGATGGCGCACTGCGCATAGAATTCGGTCGCCTCGATCGATCCGACCGGCAGGAAATTGATGGCGACTTCAGCGCCGGAAGATTTTAGCACCGCGACGACTTCCTCGCGAGTGGCTTCGCCAGCCTCGATGGGTAGAAAGGAGTCCTCCGCCGGCTGATTGCGCATGGATGCCGACACGCCGTCAAGGATTGCTCCGGGCGAAACCGGAACGGCGTCAAATCCGGTCTGCGGCTGAAACACCAGCGTATTGTTCGGCTTGCTGAAAATCGCCTCCGACAGCGGTTTTCCGACCTTGCGCCGATCCACGTCGAAGGCAGCGACTATCTCCACGTCGCCTGGAGCGTAACCGCCGAGGTCTGGAAACAGCATGCCGATAGCGTCCTCGCCGTGCTGCCGGCAATAGGCGATGCCCTGCACCAGCGAACTCGCGCAATTGCCGATCCCGAAGATCGCTGTCTTGATTTGTCTATCTTGCATGTGCTCGCCCCCCAGACGATCCAGAACTCAATTGACGCCGCTGTCAGTGTACATCACGGGCGTCATTGCGCGTTGTCCACTCGCGTCCTGTGGGCTGACAGTGATTGACCGCATCGTCAATCCCACATGACCCGCCTTGACCGGAGAATTTCGGACAAGAAGAAAAATGGCTTCCTCCCGCCAGTCAAGTTGGACGTGATTGCTTTGAGTGCCCTCGATGATGGAAGGCGCGAAAGCGTAGCGGCCATCTGGCAGATAGGGCATGCAGAACATCAGGCGGCCCTCGAACCGGCTTGCTTCCTCGATGACCGGCGGCTCATGCCGGAATGCAAGAAAGGTGTTGTCGCCAAAGAGATTCTGCCCTGTGTCATTGCGCAGCATGAAACCGACGATAGGCGAATGAAGCCGGCGTTGGGCCACGGCCTGGACATGGAGCGCGATCTGCATTCCGCCATGGATCCGCTCCATCCTGCGGTCTTTGTCGTCCGTGAGAAAACAGTCGATAATTCGGCATCCGCCATGGCCATGGCGCGGCGAGGCCCGATCGAACACCGACACGTCCATATCCCCTTTCGACCCCCATTCGCAATCCACGCCTGCCGATATGTTGCTGGGTTGGGTCGTGGCCGCGCCTGCGGGAAGGTCGAGGCCATTCATGTGGTCGGCATAGGCCTTGATCACTTCCAGGCAATTGCCGTCAGCCTTCTTGTGGCCCGCTTCAAGCCAGATCGCCCGGTCGCATATGGCCGAAACCATTCCTGGATCATGTGACACGAACAGGAGGGTCCCGCCCGCGTCGCGGAACCGCTGCATGAAGGCATGGCTTTTCTTCTGAAACGCGGCATCGCCCACGCCCAGGATTTCATCGACAACGAGGATTTCCGCATCGACATGGATCGAGATGGCGAACGCCAGCCGCGCCTGCATTCCACTGGAGTATTCCTTCAGGGGCCTTTCGAAATAGGCGCCGATATCGGCAAAGGCCTCGATGGCCTCCAGCCGTTCGTCAATTGCGGGAGCCGGAACTCCAAAAGCTGCGGCGTTCAGCCGCGCATTTTCCCGGCCTGTGAAGCGCGGGTTGAAGCCTGCGCCCAGTTCAAGCATCGCGCTGAGCTTGCCATTGACCGTTATGGTGCCGCTCGTTGGCTGCATCGTGCCGCTGAGAATCTGGAGCAGGGTCGATTTGCCCGAGCCATTGCGTCCAACAATGCCGAGCGCCTCGCCCCGTCCTAAGCTGATATCGACACTCGTGAGTGCGTTGAATGCCGACCTGGGCTGGGTCAGCGCCATGACATCCCAGAGCTTGCGCAGCGAATTGGATTCGCGCGAAAACCGTTTGGTCACGCCGACCGCCGAAATTGCCGGAAGCGGCGAACTCACGACGCCGGATCCAGAACGCAGATCCGGGCGCTCAATTGCCCCAGATTAGCAAGGCCGGAGGAAATGTGTCCGGATATCATGGTGAAGGCAACCGCCAGATCCCTTCTGTCGATCAGTCCGGCTTCAGATCCGCCCCGAGCAATCAGCGCGATGTCCACCACATAGGCGCCGGATGCAAGATAGGGCATGACAAATTCGAACCGCGCTTCGAGGAGCGGTGCCCCTCCTGGGCCGGTTGCCATCGCAGCCGGCATCTCACGGTAAACCACGGCCTGTCCCAGGGGGTCGCGAACAACGAACGCCAGCACCGCGGCGTCTTGCTGGGGTTGCGTCTCGAATGAAATGCTCAGGCAAACGAGTTCGCCGCCCGACAGCGTCGAAATCGCGGCGCCATCGCAGCTCAACGCGGCAACCTTCAAGCTGCCCGGCCTGCCTGGTGTTCCAAGAGCATCGAAATCCGTCAAGCTGGGCGCCGGTGTTTCATCCTGTTCGTGCACGGCGTCGGCGTCAGAGCCGGAAAGATCCCCCTCAGCTTCAAATCCATCCGCCTGGCCCAGTTCGTGCGAGACCGATTTGAGATAGGCATAGGCCACATCCTTGGGCCGACCGGTCAGGGCTATGCGCCCGTTGGAAAGAAGAATGGCCCGGTTGCAGAGAGAGGGAATCGCGGTCTCGTTGTGGGAGGCGAGAAAGACGATGCGATCACGCGAGAATGCGCGCAGGAAGCGCATGGAGCGCTGTTGAAACTGGACGTCGCCAACGCCGAGGATCTCATCCACGATCAGAATGTCAGCGTCCACATGGGCGCAGACCGAAAAGGCCAGCCGCGCGAACATGCCGCTCGAAAATTCCCGCGTCGGCCGGTCCATGAACTCCTCAATGCCGGCGAAACGGGCGATATCAGGCAGGCGTTCCCGGATTTGGCTGTTCGACAAGCCATAGGCCGACGCGCACAGTCTTGCGTTCTCGGTCCCGGTGAAATTCGGATTGAACCCCGCTCCAAGTTCAAGCATCGCGGCCACGCGGCCCCTGATCGAGACCGATCCCACACTGGGCTGACGGGTTCCCGCGATGATCTCGAGAAGGGTTGATTTTCCCGCGCCGTTGCGCCCGATGATCCCGATGAAATCACCCGCCCGGGCCGAAAGCCCGACGTCGCGGAGTGCCCAGACCTGGTTTTCAGCCTCCCGACCGAACAGGACACAAGCCAATTGCGCCGTATCGCGATCAAACAGATTATACACCTTGCCGAGGCCTTTGACGTCGACCCCAATATCATACGACATCGGCAAACCCGCGCCTGGCCCGCTGGAAGAAAGCATATCCACAATAGAACACCGTCAGTGCGACCAGCCAGTAGCCGCCATAGGCGACCCAGTTCACCGACCTGTCAAAGAACAGCAATCCGCGCAGCGTCTCGAGGATGAAGGTGAGCGGGTTGAACCAGAACACCGGGCGAAGCCCCTCCGGGACCTGATTGATGTCGTAGAAGATGGGGCTCACGAACATCATCACCGGCCCGAGCGTGACGAGAACCTGCTGGATGTCCCGTATATAGGTGCCGAGCGCAGAAAACAGCCAGCCGAGGCCGACACACAGGATCGCCAGCGGCGCGATCACGATTGGGGCCAGCAGCATGGCGACCGGCAGTTCCCAGGTGGCCAGCGCCAGAAACACAGCAAGCAGGATCATCGCCGCGGCAAGCTTGAACGCGGCCGCTCCCACGAGCACCCAGTCGAGGATATCGATGGGAAAAATGATCTTGGTGACATAGGTTCGGTTGGAATGAATGAACTCCGGCGCCCGGGTGATGATCTCCATGAAAAAGCTGAATATCATCAACCCG
>NZ_JACIYP010000097.1 GCF_014359905.1 Hoeflea sp. | reverse complement strand
CGGATCCGTCCAGTCTGACGCCGACTGGACGGATCCGGCACGCCGGGGAAGCTCAGGCCTGTTCGAGAAATCTGAGCTGCAATTGCTCGATTTCCGGGAAGCCGATGAGGTCGATGAACTGATGATGGTCCATGCGCTCGAGCGGCAGGTTCTTCGACGTCTTGTCGCGCGCAAGCTGCGCAAGGTTCTTCTCGAGCGCCGCGGCCGCGGTCATCAGCGGCACCAGGGCGAAGGTCGCCATGCCGGCCACGCTTGCGATCTGCTCGGGTGTCAGTTCCTTCTCGAGCCAGCCGAGAATCTGCAGCGACAGCGGCACGCCGGCTTCGTCGCGCAGCGTCTTCAGCCCGGCGAGATCCTTGAACGTGTTGCTGATCGGTTGGATCACGTCGGCGCCGGCTGCCACATAGGCCTTGGCGCGGCGGATGGCCTCAGGGACCGAATCCACGTCCGTGCGGGCAATGATCAGCATGTTGGGGTTGCGGCGGGCTTCCACCGCCGCCTCGATCTTCTTGACCGCCTCGTCGAGCCCGATGGTTTCCACGCCGCTGACGCAGATCGGGCAGCGCTTGGGCGCGATCTGGTCTTCCATGATGAGCGCCGAGACGCCGGCATTCTCGAATTCCCGCACCGAGCGCATGACGTTGATGGCGTTGCCGTAGCCCGTGTCCATGTCGGCGATGACCGGGATCTTCACCGCATTGGCGACATTGCGGACGACGCCCGCATTCTCCGTCATGGTGTAGAGTTCGGCGTCCGGCATGCCCAGGAGCGAGGCCGATACGCCGAAGCCGCTGGTCATGACCGCGTCGAAACCCGCACGCTCGATCATCTTGGCGGAGAAGGCATCGTAGGCACCGGCGGCCCAGACGGTTTGCTGCGCCATGACGCGCTCGCGATAGTCGTTGCTTGGTCCGTGGGACATGGGGAATTTCCTGTGCTTGAGGTGAGTTAGGCCGCGGGTTGCCGCTTGCCCTGGAGATAGCCGATCAGTCCGCCGGCATCGAGCATGGCGCGGTCCGCGTTGGACAGCGGCTCGATGGGCAGGCTGCCGCCCCTGGTCAGGTTGCGCACCTCGTTGGCGGCCCAGTCGATCTCGATTTCGTCCCAGCGCTCGACCAGGCCCAGAATCCCGGGGCAGGTGGCCTGCGGGAACCCCATCGAGATCTCGCCGCGCCAGTACCCCGGCGAAAAGGATTCCGCCAGCACGCCGGCAATGCCGATATGGCGCATGGCGCGCATCGGAGGATAGTGCGGATGGCCGTAGCCGAAATTGTCGGCGCCTACGAGCAGATCGCCCGGCCGCACCGCGGTGCGGAAATCCGGATCGTAGGACTGCATGGCGGCAGCGGCCAGCTCGTCGATGTCGGTGATCTTGATGTTCTTCACACCGACGATCTGGTCCACATCGAAATTGACTTCCTCGAAGATGAAGGCGACGCGCCCGCGCAGATTTTCCAACGCCATGTCCATAGCCTCACAGATACTTGCGTGGGTCGGCAATCTTGCCTTCCAGCGCGGATGCCGCAACGGTCGCCGCGCTGCACAGATAGATTTCGGAATCCGGGCTGCCCATGCGGCCCCGTACATTGAGCGTGCCGGTCGACACCGCGCGCTGGTTGGCCGACATGGCGCCCATGCGGCCGAAGCAGTAGTCGCAGCTCGGCGCCGAGACGAAGGCCCCGGCCTCGGTCAGGGTGGCGAGGTAGCCGGCGCGGCTGGCCGCCACCATGATCTCGTTGCTGGTGGGCACCACGTTGAGCTGGAAGCCCGGCGCCACCTGCTTGCCCTCAAGGATCCGGGCGGCGATTTCGAGATCTTCCAATCGGCCGGAGGCGCAGGAGCCGAGATATCCGTTGGTGAGTTCAAGCCCGAGAAATTCGGTGAGGTTGCGCGAGTTCGCGGGTGTGGGCGGAATCACGATCAACGGCTCGAGCGCATCGAGGTCGATCTCGTAGACCTTTGCGTAGTCGGCGTCCGGGTCGCTGTAGACCGGCTCGAGCTGCTTGCGGGCACGCGGCAGGGCGTAGTCGAGGCGCGCCTGGTCCGGATTGACGATTGCAGTGACAGCGCCGGTGAACATCGCAAGACCGGTGATGGTCTGCAGCCCCTCGGTCGTCAGCTGCGCCATGCCGGGGCCGCCCAGTTCCAGCACCTGGAAGCGGCAGGAGGCCGGACCCATCTCGCGCACGAGATGATGGAACACGTCGCGCGCCAGCACGCCCTTGGACAGCGTGCCGGTCAGGTTGACCCGGACGGTATGGGGAACCTTGATCGAGATCTTCTCGTTGACCAGCGCTTCCAGAAGATTGCGGCGGATGCCCATCGCGAGCGTCCCGAAGGTGCCGAGCTGGCTGATATGGCCGTCGAAATGCACCACGAAGGCGCCCGGGACGGCATAGCCCACTTCGGACGCCACCTGGTGGCCGATGCCCTTGCGCTCGAACAGCGGCACATTGTTTTCCGCACACCACTTGCGCGTGCCGATATGCAGCTCTTCCTCCTTGGGCGTGGCGGCGGGCACCATGTGGTCGATGAACATGGCGAAGCGCTCCGGTTCCGCCACGCGCTCGATGCCGAAATCCTCCTTCATCTGCTTGAAATAGAGATCGGTGTAGCCGGGAAAGTCATAGGCGGTGACGAAGTCGGGCTTGGCCATGACCTCATCGCCGGCCTTGACGTGGTCGAGACCCGATACCCGCGCAAGGATCTTCTCGGTGATCGTGTAGCCCATGATTTCCACTTCCCTGTCTTGGCAGTCTTGCCTGTCCGGAGTGCCGCCGCGCGGATCTCCTCCGGCCCGGTCAGGACCGCATCAATTCTCGATTGAGTGTTTCATCAACTGCCGTCTCCGGCAGGAATTCGTAGCCATTTGCCGTGCGCATGACCCGCCCCGCATGGGGCGCGCCGAAATGCATCGGCAACAACAGCGCATTGCGGTCGGCGCTATAGGCGAGCAGGTCGCGCCGCGTCTTCTCGGCCAGGTCCGGATATTCGCAGAACCGGCTGGTGATGAATGGCTCGTAGACCTGGACCGGGTGGTGCAGGACATCGGCCGAGATGACAAAGCTGCCCTCGTCGGACTCGTACTTGACGATCAGCTGATCCATCGTGTGCCCCGGCGCCGCCTCGACGCGCAGGCCCGGCACAATCTCCTCGCCGGAATTGATGAGCTCCATCATGCCGGCGTCAGCGATCGGAGCCACGCTGTCCTCGATGACGGCGGCGTTTTCGGGGAACACCTGTGGTCCCCTGCCGTCGCCGGTCCAGTGCTCGTATTCGGCGCGGCCGAAGATGTAGCGTGCATTGGGGAATGTCGGCGCCCACCGGTCGCCGTCGCGGCGGGTGTTCCAGCCGACATGATCGATGTGCAGATGCGTGCAAAAGACAATGTCGACATCTTCCGGCGAGATGCCCGCGGCGGCGAGATTGTCCAGATAGGGCAGGTCGAGCATGTGAAAGCGCTGGAAGATCGGCAACGCCCGCGCCTTGCCGTTGCCCGAACACGTGTCGATGAGGATGGTCTTGCCATCGATCTCGAGCAGCCATGAGTGGATGGAGCTCCAGGACCGTCCGCTCGATTTGTCGTAAAAGCGGCTGTCGGCTGCGACAGGGTGGCGCGCCAGCATGGCGGGTTCGAATCCGACGAGCATGAATTCAGGAGGATAGCCGAGTTCCAGGACTTCCTCGATGCGGCGGATGGTGACCTTGCCAACTTTGAAAGTTGTCATGAATTTCTCCTCCCCGTGTCCTCTTCCAAGAGATATCCAAGCGGTCAAAATGTGTCAATACGCAAAAGTAGTTTCATGAGATAACATAGGTGTGGCTTCGCGGCGCATGGGAGCCGTACGGCGTTCAGGGCCGGGGCGCCGAAAATGTATTGCAGAATACAATCCATTTTGCCTGTTGACACAAAAACTCCCGGTACCCTATCGTGCGGTCGAGACACCGCGGGAGGGGTGTCTTGTGGCGTCGGCCTCAAGCGACGATCCCTCTCGCCGAGCGTGTGAGGAAGCCGCAATGAGCATTTGCAGTCAGGCCTGCATCGCATGCGTTCATGCAAGGGTCGGGACCTTCATCTTTCCATAATTGCTGATTTTGACCGGAGGTTGCCATGCGCGCGCTGATCCAGGACTGGCCCTTGCTGTGCCACAAGATACTCGACTACGCCGCCATCCAGCATGGCGCGCGCGAGGTCGTCTCCCGTTCGGTCGAGGGGCCCATCGTGCGCACTACCTATGCCGAGATTCGGACGCGCGCGCTCAAGGTGAGGGCGCGTCTGGTGGCCGATGGCTTCGAGCGCGATGACCGGATCGCCACGCTTGCCTGGAACACCAGCCGCCATGTCGAAGCCTGGTACGGCATCATGGGTGCGGGCATGATCTGCCACACGCTCAATCCGCGGCTGTTCGCCGAGCAACTGGCCTGGATCATGAACGATGCAGACGACCGGATGGTGTTCGTCGATCTCACCTTCGTGCCCCTGATGGAAAAGATTGCGCCGCTGGTGCCGGGCCTGAAGCGGATCGTGGTGCTCACCGACGCGGCCCATATGCCCGAGACCACGCTGCCCGGCGCCGTCGCCTATGAGGACTGGATCGCCGGGGCGGCCTCGGGCCTTGACTGGTTCGCCGCCGCCGAGACCGACGCCGTTGCTCTCTGCTACACGTCGGGGACCACGGGCAATCCCAAGGGCGTGCTCTATTCGCACCGCTCCAATGTGCTGCATGCGATGATGGTGACCCGCCCCGACGCCATGGAAATCTCTTCCCGCGACACGGTGATGCCGGTGGTGCCGATGTTTCACGCCAACGCCTGGGGCATTGCGCATGCCGCGCCCATGGCCGGCGCGAAGCTGGTGATGCCCGGCGGGCGCATGGATGGCGAAGCGATCTGGGAGCTGCTCGACAGCGAGCGCGTGACGCTTACCGCCGCCGTCCCGACCGTCTGGCTGATGCTGCTGGATTACCTGCGCAAGACCGGCAAGACGCTGCCCTGGCTGAAGCGGGTGGTGATCGGCGGATCGGCGTCACCGCGCGCCATGACCATGGCCTTCGAGCAGGAGTACGATGTCGAGGTGATCCATGCCTGGGGCATGACCGAGATGTCGCCGGTGGGGTCGCTCGCGACAATGAAGCCCGAGACCGCGGACCTCAAGGGCGAGGTCCTCTACGATCTCAAGCAGAAGCAGGGGGTCGCGCCCTTCGGCGTCGAGATGAAGCTGGTGGATGACAATGAGCAGGGTCTCGGCTGGGACGGAAGGACCTTCGGTCGGCTCAAGGTCCGCGGCATGGCGGTGGCCTCCTCCTATTATGGCGGCGCGGGCGCGGATGCCTTTGACAGCGAGGGCTGGTTCGAGACCGGCGACGTCGCCCATATCGACAGGCACGGCTACATGCAGATCACGGATCGCGCCAAGGACGTCATCAAGTCGGGCGGCGAATGGATTTCGACCATCGATCTCGAAAACCTTGCCGTGGCCCATCCCGACGTCGCCGAGGCTGCGGTCATCGGCGTGACCGACCCCAAATGGGACGAGCGCCCCTTGCTGATTGTGGTCGCCCGCGAGGGCTCGAAGCCTGACGCTGCGACGATCCTCAAATTCATGGAGGGAAAGATCGCCAAATGGTGGATCCCGGAAAAGGTCGTCTTCATCGACGACATCCCCCACACCGCCACCGGCAAGATCAACAAGATCGCGCTGAGAAAGATGTTCAGCGATCAGTCCGAGGGACCCGCAACGTTACCCATTGCCTCGGTTGCGAAGCCGATTTGACTTCGGCGAACAAGCACCGGTGAGCGCGGCGTCGACGCCGCCACAAAGGTCGGCACCGAGACCGCGCGCAAGCTGAACCGGTGATCGCCAGGTTGTCCGAGGCCTTCGCCGACAGGGCTGATTGCCGGCCTGGCAGTTGCCATGTGAGAGCCATTCCCGGAGTTTCCGGCGCCTCGGGCGCGGCGTGGGCGGTGGAGGCCGCACTGCATCTGCGCGGTTTGCAGCCCTGTCGAACCCTTAAGAGCCCGGGCAGTACCAGCTCAAAGATCCGCTTCATGGTCGCCGGCGGCTTGTGATGGCCGCGGGATTTCAATTTGACCGCTCGGCCAGGATGGCTGTTTACAAAAATAATATAGTATGATTTTTTAACTTCCGGGCAGGAGCCCTTCATTCTGGGAGGAAATTATGAAATCTACAAAAGCCATTCTTGGGGCGGGTGTACTCGCGTCCATGCTCGTGATGTCGTCCAGCGCCCTGGCGCAGACCGTCGGGTTTTCGCAGATCGGATCCGAGTCCGGCTGGCGCGCCGCGGAAACCACGCTGACGCTTCAGCAGGCCGAGGAGCGCGGCATCGATCTCAAATTCGCCGATGCGCAGCAGAAGCAGGAAAACCAGATCAAGGCGCTCCGGTCGTTCATCGCCCAGGGCGTTGACGCCATCCTGATCGCACCGGTTGTCGCCACCGGCTGGGATTCGGTGCTGGAAGAAGCCAAGGAAGCCGAAATTCCGGTGATCCTGCTCGACCGCATGGTCGATTCGTCCGATGATCTGTACCTCACCGCCGTCGGATCCGATCTGGTGCATGAAGGCAAAGTTGCCGGGCAGTGGCTGGTGGACGAGCTTGCCGGCAAGGAGTGCAACGTCGTCGAACTGCAGGGCACGACCGGCTCGTCGCCGGCGATCGACCGCAAGAACGGCTTCGAGCAGGCCATCGCCGGCCATGACAACATCAAGCTGATCCGCAGCCAGACCGGCGACTTCACCCGCACCAAGGGCAAGGAAGTCATGGAGAGCTTCCTCAAGGCCGAGGACGGCGGCAAGAACATCTGCGCGCTGTACGCCCACAATGACGACATGGCCGTCGGCGCCATCCAGGCGATCAAGGAAGCCGGCCTGAAGCCGGGCGAAGACATTCTGGTCGTCTCGATCGACGCCGTGCCGGATATTTTCCAGGCCATGGCGGCGGGCGAAGCCAATGCGACCGTCGAGCTGACGCCGAACATGGCCGGCCCGGCCTTCGATGCTCTGGAAGCCTATATGAAGGACGGCACCATGCCGCCGAAGTTCATCCAGACCGAATCCAAGCTCTATACCCAGGCCGACGATCCGCAGGCCGTCTACGAGCAGAAGAAAGATCTCGGCTACTGAGATGTGGCGGACGGCGGCCGGGTTCATCCCGGCCGCCGTCTGGCGCCACAAAGCCGATGTGTCATAGTGGGCACGCGAGCTATAGACGGCACTTCAAAATTTCGGGGGGAGACCCAGATGCCGCAGAGCGACAGTCAGCCGCTTCTTCGCGCCCGGGGTGTAAGCAAGACGTTTCCGGGCACCATTGCCTTGGACGGGGTCGATTTTTCGCTTGAGGCAGGAGAAGTTCATGCGTTGCTCGGCGAGAATGGCGCAGGCAAGTCAACACTCATCAAATGCCTGACCGGCGCCTACCGGCGCGATGGCGGCGACATTGTGCTCAATGGCGCGATCATCGATCCCAAGGGCACGATCGACGCCCAGGATTACGGGATCGGGACGGTCTATCAGGAGGTCAACCTGCTGCCCAACCTGACGGTGGCGGAAAACCTCTCCCTCGGCCACCAGCCGACACGGTTCGGCATGATTTCGACCCGCGCCATGAACGCCCGCGCCCGAGAGGTGCTGTCGCAGTTCGGCCTCGACATTGATGTCACCCGCAGCCTTGAAAGCTATTCCGTCGCGGTGCAGCAGGTGATTGCGATTGCCCGCGCGGTCACCCTGTCGGGCAAGGTGCTCATTCTCGATGAGCCGACCGCGAGCCTTGACAGCCAGGAGGTCGAACTGGTGTTCGATGTGATCCGATCGCTCAGAGCGCGCGGCCTTGGCATCGTCTTCATCTCGCATTTTCTCGACCAGATTTTCGAGATCACCGACAGGGTCACCGTGCTGCGCAACGGCCGACTGGTGGGCACGGAAGCCACCCGGGACATCGACCGGGTGCGCCTGGTCAACCTGATGCTGGGGCGCGCGCTCGAGCAGGAGGTGCGCTCCCACGGCAAGACCCATGTGGGAGCCGGCGCGCCGCGCCTGACCTTCAGCGGGTTCGGCCGCAAGGGCAGTATCGAGCCGTTCGACCTGTCGATCCAGCCCGGCGAAGTGGTGGGTGTCGCGGGCCTCTTGGGGTCGGGCCGCACAGAGACCGCGGAAGTGCTGTTCGGCGTGGCCGCCCATGACAGCGGCGAAGCCAGGCGCGGTGACGGAACCGTCCTCAACCTCACCTCGCCGCGCGACGCGATTGCAGCGGGATTTGGCTTCTGTCCCGAAGACCGCAAGACCGATGGCGTGATTGCCGACCTCACCGTGCGCGAGAACATCGCCCTTGCCCTGCAGGCGCGGATCGGCTGGATGCGGCGCATCCCTGTCCGCGAGCAAAGGGCAATGGCGAACGACTATATAAGCAAGCTCGACATCCGCACGCCGGACGCGGAAAAGCCGGTGGGACTGCTGTCGGGCGGAAACCAGCAGAAGGTGATGCTGGCGCGCTGGCTGGTGACCAATCCGTCCTTCCTCGTTCTCGACGAGCCGACGCGCGGCATCGATGTCGGGGCGCATGCCGAGATCATCCGTCTGATCGAGGATCTGTGCAAGCAGGGCATGTCGCTGCTTGTGATCTCGTCCGAACTCGACGAGCTTGTCGCCTACAGCCACCGGGTCATCGTCGTACGCGACCGGCATCATGTGGCCGAGCTGACCGGCGGCGACATCACCACCGACAACATGGTCCACGCCATCGCCGCACCGGAAAGAGAGGCCATCTCGTGAACGGGCTCATGCTGTTTATGCGCCGGATCTGGCCGCAATTGCTCACACTTGCGGTGATTGCCGGGCTGATCTCGATCATGTTTCCCGGCTTCTTCCAGATCTCGATCGCCAATGGGCGGCTCTATGGAAGCCCGATCGACATTCTCAACCGCGGCGCACCGGTTGCGCTGCTGGCGATCGGCATGACGCTGGTGATCGCCACGCGCGGCATCGACCTGTCGGTCGGCGCGGTGATGGCGATCTGCGGCGCCGCGGCCGCCTGGGGCATCACCGAGGGCTACGGCCTCGTCCCCACGCTCGCCATGGCGCTGGCGGCGGGGCTGGCCTGCGGGCTGTGGAATGGGGTGCTGGTCGCAATTCTCGGCATCCAGCCGATCGTGGCGACACTGATCCTGATGGTGGCGGGGCGTGGCATTGCCCAGCTGATCACCGAGGGGGCGATTCTCACCTTCAACCATGAAGGCCTGATCTTCTTCGGCTCGGGCTCCGTCTTCACGATCCCGACGCCGGTGATCATCGGAGTGCTGACCGGCGCAATCGTGACGCTGATCGTGCGGCGCTCCGCGCTCGGCATGCTGATTGAGGCCATCGGCATCAATCTGCGCGCCAGCACCCTGGCCGGCGTCAACACGCGGGTGCTGCTGATTGCGGTCTACATGACCTCGGGCCTCTGCGCGGCGCTGGCCGGCATCATCGCCGCCGCGGACATTCGCGGCGCGGACGCCAACAATGCCGGGCTCTGGCTCGAGCTCGACGCCATCCTGGCGGTGGTCATCGGTGGCACTTCGCTGCTGGGCGGCCGGTTCTCGCTGATCGCCTCGCTGATCGGGGCGCTGATCATCCAGGCGGTCAACACCGGCATCCTGCTGTCGGGCTTTCCGCCCGAGTTCAACCTGATCATCAAGGCGGTCATCATCCTGATCATCCTGGTGCTGCAATCGCCGACGATGCGCACCGTGCTGGTGTTCTTTTCACGAGATCCGGTCGTCGGGCGCGACAGCGAAAAAGAAACGGTGGCCCCATGAACGCGCGTCTTCTGCCCCTGCTGGCAACGCTTGTTATCTTTCTCGTCGCCTATGCGGTCTGCTACGCTCAGTATCCGGCAATGCTGTCAACGCGCGTGATCGGCAACCTGCTCACCGACAATGCCTTCCTGGGCATCGTCGCCGTGGGCATGACCTTCGTCATCATCTCGGGCGGCATCGACCTGTCGGTCGGTTCGGTGATCGCGTTTGCCGGCGTGTTCATCGCGGTGATGCTGCGCGACACGAGCCTGCATCCGCTCATGGTCTTTTCGCTGCTGCTGCTGCTGACCACACTGTTCGGCGCCAGCATGGGCGCTACCATCCATTACCTCGAGATGCCGCCCTTCATCGTCACGCTTGCCGGGATGTTCCTGGCGCGCGGCATGGCCTATGTGCTGTCCATCGACGCGGTGCCGATCACCCACGCGTTCTATGATTCCATGCAGGACCTGAACTGGCTGATGCCGGGCAAGGGCAGGCTCACGCTGATCGGCGGACTGATGCTGATGGTGGTCGTTGCAGGCAGCATCCTGGCCCACCGCACCCGGTTCGGGATGAACGTCTACGCAGTGGGCGGCGGCGCCCACACAGCCGCCCTGATGGGCGTTCCCCTGGCGCGCACGACCATGGCGATCTATGCGCTGTCTGGCCTGCTGGCGGGCTTGGCGGGAATCGTGTTTTCGATCTACACATCGGCAGGCTATTCGCTTGCCACCGTCGGCGTCGAGCTCGATGCGATCGCCGCCGTGGTCATCGGCGGAACCCTGCTCACGGGCGGCAGCGGCTTTGTCGCGGGGACGTTGATCGGTGTCATGATCATGGGGCTGATCCAGACCTACATCATCTTTGACGGCTCGCTGTCGAGCTGGTGGACCAAGATCCTCATTGGTATGCTGCTTTTTGCATTCATCGTGCTACAGAAGGGCCTTGTCTGGACAACAGCCAAGAGACGCATTGCCGGGGGATAGCCGGCCAGGGAGAACTTGCTTGCTCAACGCCACCTTTTCCGGACGCGCAAATCGCAGTCAGCACTCCTTTGTCGTCAACGAGCTTGGCGAGGAGATTGTCAGCGGAGCCTATGCCAGCGGGACGCTGTTGCCCGGTGACGGCGAGCTGGTGGAGCGGTTTGGCGTTTCCCGCACTGTGCTCAGGGAGGCGATGAAGACGCTGACGGCCAAGGGCATGATCATTCCCAAGGCCCGCATCGGGACCCGTGTCACGGAGCGCTCGAACTGGAACCTGTTCGATGCCGATGTGCTGGTCTGGCATATCGAAGCGGGTGTCGACGCGATATTCCTCAAGCATCTGACGGACATGCGGTTTGCCATCGAGCCTTTTGCCGCACGCCTGGCTGCGGGCCGCGCCGGCAAGAAGGAGATCGAGCATCTCTATGCCTGCGCCGAGAAGATGAGCAAGGCGGATTCAAACGAGAATTTCGCGCTGGCCGATCTGGAATTCCACCTCGCCCTGCACGCTGCTTCGGGCAATCCGTTCATGCTGTCGGTCGGCAACCTGATCGAGGCGGCGCTGGTGACGAGCTTCAAGATGAGCTCCCCCTACGGCGAATCGGACCGGCATGTCGCCACGGCAAACCGGCACAGGATGATCGTCGAGGCGATCGAGCGCGGCGACGGGGACGCGGCATCGGTGGCCATGGAGAGGGTCATCCATGAAGGCTATGACCGGATCACCAAGAAGCTGGGGTGAAGCTGTTTCGGAAGGGCACACCGGTGCTGCGGCGGATGTGCAGTGCCCGGTCATCCGCCGATCGGCCGCCTGCGCGGCCTGGCCGAATTGCGCGGCATGATCGCCGGGTTGTCCCATGGACGGCAAGCGCGCAGCTGAGGCGCAGGCCTTCAGGCCAGGCCGCTTCCCGTCCCGGTCCAAGCCCGGCGGGGCTCGCCTGTCAGGGACTGAGTTCGATTATGGCGGTTTCCTTGACGGTTTCCATGACGGCGTAGGAATGGGTCTGCATCACCGCCGGCAGCTGGCTGATCCGCTCTCCAAGCAGTTCCCTGAAATGGGTGATGTCGCGGGTGCGCACCTTCAGCATGTAGTCGAACGGACCGGCAATCATCATGCAGGTCTGGACCTCCGGGATCTGCTTGACCGCGCGGTTGAAGTCCTCGAGCGAGCTGTCGCTGGTCTTTGACAGGTTCACATGGACGATCATCACATGACCCATGCCGACCTCGGCAGGATCGAGCGTTGCCCCATAGCCCCTGATGACTCCGTCACGCTCCAGCCGCTTCACGCGCTCCGAGCACGGCGTCTTAGTCAGATGCACGCGCTCGGCCAGATCAACGATGGACAATCGGCCATGGGCTTGAAGCACATTGAGGATGCGGCGATCAATGGGGTCCATATTCCTCTTCATTTGGTCTTTTTTCCTATTTATTACCAAAGTATGGCCAATAATTCTGAATATAGACCAATTAAAGTTCCATTGACTAGTCTTTTTGACTAAAGTTTTTACTGGGGACGACCTGAAAAAACATCTGCTTCCGGCGCCCGTTTTGATCCTGTGACTGATCGAATCGGGTTGTTTCTCACGCAACGGGCGCGGTTGGGGAAGCAAGATGAGAGGGAACGGAAATGACGACAAAAATGGTTGTGGGCCTTGATGGCCATGGGTCCGGCGAACGTGCCGTGGCCTATGCGAAGAACCTCGCGGACCTGATCGGGGATTGCGAGCTTCTGATTGTCTATGTGGTGGAATGGTCGCCTTATTCCTTTCAGACAGCGGAAGAGAATGCGCAGCGGCACAAGCGCCGGGAAGAGGAAATCTCAACGGCCATGCAGCGTGTCGTTGACCCGGCGGTGGCCAAGCTCACCGCGGCCGGAATCAAGGCCAAGGGAATCGTGCGGCATGGGGATGTCGCGTCGATCCTGATGGCGGTCTCCGAGGAGGAGGGCGCGGCGCAGATCATTGTCAGCCGGTCTTCCGAGGGCGGCTTCACCAAGCGCATTTTTGGCAGCGCGACATCCAACCTGGTCATGCACGCATCGGTGCCCGTGACTGTTGTCAGCTGAGGGGACAATCATGAATTCGATCAAAACAATGCTGCTGCTGGCATTCGCCACAGCAGGGTCAGCGGGTGCCGTCCGGGCACAGGAAGCCATGACGCTTGACCAGAAGGTCAACGAAACCTTTGCTGCCGTGACAGGGCCTTTCGTCAATCTCATCTTTGCGCCGCTCCCGGGAACCAGCTTTCCCTGGATCGTGCTGTGGCTGGTCGTGGCTGCCACGATCTTCACGCTCTATTTCGGCTTCGTGCAGTTCAGGTTCTTCGGCCACGCCATCGGTCTGGTCAAAGGCGATTATTCGGATCCGAAGGATGCAGGCGAGGTCAGCCATTTCCAGGCGCTCGCCACCGCGCTGTCGGGAACCGTGGGACTTGGCAACATCGCCGGGGTGGCCGTGGCTGTGGGCATCGGCGGTCCCGGCGCGACATTCTGGATGATCCTGGCCGGCCTGCTCGGCATGGCGTCCAAGTTCACCGAATGCACGCTCGGCGTGAAGTACCGCAACGAATACGAGGACGGCACCGTCTCCGGCGGTCCGATGTACTACATCTCCAAGGGCTTCGCCGAACTCGGACTGCCGGGCGGCAAGTTCCTCGCAGTCCTGTTCTCGATCTTCTGCATCCTGGGTGCGCTTGGCGGCGGCAACATGTTCCAGGCCAACCAGGCGCACGCCCAGATCGCCGGCATTGTCGGGGATTATCCGGGCTGGATCACCGGCATCATCTTCGCCGCCGTGGTCTTTGCGGTCATCGTCGGCGGTATCAAGTCCATCGCCAGCGTGACTGAAAAAGTGGTTCCGTTCATGGGGATTCTCTATGTCGGCGCAGCATTCATCATCCTTATGGTCAATTACGACATGATCGGATGGGCTTTCGGCCAGATCTTCGCCGGCGCCTTTACCGGCCTGGGCGTGGCCGGCGGCTTTGTCGGCGCCTTGATCCAGGGCTTCAAGCGTGCGGCGTTCTCGAACGAAGCCGGCGTCGGCTCGGCCGCGATCGCCCACTCGGCGGTGAGAACCAAGGAGCCGATCACGGAAGGCTTCGTGTCGCTGCTCGAGCCGCTCATCGACACTGTCGTGATCTGCACCATGACCGCCCTGGTCATCACCATCTCGCAGCAATTGATCGTCGACCCGGCAACCGGGCTCTATCAGCTCACCGAAGCCGGCACCTCGATCGCCACGGTCGGCGGAACCAGCGGCGTGGGGCTGACTTCGGCGGCTTTCGGCTCGGCAATCAGCTGGTTTCCCTATGTGCTGGCGATCGCCGTGATCCTGTTTGCGTTCTCGACAATGATCTCCTGGTCCTATTACGGCCTGAAGGCCTGGACCTACATGTTTGGCGAAGGCAGGAAGTCCGAACTCACGTTCAAGCTCATCTTCTGCGTGTTCATCGTCATCGGGGCGGCGGCCAATCTCGGTCCGGTCATCGATTTCTCCGATGCCGCGATCTTTGCCATGGCGGTGGTCAACATCTTCTGCCTCTACTTCCTGATGGGGCTGGTGAAGAAGGAACTGATCTCCTACAGCTCGCGGCTCAAGGCCGGTGAGATCCGCAAGTTCAAGCACTAGCCAGGGCTTGCTTGAGACTGAAAACCCGAAGGGCGCTGCAGTGGCGCCCTTCGCCTGTTCGGTCGCCGGATTTGTCGTAATCAGGCTCCCGGGAGTTGTCTGCCGGGGTCTTGGGTCCCCGACAATTGCTTGCGGACGCTGTCGAGCAGGCGGCGGTGGATGTGGGAGTGGCGGTTGCGCAAATGGACGGCGAAATAGACCGTCTGGGGGATGCGCGGCGCGCCGCGAACATAGCTGAAGCCGCCGCCCGCCACCATCGCCTCCGCCGATTCCTCGAGCACATAGGCGGTGCCGCCGAGGCCCGAGAGCAGGCCGCAGACGGTGACGTTCTGGCCGCTCGACAGCGGCGCTTCGGCGAGGTTCGCCACCACCTGCCGGTGCGCCTTGTCGAAGGCGGGCGAGTAGTTGGTGAAGATGTAGCTCTGCGGGTCGATGTCGTCGATGTGGCCGGCCTTCGAGCTGATCATGCGGTAGGCGAGTTCGCCGATGTGCTCGTAATGCAGATCAGGCAGATTCTTGGGCGTGAACATGATCGACAGGTCGATTTCGCCCGCTTGCAGGTCGATGCTCATCTGGTTGGAGAAATCGAGCTCGATGTAGAACGCGGCGTCCGGCAGCACCTTGCGGAAGCCCGTGACCCAGTCGGCGATGTGGCTGGAGGCCAGGTCGTGCTGCATGCCGATGCGCATCGACTGGGCGAAATTGCCGGTCGACTGCACCGAGCGCCGCGCCTCGTTCCACTGGTGGCGCAGGCCGCGGGCGTGATCGAGCAGCCTGAAGCCCGCGGGCGTGGGCTGGGTGCCGGCGCGGCTGCGCGTGAAGAGCTTGCGCCCCAGCATGGTTTCGAGCGTGTGGACGCGTGCCGAAACGGTCGACTGGGTCAGATCCAGCCGCTCTGCGGTGCGGTTGAAACTCCTGGTTTCCATGAGGTCGAGAAAGGTTTCAAGAAGCTCGATTTGCATGGCCGGTCCCTCGAAATTGCCGCCCTGCAACCTAATCGGATTTTCCGATTAATAAAGCGGTTTTGGCGGAATTGCGGATTGATCGCGCCGCCCGGATACTCGCCGAAATTCGGGATCGCGGGAGAGACGTGTGGGCGAGATCGCAGGGCATGCACGGGTTGTCATCATCGGGGGCGGCGTGGTCGGCGTCTCGGCGCTGTATCATCTGGCGAAGGCCGGCTGGACCGATTGCGTGCTGCTCGAGAAGAACGAGCTGACGGCGGGGTCGACCTGGCATGCGGCGGGCAATGTGCCGACCTTCTCGTCCTCCTGGTCGATCATGAACATGCAGCGCTATTCGGCCGAGCTCTATCGCGGGTTGGCCGCGGCGGTCGATTATCCGATGAACTACCACGTCACCGGCTCAATCCGGCTGGGGCATTCGAAGGAGCGGCTGCAGGAGTTCCAGCGCGTGGTCGGCATGGGGCGCTACCAGGGCATGGATCTCGACATCCTGTCGCCCGGCGAAATCACGTCGCGTTATCCCTTCGCCGAGACGCACGAGTTGTCTGGCGCGCTCTACGATCCCTATGACGGCGACATCGACCCGGCGCAGCTGACCCAGGCGCTGGCCAAGGGCGCGCGCGATCTGGGCGCCAAGATCTACCGTTTCTGCCCGGCCACCGGCGCGCGGCGGGAGGGTGACGAATGGGTGATCTCGACCGAGAAGGGCGAGATCCGCTGCGAATATGTGGTCAATGCCGCGGGCTACTATGCGCGCGAGGTCGGCAAGTGGTTCGGCCGCGACATGCCGATGATGGTGATGAGCCACCAGTACATGCTGTTCGACGAGGTGCCGGAGGTGGCGGCCTGGACGAAGGAAGTTGGCCACAAGCTGCCGCTGATGCGCGATGTCGACAGCTCCTACTATCTCCGCCAGGAAAAGAACGGCTTCAACCTCGGCCCCTACGAGCGCAACTGCAAGGCCCATTGGGCGACGCCCGACGACCCGATGCCCGAGGATTTCTCGTTCCAGCTGTTCCCGGACGATCTGGAACGGCTTGAATGGTACATCAACGACGCCGTCGCGCGCGTCCCTCTCCTGGGCACTGCGGGGCTGACCAAGAACATCAACGGTCCCATTCCCTACACCCCCGACGGCAATCCGCTGATCGGGCCGATGCCGGGCGTGCCCAACGCCTTCGAGGCCTGTGTCTTCACCTTCGGCATCTGCCAGGGCGGCGGTGCGGGCAAGGTGCTGGCCGAATGGGTGATGGAAGGCGAGACCGAATGGGACATGTGGTCGTGCGACCCACGCCGCTTCACCGCCTTCTGCGATCCGGACTACACGGTGGCCAAGGGCATGGAGGTCTATGGCCACGAATACGCGATCCACTTCCCGCACCATGCCTGGCCGGCGGGCCGCAACAAGAAGCTCTCGCCGGTGCATGACCGGATCGCGGCACTTGGCGGCCAGTTCGGCGTCTACAATGGCTGGGAGCGGGCCAACTGGTACGCGCGTCCCGGCGACGACACGAGCGAGGAGGCGACCCAGACCTGGGCGCGCGAAGGTGCCTGGTTCGCGGCTGTGCGCGAGGAATGCCTGGCGGTGCGCGACGCGGCGGGCATTCTCGATCTGCCGGGCTTCTCGCGCTACCGGGTCGAGGGCGAGGGCGCGCGCGCCTGGCTTCTGACGCTGACCACCGGCGCGATCCCCAAGCCCGGCCGCATCGGGCTTGGCTACTTCGCCGACGACAAGGGCCGCATCGTCACCGAGATGTCGATCATGGCGCTGGCCGAGGATTTCTTCTTTCTGATCACCGCGGCCACGGCGCAGTGGCACGATTACGAATGGCTGATCAAGCACCTGCCGGCGGGCTCCACGATTTCCATCCGCGACGTCACCGAGGAATTCTCCTGCCAGATCCTGACCGGGCCGAAGTCGCGCGAGATCCTCGCCTCCCTGACCGACGCGGATCTCAGCCAGCCATGGCTCACGCACCAGTCCGCGCAGGTTGCCGGCACATGGTGCCAGCTGGTGCGGGTATCCTTCGCCGGCGAACTCGGCTGGGAGATCCACACCAAGGTTGCCGACACCGCGGCGGTGTTCGACGCGGTGATGGCGGCGGGCAAGCTACATGGGCTCAAACCCTTCGGCATGTTCGCGCTCAATTCGCTCAGGCTCGAAAAGGGCTACCGCGCCTGGAAGGGGGACCTTTCGACCGACTATACGGTGCTGCAGGGCGGGCTCGAGCGTTTCGTCAAATGGGACAAGCCCGCGTTCAAGGGCAGGCAGGCGCTGCTGGCCGAGCGGCAACGCGGCGTGTCGAAACGCTTCGTCACGCTGCTGGTCGAGGCGGGCGACTGCGACGCGCCCTACATGTCGACGCTCTGGCATGGCGGCAAGGTGGTGGGCGAAACCACCTCCGGCGGCTTCGGCCACCGCATCGGCAAGTCGATCGCGCTCGGCATGCTGCGCGCGGACCTCACCGAACCCGGCACGAAGCTCGAGGTCGAGATCTTCGGCGAGCGGTTTGCGGCCACGGTGCAGCCCGACCAGCCCTTGTGGGACCCGGCAAACGAACGGCTGCGGGCATGAGCGTGCCGGAGCGGATGAGCGCAGTCGTGTTGACCGCCCATGGAGGGCCGGAGGTGCTGCACTGGCGCGAGGACGTGGCCACGCCCATGCCGCGAAGCGGCGAGGTCTTGGTCCAGGTGCTGGCGGCGGGCGTCAACAACACCGACATCAACACGCGGCTCGGCTGGTACGCGAAGGCGGCAAAGGGCGCCACATCGGAAGGCGATGTGCATGAAGACGGCGGCTTTGCAGGCGCCATCGCGTTTCCGCGCATCCAGGGCGCCGAATTCTGCGGCCGGATCGCCGCCATCGGCCCCGATGTGTCCGGCTGGTCCGTCGGACAGCGCGTCATCTGCCCGACCAATCAGCCCGAGCCGACAGCGGACGCGCCGACCGCCTATGTGGCGCTCGGGTCGGACTATGACGGCGCCTTTGCCCAGTTCTGCCGCGTCCCGGCGCGTCATCTTTACGACGTGACAGCTTCGCCGCTGTCGGATGCCGAGATCGCCGCCATGCCCTGCGCCTTCGGGACCGCGGAGAACCTGCTGCAGCGAGCCGGCGTCGGCGAAGGTGATCGGGTTCTCGTCACCGGCGCGTCGGGCGGCGTCGGCCTTGCCGCCGTGCAACTGTCGACATTGCGCGGCGCGACGGTCACCGGCCAGTGCGCGGCGTCCAAGGCCGATGCGGTGCGCGGCGCCGGCGCGGCCAGCATCCTCGACCGGAATGAAACCGCCCAGCCGCGCAGCCTTGATGTGGTGATCGACGTCGTCGGCGGACCTGGCTGGGGCGCGGCCATCGACGCGCTGCGGCCGGGCGGGCGCTACGCGGTTTCTGGCGCCATCGCCGGACCGATCGTCGAGGCGGACTTGCGCACCCTCTATCTCAACGACCTGACGATTTTCGGCTGCACCTTCCAGCCGCCCGCTGTCTTCGCCCGCCTTGTCACGCTGATCATCCAGGGGCTCATCCGCCCCTTGGTTTCGGCCAGCTATCCGCTGG
>NZ_JACIYP010000096.1 GCF_014359905.1 Hoeflea sp. | reverse complement strand
GCTTTCGGGGGGAGATCGGGAGGCTGGTCCGATGCAGAAAGGTGACGGCCTGCCGGATCAATGCAGGGTCCGGCGTCGTTGAAAGGGGCGGAAGCGACGGCGCTGTAATCGAACGGGAATCGCCGTCGAGCGCATCAATCAGGAAACCCATATGTTGGCCGAAGGGCAACCGGACATAACTCTGCATCTGCCGATACTCGTCGCGCCGCAATGCGGTGAGGCGTTCGGCGCGCTCCCAGAAACCCCCGCTCAGCGTGGCGGCGGTCAGTTGCCATTTGCTTCCCTGCTTCGCAATCGGCGCCGGCGATTCCAATGACAGCAGCGCGATGGTCTTCTCGATCCGCCCCTTGCTAAGATTGACACGCCCCAGCAATTGGGGAACCGAAAGCCCATCAGGCTCCTGTTCCAATGCGTAAAGGACGTCAGCGACTTCCTCCTTCGTGGGAAAAGCACTGCGGATGAACCAGTCGGTGATACTCTCCTCCTCGTCGCCGCTGAGCAGGATGCCATAGGCGGCTTTCAAGGCCCGTCCGGCGCGGCCTACCTGCTGATAATAGGCAACAACCGAGCCCGGCATTTGATAATGGATCACAAAGGCCAGGTCCGGCTTGTCATAACCCATGCCCAAAGCGGTCGTGGCAATGAGCGCCTTGACCTGATTTTCCAGTAGCGCCTGTTCCAGTTCCACGCGACGCTCACCCGTTTCTCCGGTGTAGGCTGCCACGTTGAAACCTTGGGATACCAGCCAGTCGGCAACCGAATTGGCGTCGCGGACGGTCAAAGTATAGATGATTCCATGCCCCCGCAGGCTGGCCAGTTGCCCCGCGATCCAGGCTAGGCGCTCGGCCTGACTAGGCAGACGGATCGTCTGCAACGTCAGGGAACTCCGGTTGAGATCGCCTTTCGTGACATGAAGCTCGGGCCCAAGGACTGTCCCCAGATCCTCCATCACCCGATTGTTGGCCGTTGCGGTCGTGGCGAGTAATCGCAGATTTGGGGGCAGAGCCTTTACCGTCCTCTCCAAAAGCCGATAATGCGGCCGAAAATCGTGTCCCCAGTCGGAAATGCAATGGGCTTCGTCGATGACAAGAAGTGAGACCTGAGCAGCAATCCTGGACAGCACACGATTCTGGAAATGTTCATTGGCAAGCCGCTCGGGAGAGATCAGAAGAATATCGACCCGTCCAGAAGCCAGTTCGGACTCGACTGCGGCCCAATCATCGGTGTTGTCGGAATTGATTGTGACCGCACGGACCCCCATGCGCTCTGCCGCTGCTATCTGGTTTCGCATAAGCGCCAGCAAAGGTGAAACAAGAAGTGCCGGTCCGCCCCCTGAGTCACGCAGAAGCTTCGCGGCGATAAAGTAAACAAAGCTCTTTCCCCAACCGGTTTTCTGCACGACAAGCAGTCGACCTCTGCCCTCAATCACATGGCGGATGGCGTCCTCTTGGCCTTCCCTGAAGGTTGCTGAGGGATTGCCTGAGCCGGCTCTGAGTAGTTGCAGTGCGCGTCCGGCATCAAACTTCATGCCAATTCTCCTGAGGTCGATGTAGGGTGAGCGAAAGGCAATCCCCAAAACGCTTTTTCATAATCGATGTTCTTCGATACAAATCAGCCTTTAGGCTGTCATGCAATCCAATAGCGCCCACCAATAAATGTTCAAATGGACCGCGTTCAAATAAGAAATAACTCTTGCCCCATGATATCATCGTGCCCCCACGCCAAATTTTGCGAAACCCACCTTGAGATCGCCTGAATGGTCTTCTTGTCCGGATTCACGTGATCTGATTTCCGCCACTGAGGCCTTTCCTGTGCAATCAGGGTAGCGAACGCAGCTGTAGAAATCTCCGTACCGCCCGTGCTTCTCCACAAGCCAGCCATCTGAGCACTTTGGGCATGGATGGTGGTTGGCACCGCAATGTGAGCATTCGAGGATCGCCGAAGGCCCCGAAGCGGCCGGCATCCCGATCCCGCAGTGACTGCAGGCGGGCATGTAATTGCTGCACATAAGGCTGTGTTCGCATCGATACCATACTCGGCCATCCCGGGCGGGCACGGGAAGCAAACGCCCACCACATTCGCTGCAAGGCACATGACCAGCCATCGATCCGGTCGAAGTCGCTAGACCGTACTCAGTATCGGAGACCAGTTCCCGCACAAAGCATGAGGGCTCGGCTTCGGACGCCAGCAGCGTGACGGTTGAGCGTGCGCGGGTCATTGCCACGTACATGACCCGCCGTTCTTCGGCGTGTTGGAATGGCTCGCCTTCCGGTGAGACAAGGCTCAGGATCGGGTCATCGGTGATTTCGGACGGGAAACCATACCTGCCATTGTTGCATCCAAGGAGGACGACGTGATCGGCTTCCAAGCCCTTTGAGCCGTGGATCGTCTTGAAGCTCAACGACAGGTTTGGGAACTTTCGCCCGATAGCCGCCATGTCAGGCCGCTCGTGGCGATACCTTGCCAAGAGAAGAACACTGGTCACCGTCCCTGTCCCGCGATCCTTGGAACTGAGTTCTGTCAGATTCGCCAACGTTTCCAGGAGTTCACCCTCCTGCTTGGCCTTTTTAGTCCAAACCACACGAAGCGCAGGGCCTTCTGCTTCGCTGGCCGGAATGATCGTCTTTTCTATCTGTGCGGGGTTTTGAAGAATGAAGCGTCGGGCTGCGAGAGCAATCTTGTCCACCGACCGGAAAGTGCGGCCAAGGTCCACGACTTGATGAACATCCTTCTGGGAGCCGAACTCGCCGCCGAACTTGGAGCCAAAGCTGCGCATGATGTGGATGTCCGCTCCCGCGAAGCGGTAGATCGACTGCCAGTCATCCCCGACCGCGAAAATCCGGGCATCCCCATGTTGAGCTTTCAAGGCGCCGACAAGACGTGCCCGATCTTGCGAGATGTCCTGGAACTCGTCGACGAGAATATGCCGGAACGGGCTTTGATAAGCCCTGCTCTCGACATATCCTGCAGCCCGAAGAACCATGTCCTCGAAGTCGATCCTCTCGCCCAGTTCATGCTGATATCGGCGGAGTACTGGGTCAAAAACCGCTAGAAACGCTCTGCCGCGCTCGCCCATGTTGAGCTTGTCCGCCTTCGATCGGCATGCGGCCAGGGTATAGCTGCCGCCCTTGAACTGAAGCAGGAACGTGCCAAGCAGCTGCGTAAAGCTATCGACATGACCCATCTCGACGACGCGGTCATAGATGGTCTCAATCGGCCGCGGCCGCAGCGTTACATGTGGATCAAGCTTTTCGGCCAGCGCCTCTAGGAGGCGTCCCTCTTGACGTTCGTAGCTATAGGTTTCGATGAGCTGAGTTTCAAAACTGGCATGTACTTTCCGCTTCCAGTCCATCGACGCCAGATATTCTTCACGGTCTACGAATGGCGCAGTAACCAGGCGATCAGGTAGACCAAAAAGCGATCTCTCTTTCCGAACACCGAAATGCTCGAGGTAGATGCCGCTCTCGGTCAGGCGAAAATCAGGAGTGTATCCTCGCCGTCCAGAATTTGGCAAGCGGTGCTCGTACTGCGGCTCATACTCATATTCAATGCCGTTTCGATACAGCCAGTTGGCGATCAGGAATTCTTCGTAGCTGCGAACCTTTTCGCCTTGAAGCGTGCGAAGATTGAGGCTTTCGACATGAGTATACCAAGCGTGCTTGGTCTCGTAGTCCCATTCGCTGCCGCATTCGACGGGGAACTGCGTGAACCAATCAACTATTACTTTCGCGATTTTCTTGTCAGTCCCGACCAGCTGCTGAAGAATCCTGCGGATCACGTCAGAATACCGTTTCTGGTCACCCGCATGAGAAGCAAGAGGTGGTTTCGTGCCCTCAACATCGCCGATGATGTGGTAGGCCAACGCGTGGAATGTCCAGGCCTTGACTGGCACGTTGCACGCCCGGCCTATGCGCGTGGCCATCTCATTTGCGGCCTCTTTCCCGAAGGCCAATGGAAGAATTTCTCCTGACTCACGGATACCCGACTTTAGCAGGTAAGCGGCCTTCCCAGTTATGACGCTTGTTTTGCCTGACCCCGCACCAGCGAGAACTAGGGTGGCGTCTTCTTCACTGAGCACGGCGCGCCGCTGTTCGGCTGTGAGCGGCTGAGACTCGACTCCATCGAGAAAGCGCGCCCATCGGGCAAGTTCGCGCTCCAGGTGCACCGCTATGGCGCCCTCCCTGGCAAGTTTGGGATCTTTCAAGAAGTCATTGATCCGTCCGCAAACCGCCTTGTCGGCAATCATCCCTTCTACGCGGACCAGTTCCTGCTTCAGAAAGCCGCGATATTTTGCGGCCTCAGACAAGATCGGTGGCGTCACGCAAGCCGCAGGGTACCGAGAAGGGCTTTCAAGCCAGTCCAAGGCCGCCGACAACTCGTGGAACTTTTCGGCATCCCACGCGGTCTCCGGCTTCTGCTCTTCGGCAGCCTGCGGTGTCAGGGTAAATTTTGGGCGGGTGCTGACGGGCTGGTACGACGGAGCCGATGACGGCCGACGCGATGCGCCGAAGAGTTCTCCAACCAACCCGAAAACGGCCGCACCGATCAGCCACTCAATCATTGTCTGGACCGCCCACCATCACCTGTCGAAACAATGTATTGGCCGTGCCAAGTGACCTTTGTGCGACCGAAAACGGTCGGCTACGAGGCGAAGTCTTCTGAAGGCTGTCCGTTTCATCGTGCAGGCGATGTCGAACTGTCGGCGGTCCGTTCTGCATTCAGACTTCGAAGAAGCGCTTTACGCCCAGAAGCGGCGCTGCGTTCTCTCCTAAATAGGATTTCTTGATCACATGGCCGACCACGGTGCAGCGGGCCATCTTTCCGAGTTTGCTTCCCATTCCAGATCGGCTGAGACTCAGGCTGAAATCGTTCAGACCATCGGTGATCTGGTCGGCAGCGGATCCTTCGACAAGACGATTAAGGCCTCCCCTGTAAAAACCAAGGTCTATTCCCGTTCGACGAATAAAGGCTTGCACATATCCGTCTTCACTGGAGTTCGCGGCGTCCAACTCATAGGCAATAACGTCCATCGTAGCACCATACTTGATGCTGACGGCGCTCACAAAACGACAAGCGCAGACCATTAAAATCGGTGGGAGAAAGCCGGTTTCGACTGAGCCTGAGGCCAACGCGGTAAGGTTGTCCATACCGAAACCGGCTCGATCAGCACCCTCCAACATGTAAAGTTGCTGCTCTGCCTTGGGATGGCCAATTGCCGCCGCTTTGTAGAAATTGTCCGCTGCGGCATCGAGATCGAAGGTGGGCAGATAGCCGCCTCCGTGCAGGAGGAACAGGTTGTAATACGCAGATCCGTGCTCACCTTCGGCCGCCCGATTGAAGTGGTCATAGGCCGCTTGGAAGTTCTTGGCGCTCACAGCCAAGACGCCTAATTTGTAGGCGTCTTCCGCCCGGGCATCTGAGCTTTTAAATAATTGCTTGCCGAATAGCGCCATCCCGGAGTCTTCCTAGAGTATGAGTGAGGATCTACCCCTTGCCGTCGATCTAGACGCGTAAAGCTTTGAAAGTCAACGAAGTGCCCGGTGCCCGGGCGCGGCAGATGATCCGAGTCAGGCATGAACTACGTGCGCGGCGTGGGCACACACCCTGTCCTCTCCTGGATGCTGCTACAGCGCCGGACGTTCGCCGCATCAGCATTTCAGTAATCCGTCTCGATATACACCCCCGAACAATCATAAGCGACCGCCGCTGCTGTCGCCCCATTGTTCATGAACAGTCGGGGTGACAGGAACTGCGTGTTGGCTGGCAGGTCGGCGGTGACTTCCTGCTCGAAGACCGCGCCGGAAACCTCGTCGACCGCCCGCACCCAGACGGAACCTCCATTGGGCGGTGCCGCGATGTACAGCGTCAGCACCCCACCCGTCGCGATGCCGAAACTCACCCCCATGTCCGTCAACGTCGGCGCGCCGGTGCCGTCGTTTGCAACCAGCTGCCAGCGGGTGTGGGTGCCGCGCTGGAAGCCGATGCCGATGCAGTTGATGGCGGCGGCCAGCGCCAGCGTGGTGGCGAGCGCGGCGGTCGATCCGTAAAGCCCGAAGAAGCCCATGCCGGTTGCCTGCAGCGTCGTCAGCGAAATCCGCGTGACGAAGGTCCAGCCGCCCAGTCCCGCCGCATTGCCGCGCCAGCAGGCCCAACCCGCAGAACGCTGTTCGGCCGCCGAGTCCACCACCGCAGCCGAAGTCAGGCGCCAGCGCCGCATACTGGCGGCCAGGTTGGTTGCCGCGAGGGTCGGGTGTGAAACCGTTCCGACCGAGGTGATCGGCAGGCCTTCGGTGGTGATCGTGGTGGTGACAGAGGGCGACCAGTTGGCGATCCGGTTGACCCCGAAATGAGGCTGGAGAGGGAAGTCTCGGCCGGAGGGGCGCATGACGTCGATCCAAGGGGCCCCCGCCCGGTTGCGCGCATAAACGGCCGCCTTGCCGATGGACGGAGGGGATGGGGCGGCGTTCAGGCCCGGCAGGATGGTGGGTTGCGGCAGTTCCACCTGGCCATTGGTGCGGTCGATCTTCAAGGCATCGAAGAAGGCTGAACCATCCGGACTGACCTTGAAGCTGAAATCATCATTGCCCAGCAGGCCGATCAGCGCCCGCACCGAAAACCCGGTCTTGAAGGCGAAAGCTGCGTCGTTCCCGGCGGCGGCCTTGTTGACCGTGGCCTCGACCCCGGCGCCTGCGTTGTTGAACAGGAGCGCCGGGGTGTTGACCGATACCCGGTTGTAACTGTCGGCTGTCGCCCCGCCGAGGCCGAGAAGCTGCGCGGTCAGGTTGGCCTGGGGCATGCCGACCTGCGTCACCGCATTGGCGAAAGTCACTGTGGGCGTGTTCACGACCGTGGTGCCCCCGGCCCCTGCCGTGGCCGAGCCGATGTTGACGACCGTGGTTGATCCGGATGCGCCGCCGGTGCCGAGGTTCACGGTCTTGGTGACGCCGGTGGTCGTCGCCCCAGTGCCCATGCCATAGGTGGCCGTCGTCGTCGCTGTGCCGATGCTGGCCGATGCCGCCGAGACCGTGACGGTGCCTGAGGCGGTCAGCGTGCCGGAGAAGGTCTTGTTGCCGGTGAAGGTCTGCGTACCCGCGAGGATCGCCAGTTCCGACGTGGTGTTCGGCAGTGTGAAGGTTCGGGTTGTTCCGGTGGTGATCCCCGACAGCGAAAACAGCGCCTTCTTCGTCGGATCGGCGTCGTTGACGAGGCTGAAGATCGCATCGGACACATCCTGCGGCACGCCGACCGGATCCCAAGCGCTGCCATTCCAGACCACGAATGCCTGTTCCGCCGCGATCCACACCAGCCAGCCGGGACGTGGCACGAGGCGCAGCCAGGAGCCATCGACCCAGAAGGCCACGTTCAGATCCCACCCGGCCCAGAGGCCCGTCGCGCCCGATGCCACAAGGTGCCGATCGCCATCTGCGGGGCTGGCGGGCGGCGTGGTGCGCGTGCGGTCGAGGACCGACAGCTGCACCATGGCATCGAGCAGGCGCAGGGCCTCGTTATGGGTGACATGCTTCTGGGCTTGGGCCGCCAGCAGGTATGGCAGGCCAAGGTGGGTGGAGGTGTCGGACATGTCGGGCCTTCAGAACTGGAGGGTGACGGTGGCGGGATCGCCGCGACCGAGGCGGTTCGAGAGTTGGCAGATGCGGATCGCCAGTGTCTGGCCGGGGCTGAACGGCGCACCCCAGTCGGCGGTCTGCTGTGCAGCGGTGTAGAGGATGGAGGTCGTGCTGCTGGTCAGCGTCCGCTTGACGACAGCCCCGTCGAGGATCTGGACGTCGTAGCTTTCCAGGTCCTCGGCCAGCGGCACCTCGACCTGTTCCCAGGCATCGGCCACCAGTGCGCGCGACCGGCGCGTCCAGCGGATCGTCAGATCGCCCGGGCTGCGCGCCGTGCGCCACGGCTGCGCGACATGCACCGGGGCGAAGGGCACGAGGCCGCGACCGGCTGGCGTGAAGGCCAGCGCGGTGTAGCTGACGTCGCTGACGGACCGCGCCGCAGGGCCGATGCGCCAGTTCCACGGCAGACCGAGATCGGCCTCGGCAATGGGCAGCGGGGCCAGCGCTGAGTCTAGGACCGCCACGCGTGCCCCAGCCGGGGCAGGATTGCCCATCGCGGCTTCGGTACCTCGCTGGCCGCGCAGGAGGCGGGTGAGGCGATAGCGGCTGGGGGCGATCAGTTCGGCCGCACCCGCCTGCACGATCTCCCAGATGCCGGGCGCGCTTTCCACCGCCAGCGCATTGGCGCCGCCGAACAGTGTCAGGTCGGTGACGCTTTCCAGCGTGCCGGAGACCAGATCGACCACCAGCGCGTTGCCGAGATCGAAGCGCGAGGTCGGGCCCGGGTAGAAGTCCGACACCAGCGTGCCAATCCGGGCGCGGCTGCCGAAGGTGGTCAGCAAGGCAAATCCATCCGTCGAGGGGCTGCGGAACACCGCCATCTCGCCCGGCCATGGAACCGCATGCGCCGCGACCATTGGCCGGTGCGCGGGTTGGTCCTCGGACAGTTGCGGCAGGTCGAGCAGCACCACATCCGGCGCGCCGAAGACAACAGACCGGGTCAACGTGGACGGGCGCGGATCGCCGGGCGGCAGGTCATAGGCGGCGCGGTCCTGACGGACGGCCTCCATGCCGCGCCCATCGGAATCGGCGATGGACACAAGGCGCACCTCGATCGCACGGCCATCATGCACCAGCCGGATCACATCGGCGGGGTCCAGCGCCAGCCGTGACGGCGGCAGACGGAAGGTGGCGCTTTCGCGGCCGATCCAGGCTTCCATCAGCGCCCGGCGGCAGCGGCGTTCAGCCTCCTCGGGCGGGATTGCCATCGGGAAGGACTCGGACGCGATGCGGGTGGTGTCGACGGTGATACGGCGGGCTTCGACAAGGGCTGCATCGTAATCCTCGTCGGCTCGCGCCACCTGCCATTTCAGCGCCTGCGGCAGTTCGGTTTCTTGCGCGCGGACCAGTTCCAGTGCCTCGCCCTCGCGCGATGCCACGAGGTCGTCATGCGCCAAGGTCAGAATTGACGCCCGCCCGCGCATGACGAAGCGGACCATGCCTTCCGTCTCGATCGCATCGAAGCCGAAATGTCGCGCCAGCGTGCTGATCGAGGAGCGCGGCGCTTCAAGTGCTGCGATGGCATAGCCCTCGACCGCGCCCCAGAGGCCGGTGACGTCGATCAGGGCTTCCGGCAGGCCAGCGCGCAGGCAGAGATGGCGGACCAGCGCCGCCAGCGACACCGCCCCCAGACGCCCGGTCAGCCAGTGGCCCAGCCGCCAGTTCGGGCCATCGGTCCAGACATCGGTGAGTTCGGGAAAGAACGGATAGGGCCGCGCATCCCAGGTCCAAGCGGCGCATTCGGGCACATGCACCATGCGACCGCCATAGACGGCGGAGATCGGGTTGTTGGCCGGGTCGCCCCAATGCAGGTAGCTGGCTTCCAGATAGGCCCGCTGGATGGCATCGTCGCGCCAGCCGCGCGAGAAATGCGGCGTGAAGCTCTCCGACGACTTCGGGTCGAAGAAGACGTTCGGCTGGTTCGTACCCCGGTCGATGGCCGGGCAACCCAGTTCGGTGAAGCGGATCGGTTTCGATTGGGGCACCCATGCGGTGGCCAAGCCGCTCTCCACCCCGCCCGGCCGGTTGAAATGCGGGTTCGTCCACCAGGCACTGATGTCCTTGGGGCGAAAGACCCACGGCTTGCTTGCCGCGCCATCGGTGATCGGCGTGCGGATTTGCGCGGAGCGGTCGGCGGCGCTGGCATAGAACCAGTCGAACCCTTCACCGCCCGCGATGTTCGCCTGCAAATAGGCGCGGTCGTAAATCGCAGGCCAGCCTTCGAGCGCATCTGCATGATCGAAGCCATCCCGCCAGTCGGACAGCGGCAGGTAGTTGTCGATGCCCACGAAATCAATGTTGGCATCCGACCACAGCGGATCGAGGTGAAAATAGACATCACCGCTGCCGTCCTGCAGATGGTGGCCGAAATACTCGGACCAGTCGGCGGCATAGCCGATCTTTGTGCCTGCCCCGAGAACGGCGCTCACGTCGGCCGCGAGGGTCTTGAAGGCGGTGACGGCAGGATAAGTGCTGGCCCCCGAGCGGATGGTGGTGAGGCCGGGCATCTCGGTGCCGATCAGGAAGGCATCGACCCCGCCCGCAGCCGCGCAAAGGTGCGCATAGTGCAGCACCATGCGGCGCAGACCCCAGTCGCTGGGCGAGCCGGTGAAGGTGACGGTCTCGCCCGACACGCGGAAATTGCCCGGCGTCGCCGCGCCGAACAGCGCGGAAACCTGCGTTGCCGCCGTGCCGGTCTTGTCGACCGATCCGGCAAAGCCCGCCGCTGGAGAACAGGTGATCCGCCCCCGCCATGGGAAGGCGGGCTGGCCCGGCGTGGCGGCATTGGCGCTGTAGGGGTTCGGCAGGGTGTTGCCGGGGGACACATCCATCAGCAGGAAGGGATAGAAGGTGACCCGCAACCCGCGCGCCTTCATCTCCTGGATCGCCTGCACCACCGCGAAATCCGCAGGCGTACCGCCATAGACCGGCCGATCCTCAGCGTCGCGGCTGACGAGATGCGCGCTGGCGCGACTGACGCCATTCACCGACCAGTTTGCGGGCGTGGTGGCCTTGGACGCAACCTCGACACCCGGCTTCACCTTGCAGAACCCTGCGCGCAGGTCATTGCCGAACCAGGCCACGACGAGGCTGACGCTTTCGACCGCGGGTGCCATGGCCTGCAGCCGGTCCAGCGCCACCACGATGTCGGGCTGATCGGGCAACGCGTTCAGGTTTTCCGCGACCGTCGCCCCGCCGCTGCCCTTGCGGATGGCGTCGGTGGCATAGGTGAACTCGCCCGAGGCCGGGATCAGGGTAACAGCGCGGGTCAGCCCCTCGGCAGTATCGGCATCGGCCAGCGGGCGGAACACCTCGAACGACAGCTGCGGCAGGCGGTTGCCGAAACTGGCCAGCGCCAGATCCTCGAATACGACATAAGCCGTGCCGCGATAGGCGGGCGTGTTGGCGGCCCCCATCTTGGAGGCGATGAAGGGATCGGCGGTCTGCGCCTCGTTGCCGGGATACAAGCGCCAGGTCACGCCGGTCATGTCCATCGCCTTGCCATCCGCCCAGACGCGACCGATGCCGGTGATCGGACCCTCGCAGAGCGCCACGGCAAAGCTGGCATAGTAAAGGTATTCGGTGGTCTTGACCTTGCCGCCACCGCCGCCCTTGCCGCCGCCTTGGGTGGTGGTCTTGGTTTCCTCGCGGAAGTCAGTGGCCCAAATGATGTTGCCGCCGATGCGCATCCGGCCGTAAAGCCGCGGGATCACCGCCCCTTCGGTGGCCGAGGTGATGCGCAGCGTGTCGAGCCGCGCGCCTTCGATCCGCTGGGCCGGGGCCAGCGACGACACGATCCAGCTGTCGACCACAGAGCCAACGGTCGAGCCGATGAACCCACCGATGGCCGCGCCGGAAAAGCCGAGGATCGCACCGCCAAAGGCCCCGCCGATGGCAGTGCCGACAGCGCCGAGGACGAGCGTGGCCATGGGAAACTCTCAGAGCTGGGGAAAGAGGAAGGCGAAGGCGATGCGGCGTTGCCACATTGGGGTCAGCGGTTCCTCGATCACGCCCAGCCGCTCATAGGCATGGAGGAAGGTGTCGGGACCGGTCAGGATGCCGACATGCTTGGCGATGGCGCGCGGCATCATGCGGAACAGGATCAGCGCACCGGGGGGTGCAACTTCGGGTGCGATTTCCGGCATCATGCGGCGCGCGCCATCGGCCAGCACTTCGCGCGGGCCGCTTTCGCCCCAGTCCCGGCTGTAAGGCGGGATCAGGAAAGGCTCGGGCCCCACGACTTCGCGCCAGACACCGCGCGCCAGACCGAGGCAATCACAGCCGACGCCCTTCAGGCTGGCTTGGTCGTGGTACGGCGTTCCCATCCAGGACCGGGCGACGGCGATGACGGTGTCGAGATCGGCCGCTGTCACAGCACCGCCCCCTCGTGGCCGCCATCGGTGCTGGCATAGCGCAGGACCGCATCCTGGCCGGGGATATTGGGAAAGCCCCGGAAGTTGGGGACATTAGCGAACTTCGTGCCGCAGGTCGCGATGCGCTTGTCGCACCCGGCGCGGATGGTGAAGGTGGCCGACCCGGCGATGGCGCGCACCGGGGCTTCCAGCAAGGTCAGGATGGCGACGCCGTCGACGAGGTCGTGCGCTAACACCTCGGCCCGCCGCCCGGCATTGGCCCCGCTGGTCCAGTCGAGCGTGCCAAAGGTGAACCAGCCTGAGGTAAAACTTCCGAGACCAGAGGCGGTAAAGGCGCGGTCGCGCAGCATGTCGATGATCGCGCCGGTGCCCTTAAACGCCGGTGCCTCGAGATTGACCCCGCAGCGCGTATCGCCAAGGGCGGCATCGCAGCTCGCCTGAAACGTTCTGCCGACCGTCTGGCCCAGCACATGGGCCAATGATCTCACCTCGGCCACGAATGCCAGCCGCCCGCGCCGGATTTGGCCGATGGCCCCGCGCCGCATCAGCAGGCGCTGGGAGGTCGCGGCCCAGTTCACGCGCCAGACCTCGACCGCCGCATTGTCCCAGCGACCGTCAAGGATGTCTGTCTCGGTGATCCGGTCGGATGACAGCACGCCTTGGGCATCCTGCGCATCCACGGAGAGGTCGGATCCCGAGCGCACCTCGGAGGCCGCAAAGCCGCTCTCCGGCTCGAAATCGGTGCCGTCGAACGTCAGGGGTCGGTCGTGATCGGTGAAGCCAAGCGTCACCCCATCGGCCCGCACGATCCGCCAGCACCAGGCCAGCGTCGTCGTGCCCTCGTCGAGATGGGCCTGAAGTGCGGGCGGGAGAGCCTTCACTTCCGCCCCCAACCGCGCCACAGGGCCACCGAGGCCAGCGCCGAGGAAACCACGCCCCCGACCGTGCCGGTCAGGGCGTAGAGGTTGAAGGGACGCAGATCGAAGCTGCCGGTCATCAGATCGAAATCCGCAAGCCCGGCCATGGCTAGCCCGGAGGCAGCAAGACAGGCCAGATAGACCAGCCCGCGTGCAAGGTTCCAGTTCATGATGTTGCCTTTCCTGTGAAAAATTCCATCAGCCGCTGCCACCACGAAGGGGCGGCAGGCGGTTGGGTCGGTACCGGCAGCGGCACGGGCACGCTCCCTGGGCGCAGCAATGCCAGCGCCTCGGCCTCGGCCAGACGCCGGATCGGCCGCGAGAAATCGACGCGGCCATTGCGATCCACCGCCCAGACCGGGATGGTGCCGGTCGGGTAGCGGCCATCGCGGAACAGATCGCGTTCGGCCTCGCGGCGCGTGCGGATCGTGGCGGGGCGGAGCCAGCCCATGAACCCTTGTGCGGCGGCGGCGAGGTTGCCCTCGTTCAGATGGCGGGTCAGCGAGGCTTTCGCGATGCCACCGGTATTGTAGTGGAAGCTGACCAGCGCATCGAACTCGTGCGGCTCCAGCGGCACCTTCACCGCGCGCAGCACCTCGGCCTCATAGGCCACGATGTCGGAGCGGAAGAGCAGGAACGCCTCGCGGATCCCGACGTCGAGATCGGCGGGCATGCCGCGCGGCATCCTTGCCGGATCGGGCGGACCGGCGGCAGCAGTGTGGCCGATGCCGAAGGTCCAGACGTTTTTGACATCGAGATAGGGTCCGAGCACGAGTCCTTCGTGCCGGACGAGGGCCAGCAGGCCCCGGTCTGTCATGTGCATGAGATTACCCGAATATGGAGGACAGGATCAGGATCAGCGCGGCGACCAGAAGGCCGATGCGCAGTCGATGGCTGAAAGCTTGTGCCGGATCGGCGGCGTCGCAGCGGATGGCGCGCGCGAGACGGATCAGTTCATGCATCGGGGTTGCCCCCCTTGCCACTGCGCAGCCGCGCAAGGACGACTTCGATGAAGGCGGGGCCGAAGACGCCGACGAGATAGGCGGCCGAGCCTGCCGCACCCCCGGCCGGGATTGCCTGCGATGGCAGGCCAAGCCAGGCGGTGATCACCGCCATGGACAGACTGCCCATCCCGGCGGCGATCAGACCGCCGAGCAGGATGTGGCGCAGCGCATCGCGGAGCCGCATCCGCGTAGTTAGCGCATTGGTCGCGCCGCCAAGCGCGCCCCAGGCCGCCAGGATGACGGCGGTGGAGGTCGCTAGATCGCGCAGGACGGCGGCAACAAAGCCGGTTTCTTCGTTCATCGCCGGATCTCCAGAAGTGGAATAGATGTGATCGACCCGAGCCGCTCGAGGTCGAGCGTGACGTCGAGCATGTCGGTGTCAAAGCGGACCGGGACGTCGAATTCGAAACCGGCCGTGATTGCGACGCCCGCGCCCGGGGCGGTGATGAAGGTGACGTTGCCGGTGGAGGTATCGACGCTCCAGCCGGACATCTGTTCGACGCCGTTCAGGGCGAGACGGACGGTCCCTGCCACCGGCTTGGCGATGGCGCGGGTCCAGCTTTGCGCGCCAGACGTGTAGCGCTTCAGCAGGGCGAAGGTGGTGACAGCACCATTGCCGGTGCCGATGGGTTGGTCGGTCGGCGCCACCGCCTGTGACGGCAGGCTGGATTTGTAATCCGCCCAGTCTTTGTAGCGAAAGCCGTACAAGCGGCCGTTGCGGGCTTCGAAGAACGCGACGACCGCCGCAAGATCGTCAGCGCGGCGGACGCCGTAGGCGACATCATAGCGGCGGCGCGAGTTGGCCCAGCTGGCATTGCGCTCTTCGTCGCCAGAGGCCAGTTCCACCACTTGCGTGCGCCGTTCCGGCCCCCCGCGCGCCCCGCGGCTAATGTTGTCGGGGAACCTGACTTCATGGAATGCCATCACATGCCCCTCCGGCCGAGGGACACAGCGCGCGCGATGTCGCTGGCCACCTGCGTGCGCGACTGCCGGAAGCTTTCGGCGTCGCGCGCCATGATGGTGACGTTGACGGCGGGTGCGCTGGACGAGCCTTGGCCGTAACCAGCGGCCTCGCGGCGGGAAAGCACACGCTCGCCGCGTTGCAGGATCGCCGGAACCTCGTCGGGCTTGATCCCGGCCCAGCCGCCCGCATGCATGCGCGGGGCATTCGCGAAGGCAAACGCAGGGACCATGCGACCTGGGCCCGGCGATCCGACCATGCCACCAGTGTGCAGAATGTTGGCGAAGATACCACCAGCACCGCCGAAGGCTCCAGACAGTGCGTTGGCGATAGGGCCGAGGATGAATGTCCGCGCCGCCAGTTTGGCCAGATCGGCGATCATGGACGTGACCAGATCGCGGAAATCGAGCTTACCGGTCTTGACGAACTCGCCGACTGCATTCTCGGCCGAGGTGAAGGCCCCGACCAGCGCGCTTCCGATATCGCCGCCTATACTCCGCGCCTTGGCGGCATAGTCGGCGAGCGCGGCGGCTACCGCGCCCCAGCCAGTCGCAGCCTGATCAGCCCCGTCAGCCGCCGCCGCCCCGGTATCGCGCGCAGCTGCGCCCGCACTTTCGGCAGCGGTAGTCGTCTCGTCCAACTCAGTGTTCAGGGCATCCGCCGAACTGGCGGCATCTGCCAATGCCGTTTCGGCCTCCGTCCCGGTGCCAGTCACCGCGTCGCGCAAGGCCTGCCAACTGGCCAGTGGACGGCCCGCAGCATCGGCCAGCATTCCTGCCGCCTCGCGATAGCCGTCGGCCCGGCCACGCGCATCGTCGGCCATCGCGCCAAGCCCGAGGTCGGGCGGCTCGAGGTAAGTCTGCGACAGTGCCGCCAAGAAGGCATCCGCTGCAGCAGCCCCGGCCGCTGTCGCTGCCCCCTGGAACGGGTTGCCGATCCGCGCCAATTCCACCGGGTCCAGCGTGCCGATCCGCACCCCGCCTTCGCCGACCGCCCAGTCGGGCAGCAGGTCGAGTGCCGCGTTCAACCCGTTGATGAAATTGTTGATGCGCGTGACGACGCCATTCAGCATCGCCTCGACGCCAGAGATCAGTCCGTTCGCGGCCTGGAAGGCAAAATCGCCGATGGCGCCGGGCAGACTGCCCCAGATTGCCACGGCGGCATCATAGGCCCCTTGGAAAATAGCGGCTGTCCGGTCGCCAAAGCTGACCACGCCCCCGATGGTGCCTTCAAGGGCCGACAGCCCGGCCGACTTCAGTCCTTCCCAGCCAGCAGCCATGTTGGCAAAGGCTGCGTCGAGCGCCAGGCCGATGCGCGACCAGACCTCCGATGCGAGATCGCCCAGCAGCCGGATTGCCTCGCCGACACCACCCACACGGGTGACAAGTTGCGAGAACTGATAGACCAGTTCCCCCGCGCCGACGATCAGCGCACCTATCCCGGTGCGGATCAGCGCGCCCCGCAGGAACACGAGTGCGGTGGCGAGGCCGCGCACCGACAGGGCAGCGACGGCCAGCCCGGCCACCCAGCGACCCGCCATGAAGGCAGCGAAGGTCGCGGCATAGGTAGCAAGCCGGGCGAGGTTGTCGAAGACCATGGTGATTGCGCCGCCGATGGGCCCGGTGCCGCGCGCCATGTCGGCCAGTGCGTTTGCCACCGTTTCCAGCGCCGGGGCGACGGCGGCAGTCAGGCGATTGGTCAGGCCCAGCCAGATCAGGCTCAGTTTGGCGATGGCATCGCCGGTGCGTTCGATCTGTTCGGCATCAGCCGCGCTGACCGCCACCCCGAAATCCTGCACGTCCTGCGCCGCCTCGCGCAGCGTAGCGGAGTCGATGCGCAGGAACGCCAGCGCCGCCTTGTCACCGAACAAGTCCGAAGCCACGGCAGCGCGTTCTGCTTCCGGAACGAACTGGTTCAGTGCCTCCTGAATGGCGACGATGCGCTGGTCGAGCGGCAAGGCCTGTAGTTCGGCGGCTGTCAGGTTCAGCCGCTGCAAAGCCCCAACGGCCGAACCCGATCCGGCTGCCGCTTCGGAAAGCCGCGTGGTCAGCTTCTTGGTGGCCTGTTCGATCTCGCCCATCGAGACACCGGCCAGTTCCCCAGCCCATGTCAGCACTTGCAGGCTTTCCACAGTGGTGCGGAGCGAGGCGGCCATGTCCGCCTGCGCGCCGATGACGTCGAGCCCCGAGCGGACCATCGCCACACCGGCGGCGGCTGCAGCGGCCGTCACCGCCGCCAGGGCAATTCCGGCCTTGCGGGCAAAGCTGCCGAGGCGAGCATTGGCGAGTTCCATCTCGCAGGACAGTCGGCCAAACCCGCGCGTGCCCGCCTCACCGATGCCTTCCAACTCGGCGCGGACCTGACGGCCGCCTTCGGCGACCAGTCGGACACTGACCCTCTTCTCAGCCATGTCCCTCTCCGATCTGTTCGTTGAGCTTGCGCACCATCACCGCCTCGATCTCGGGCAGCAGTTCGGCGGCGGTGAGGGCGTCGATCCCGAGGGCCTGCGCCATTGCCAGCGCCGCGCCCATGTCCCAGCCGAGCACTGCGCCGGGGATCACGCGCAGCTGCCCACCAAGGCGGCCGACTAGGTCCCAGACCTGCCAGCCATCTTCCGTCTTTGGCCGGTTCAATCTTGCGGGGCAGTCGGGGCAGCGCCCTTCGCAGGCCGCGCAGTAGCGGTCGCCCCCGCCGAAGGACCATTCGGCAAGGGCGCGGAGACGTTTTTTTCTGCGTCCAGGATCAGGCCCTTGGCGACATATTGGGTCTGGAACGCCTCGAAGACCGGCCAGATTTCCAGCAGGGCGTCGATGCCTTCCGGCGAGACTGGCACAGCATTGCCCACGTCATCGCCGACCCCTTCCCAATCCAGCACCGCGCGGCGGGCGACAGCCTTGGCCATGGCCAGCGCCAGTTCTTCTTGTGTGGCGATGTCCGGCAACGCTTCGATGGCCGGGTCGGCACGCGCCGAGACCATCAAGGCGGTGGTCAGAGGCGCGACTTGCAGGTGCAGGCCGGGGGCGAGGGTCAGCCACGAAGGGTTGGCGGTCAGGTTCAGTCTGATCATGATCAATAACTCACAACAGTGTTGACGAGGACGGCGGTGCACATGCGGGCCGGGCTGACGGCCTTGGCGGCCTGCCAGTCGAAGGTGGCCTGGATGCCCTGCGGGCCCGGGATCTCGATCCGGGGGCGCGGCAGATAGACGGCATGGGCGGTGAAGGTGAAGCTGGCGTTTGCGCCGAGGCTCCAGGCGAAGACCAGTTCGCAAGGCGTGCCATCGATGGCCTGCGTGATCAGCGTGCTGTCGGCGAAACGGACCTCCACCCGACCGGTTAGCGCTGCCATGCCCGGGTCTGCTCCCTCGATGCGACCGTCCGAGCGGATGGTCTCGATCCGGTCGAGGCCATTGGAATAGGTCACCTCGGCGGAAATGACATTGCCGAGCGGCGAGCCGTTGCGAGTGATCGCGCCGTTGAAGTGCCCGAACCGCTGCAGGGCGAGCGAGGTTGGCGTGCCAGCGGCTGTGGCCGCCGCGACGCTCTCGCCCTGTGCCACCAGCCGGGCAGTGGCGGTCAGCAGCCCCGACCGCGCCATCTGCCAGGAAAGCTGATCGCAGACGCAGCCGGTATACATCGCATAGCGCGGCACCTCGGGCATCGCTGTTTCGATGGCCATGCTCGGCAGCGTCCAGTTGCCGGACTGGAAGGTGTGGGTCTTGGGCGTCGTGCCGGAGGTGACAGGCGCGCCGAAGGCCGCCTTCAGCCACAGCCCAAGGTTCTCGACGTCGATCGGCACCACGACATCGCCGTCGGCGGTGACCGCGTCCTTGATCGGGGCCAGCGGATCGCGCCCTTGGCCCAGTAGTTCCGACGCGATCAGTGGCTGTTCGGAGCCGAGCGTGGTGCTGGCAAACGGCACCGTCCGGTAGCCAGTCGCGGGCGCGGTGCCATAAACGGATTCGAACGCAAGCGCCATCTGCGCCCGCGCCCCATGGGCTCGTGCCATCGTGTTCTCCTGTCGTGAGTGGGTTTTGAAAGCCGCGTTGTTTCAGCCAGTTAATCCAGTTAGGCTTGAGCGCGAGCCGGGATTGGAGGGCGGGGCCATGGATTTCAAAGACATTCTGAGGATTGCCGGCATCGATCCCGATCTCAGAGACAACGTCGTGCTCATCCGGCATCGCCCGTTTGAACCACAGCTCGCGAGGGTCATGCCGTGGCTCATCAGCGAACGCCCCGAGCTCTTCGAGACCTACCAG
>NZ_JACIYP010000095.1 GCF_014359905.1 Hoeflea sp. | reverse complement strand
TTCTCGACGATCTTTTCCACATAGGGAAGATAGATGTCCTTGCGCTCGGACTGGCGGTAAGGGCCGTAGGGGCCGCCGATGTCGGGGCCTTCGGACCAGGTGAGCCCGCACCATTTGAGAGCGTCGAGGACCTTCTGCTCAAACTCGGGCGTTGAACGGGTGGCGTCGGTGTCCTCGATCCGAAGGATGAACTCACCGTCGTGCTTCTTTGCAAACAGGTAATTGAACAGCGCGATGTAGGCGGTGCCCACATGCGGCTCGCCGGTCGGAGACGGTGCGATGCGCACCCGCGTTGCAGTGTTGGCCATTTTGTCTTCGCCCGCCTTCAGGTTCGGTTGAATGGTGCGCACGGCGGCTGTTGCCGGCTGCGATCGCCCGCTGGCGACGCTGCGGCCAGGCAAGGCGCGGCGGTGAACGGCAGGCGCTGCCTTAGGCCATATCGCGCCCGTTGCGTCAAGTATAGGGACCATGACCTTGCCGTTGCCCGGACATCCCGCGATGGGCAAACAGCGGTGGGTTTTGCCGGAATTCTGATTTACGTACCTCAAATATTGCTCTAGAAGGCGTGGCAGGAGGAGTTCATGCGGCCAACCGTACACGACATTGCTGCAGAAGCAGGGGTGAGTCTGGCGACTGTCGACCGGGTGCTCAATGGCCGGCCAGGGGTGCGGCGGCAGACCGTCGAAAGGGTCGAGAACGCAGTCCGCCAGCTTGGGTATGTTCGCGATCTCACAGCTGCGAACCTGGCCCGGAGCCGCATCTATCCTCTTGTGTTTGTCATACCCGCAGGCCCGAACAGCTTCATGCGCGTGCTTGAGGCGGAGATCGGCGCGGCGATGCAGCGATCTCTTATCGAGCGGACATCGATCCGGATTGAAACCGTCCCGCCCTTCGATTCCGGCGCAATCGTCCGGGTCCTGGATGCCCTTGACCCAAAGTCTGTGACCGGGGTGGCGCTGGTCGCGACCGATACGGATGAAGCGCGAGCTGCGGTCGACCGGTTGATCCAACAGGGCGTTCATGTGGTTACCCTGGTTTCGGATCTGCCGGGATCCAAGCGGGTGCACTATTGTGGCATCGACAACATTGCTGCCGGTCGCACGGCCGGAAATCTGATAGGACGGTTCTGCGCCGGGCGCCGTGGCAAGGTGCTTGTGGTGGCAGGCTCGCTGAAGCTGTCTGATCACATCGACCGGGCTAAGGGCTTCGCGGCGGTGCTGAAAGCAGATTGCACTGATCTTGAGATCATCGGACCGATTGAAACCAATGATGATGCTGATACCGTCGGACAAGCCGTCGCGGCGGCGCTCGATACGGATCCGGATATTATCGCAATCTACAATCTCGGTGCAGGCAATCGCGGACTGATCGAGGCGATCGCGGCGCGGCAGCCGCGCAAGCCTGCCGTGGTTGCCCATGAAGTGACCGAGCATTCGCGGCAGGCGCTGGCTGATGGCATTTTTGACGCCGTCATCAGTCAGGATTGCGGCCACGAGGTCCGCAGCGCCATCCGTGTGCTCAAGGCCCATGCGGACGGGATCAATCCGCTAAGCGCCCAGGAGCGCATCCGCATCGACGTTTTTCTCAAGGACAATTTGCCATGAAGCTCAGACACACTCAGCTTTTGAAGGAAAGGACGTTCTGCCATGTATCTCGGGCTTGATCTCGGAACCTCGTCGCTCAAGGCGTTGTTGATCGATGACGACCAGCGCATTCTCGGCTCCGCAAGTGCGCCCTTGACCGTGGAGCGGTTGCATCCCGGGTGGTCGGAACAGGATCCTGACAGCTGGATAACGGCTACGCGTTCGGCATTGGCCGAATTTGCCAAGACCCACGCCGCAGACCTTGCCAAGGTGCGCGGCATCGGGTTGTCGGGCCACATGCATGGCGCCACGACGATAGACCGGAACGGCAAGGCGATCCGGCCCTGCATCCTGTGGAACGACACGCGGAGTTACAAGGAGGCGGCAATTCTTGACGCCGATCCGCAGTTCAGGCGGCTGACCGGCAATATCGTGTTTCCCGGCTTCACAGCGCCGAAACTGAAATGGATGGCGGAGAATGAACCCGAGGCCTTTGCGCGCGTGGCCAAGGTGCTGCTGCCCAAGGATTACCTGCGGCTCTGGCTGACCGGCGAGGCAATTTCCGAGATGTCGGATTCGGCCGGAACCTCATGGCTCGATGTGGGCAAGCGTGCCTGGGACGATGGATTGCTTTCGGCCACCGGGCTTGATCGCAGCCACATGCCGGCGCTGGTCGAGGGCACGGAGCGCGCCGGCGCATTGCGCCCGGACGTGGCCTTCGAACTGGGTCTGCCCGCCGGCATTCCTGTCGCCGGCGGCGCGGGCGACAATGCCGCGTCAGCCTGCGGCATGGGGACTGTGGGCGACAATCATGCCTTTGCCTCGCTTGGCACCTCCGGCGTGCTGTTTGCAGCCAACAACCGCTATCTGCCCAATCCGGACAGCGCCGTGCATGCGTTTTGTCATGCGCTGCCTCAGACCTGGCACCAGATGGGGGTGATCCTGTCGGCGACGGATTCGCTGAACTGGCTTTCGGGCGTGACCTCGACCCAGCCTGCGGCGCTCACGACTGAGCTCGGCGAGACCTTGGAAGCGCCGGGACCTGTGGTCTTCCTGCCCTATCTTTCGGGTGAGCGCACGCCGCACAATGACGCAAAGATTCGTGGTTGCTTTGCCGGTCTCGGACATGAATCGGACCGGCTCGCCCTGACCCGCGCGGTGGTCGAAGGCGTGAGCTTCGCGTTCCGCGACAGTCTGGAGGCTCTGGCTAAGGCCGGGACGTCACTGACGCGGGTGACCGCCATTGGTGGCGGATCGCGCTCCCTATACTGGCTCGAAGCGCTGGCCACGGTCTTGAACCTGCCGGTCGATATTCCCGAGGGCGGCGATTTCGGCGCGGCATTCGGCGCTGCCCGGCTCGGCCTGATCGCCGCGGAAAATGCCGATCCGCTCGCGGTCTGCACGCCGCCCGCGACCGCTTCCACCATCGAACCCAATCGCGATCTCGCTTCGGCCTTTGACGAGGCCTATGGGCGGTATCGCTCCCTCTATCCCGCAATCAAAGGAGCCATGTCATGAGTACTGGATTTTTCGGCGACGTCACCAAGATCAAATATGAAGGCCCGGACAGCACCAATCCGCTCGCCTTCCGTCATTACAATGCCGACGAGACCGTCATGGGCAAACGGATGGAGGACCATCTGCGCTTCGCCGTCGCCTACTGGCATTCCTTCGCCTGGGAGGGCGGCGACCCGTTCGGCGGCCGCACCTTCGAGCGTCCCTGGTTCCCCGCCGACACGATGGCGCTGGCGAAGCTCAAGGCCGACGTGGCTTTCGAGATGTTCTCAGCCCTGGGCGCGCCGTTCTACTGCTTTCATGATGCCGATGTGCGCCCGGAAGGGGACAATTTCGCCGAGAACACGCGCAATCTCGAGGAGATTGTCGATTATTTCGCCCGCAAGCAGGAAGCAACCGGCGTCAAGCTGCTGTGGGGCACGGCAAACCTGTTTTCCAACCGGCGCTACATGTCCGGTGCTGCGACCAACCCCGATCCGGATGTGTTTGCCTTCGCTGCGGCGACCGTCAAGACCTGCATCGACGCCACGCACAAGCTTGGCGGCGCCAATTACGTGCTGTGGGGCGGGCGCGAAGGCTACGAGACGCTGCTCAACACCGATCTCAAGCGCGAGGACGACCAGCTCGGCCGGTTTCTCAACCTGGTGGTCGAGTACAAGCACAAGATCGGGTTCAAGGGCACGATCCTGATCGAGCCCAAGCCGCAGGAGCCGACAAAGCACCAGTATGACTACGACGTTGCCACGGTTTACGGCTTTCTCAAGCGGCACGGGCTGGAAAACGAGGTCAAGGTCAACATCGAGCAGGGCCACGCCATCCTCGCCGGTCATTCCTTCGAGCATGAGCTGGAACTCGCGCAGGCGCTCGGGATCTTCGGCTCCATCGACATGAACCGCAACGACTACCAGTCCGGCTGGGACACCGACCAGTTCCCCAACAATGTGCCGGAGATGACGCTCGCCTATTATGCCATCCTCAAGGGCGGCGGGTTTGGGACGGGCGGCACCAATTTCGACGCAAAACTGCGCCGCCAGTCGCTCGATCCGGAAGACCTGCTCTATGCCCATATCGGCGGCATGGACACCTGCGCACGCGCACTGAAAGCGGCAGCAAAGATGGTCGAGGACGGCGTGCTGACGCGCTTCGTCGAGAAGCGTTATGCCGGCTGGGACACGCCCGAGGCAAAGAAGATGCTCGACGGCTCGCACAGCCTGTCGGATATCGCCGACTATGTCACAAAGGCCGATATCAACCCGCAGCCGAAATCCGGCCGCCAGGAGTATCTGGAGAACATCGTCAACCGCTATGTCTGAGGGGTGACAAGGGAATGCGGCGGTCCGTTGCGATGGGCCGCCGCATCGCCCTGGCCCGGCTACGGTTTGCACGCCGGCGATCCGTGGCGTAAGTCAGGACTCCGCTCTGAAGAACACTCCCGAAGGAAGCCTCATCATGCAATTCGCCCGCCTGAACGGTATCGTCATCCATCACCAGGTGATCGGTGCGGCTCCGGACCGGCCGACCATAGTGTTCGCCAATTCGCTTGGCACCGATTATCGCATATGGCGCGATGTGATCGTGCGGCTGGCGGGCGATTTCGGCATTATCGCCTATGACAAGCGCGGCCATGGCTTGTCGGAATGTGGTGAGGGCAAGATCACCATGGACGATCACGTCAACGATCTTGCCGCGCTGCTCGATCATTTCGAGGCCAGGAACGTTATTCTCTGCGGATTGTCGGTCGGCGGCATGATCGCGCAAGGACTGGCATCAAAAAGGCCAGATCTGGTGCGGGCGCTGATCCTGTGTGACACCGGTCACAAGATCGGCACGCCGGATATGTGGGATGCGCGCATCGCCGCGATCACCGAACAGGGGATCGCGGGCATTTCCGATGCGATCCTCGAGCGCTGGTTCACCAAGGCCTATCGCAGCGCCGACAATGCCGAGTTCACAGGCTACCGGTTGATGCTGGAGCGGACTCCGCTTGAGGGGTATCTCGGCACCTGTGCGGCGATCCGTGACAGCGATTTCACCCAATCGAGCGCGGCCCTGAAGCTGCCTGTCATCTGCGTGGTCGGAAGCGAAGATGGATCCACTCCGCCTTTATTGGTGGGCGAATTGGCGCGGCTTATCCCGGGGGCGATGTATCAGGAGATACCGGGCGCCGCGCATCTTCCCTGCATAGAGAAGCCGGTGGAGCTGACCGACATCATCAGGGCCTTTTTCGATCGGCTTGCGGCGGACTGACAGCCGTCACCCGCTCATCTTACGAGTGACGCACCAACATCATGATGGAACCGCAATGACATTCGACACCTCCCCGCAGAAGCTCGCCCACCGTTTTCCCGCCGATTTCGTCTTTGGGGTGGCCACCGCCGCCTATCAGATCGAAGGCGCTGCGACCGCGGACGGCCGCAAACCCTCGATCTGGGATGCGTTTTCCCACATGCCTGGCCGGGTCAAGGGCGGTGACACCGGAGACGTCGCCTGTGACCACTACAACAGGCTCGAGGCGGACCTCGACCTGATGGCCGGGCTCGGCGTCGATGCCTACCGGTTTTCGATCGCCTGGCCACGCATCCTGCCCGACGGCACCGGCGCGATCAACGACAAGGGCGTCGACTTCTACGACCGGTTGCTCGACGGCCTCAAGGCGCGGGGCATCAAGGCGTTCGCGACGCTCTACCACTGGGACCTGCCGCTTTCGCTGATGGGGCGCGGCGGCTGGACCGACCGGGAGACGGCTTCGGCCTTTGCCCAATATGCAGGGACCGTGACGCGGCGTCTGGGGGATCGGCTCGATACAATCGTTACCTTCAACGAGCCCTGGTGCTCGGTCTATCTGGGACATCTGATGGGGGTCCATGCTCCCGGCGAGCGGTCCATCGCTGCGGCGATGGCGGCGCTCCATGTCACCAACCTGGCTCATGGACTCGGCGTACAGGCGATCCGGGCGGAGCGGGCGGATCTTCCGACCGGCATCGTTCTCAATGCCATGAGCGTGATGGCCGCAAGCGAGAGCGACGCCGACCGCAAGGCCGCGCAACGGGCAAATGATTTCCACAACGGCGTGTATTTCGGCCCGCTGTTCGAGGGCGTCTACCCGGCTTCCGTGCTGGAGGGATGCCCGGATCTGGCGGGGCATGTCCGGGAGGGCGACCTTGAGACGATCCGCCAGCCGCTTGATTTCTGGGGGCTGAACTACTATACGCCGATGCGGGTCCGCGACGATCCGGCGTCGGCCTTTCCGCAGGTCGCGACCGCGCCGGCGGTGAGGCCTGAGAAGACCGATATCGGCTGGGAAATCGAGCCTTCCGGGCTGTCCCATGTCGTAAAGGATCTTTATGGCCGCTACACGCTGCCAGAATTCTACATTACCGAGAACGGCGCCGCCGACAACACCGACGTCGAGAACGGTGCGGTCAGCGACACGATGCGGCTCGACTATCTCTCGACCCACATGTCCGTCGCCGCCGACCTGATCGCGGAGAACTATCCGCTGAAGGGCTATTTCGCCTGGAGCCTGATGGACAATTACGAATGGGCCGAGGGCTATTCGATGCGCTTCGGCATCGTCCATGTCGATTATCAAAGCCAGGTCCGCACCATCAAACAGTCCGGCTACTGGTACCGCGACCTGATGGCGGCCCACGACGGCGGCTGACCGGGATTTCGCCCGGTGCGGCTGGAACCAGCGTCGCGGACGTTCGTTGTGGCGCAGATAACCAGCCGGAGCCGTCACCATGGATCAAGCCGTCATCCCTTTTGACTGGGCGCGCATGCTGCTGGGCGATCCGCCGCCGGCGTTTTTGTTCGAAATCCTGTTCCGCACGGTGCTGATCTACATCTACACCTTCGGCCTGATCCGCTGGATCGGCGGCCGCAGCATCTCGCAATTGTCGCTGGTCGAGTTTCTGCTGGTGATCGCGCTGGGATCGGCGGTGGGCGATTCGCTGTTCTATCCGGACGTGCCGCTGCTGCATGCCATGCTGGTGATCACCATCATCGTGTTCATCAACAAGAGTCTCGACTACCTGATCCTGCGCTCGGACAGGGCGCAAAAGACGATCGACGGAGTGCCGAACTGGGTCGTGCGCGATGGGCGGCTCAACCCTGAACAGACGACAAATCGCGGCATGGGAAAGGCCGAGGTTCTGGCGCTGCTCAGGATCGAGGGAATCAGCAATCTGGGCGAGGTCAAGCATGCCTTCCTCGAGGCCAATGGCGGCCTCAGCGTCTTCCGCGTCAAGCAGCCGATCGCAGGCATGCCGATCATGCCGCCGCACGAAATCCTTCCGCCGCCACGCTTCGACCAGGAGTCACCAGAAGCCAAGCAAGGTTCGCTGCTCTGCTGCTACGACTGCGGCACGCTGCGATCGCAGGTGGAGGCCGCCTGCCTGCATTGCAGGGGCAAGACCTGGACAGCGGCGACGATGCCGGACAGCAACCTGGCCTGAGCCAGTTCCTTCATCCCGGCCTGTTCAGCGCACCACGAAACCATGCGCGAAGGGATCTTCCTCGTCATCGATGGTGATCGTGTTCAGGCCGGTTTCCACCGCCCAGCCGGCGATCGATGGAATGATGGCAGGTCTGCCCGCCACCTCCGTTGCGGCCTCGACCCGGCCATAAAACAGCGATCCGATGATGCTTTCATGGACGAAATCGTCGCCGGGCGTGAGTTTGCCCTGTGCCGCCCATTGCGCCATCCGCGCCGATGTTCCCGTGCCGCAGGGCGAGCGGTCTATGGCCTTGTCGCCGTAGAAGACGGCGTTGCGGGCATGAGCCTCGGGCCTCGTCGGCGCCCCGGTCCACAGGATGTGGCTCAAGCCCCGGATATCCGGTTTTTCCGGATGGACGAACTCGTGCTCGGCGTTGAGGCGGTCCCTGAGGCCCGGGCTCATGCGCACCAGATCCGCGGCGGAAAAGTCCTTGATGTCGGCAAAATTCTCCTGGGCGTCGACGATGGCGTAGAAGTTGCCGCCATAGGCGACATCGACGGTCAGTTCGCCCAGGCCCTCGCACCAGGTCTTGATCCCGCTTGAATACAGGAAGGCAGGCACGTTGGTGAGGCGTACTTCGGTAACCTTGCGTCCGGTCTGCTGGTAGCGGGCCACAATGCGGCCGGCCGGCGTGTCGATGGCGAGGACGCCGGGTTCGCGCGGGCTGACCAGCCCGTTTTCGATCGCCATGGTGACGGTGCCGATGGTGCCGTGCCCGCACATCGGCAGGCAGCCGGAAGTCTCGATGAACAGGAAGGCGATGTCGCAGTCGTCGCGCGTAGGCGGATAGAGAATGGCGCCCGACATCATGTCGTGTCCGCGCGGCTCGAACATAAGCCCGGTGCGGATCCAGTCGTACTCGCGCAGAAAATGCGCCCGGCGTTCCAGCATGGTCTCGCCCGCGAGCTGCGGGCCACCGCCGGTGACGACGCGGACCGGATTGCCGCAGGTGTGGCCGTCGATGCAGAAGAAACGATTGCGCGCCATGGCTTTGCTCTTTGTGCGGGGTTTCAGAAACGGTCGGGCCGGCAGGCCGCGATGTCAATGGCTGGCGTCCTGCCGCCGACGAGATCGGTGATCAGCCGTCCCATGGCCGCGGATTGCGTCAGGCCCAGATGGCCGTTGCCGAAGGCCAGCAGCACGGACGGATCTTCCGGCAGGGCGCCGATCACCGGCAGGCTGTCGGGCATTGACGGCCGGAACCCCATCCACTCGACGCCGTCCGAGGTTTTCAGCCCCGGCAGGAATTCGGCCGCCTTGGCGAGCATGGATTTCGAACGCGCGTAATTCGGCGGCAGGTCGAGCCCGCCGAGTTCCACCGCCCCGCCGACGCGCAGGCCGGTCTCAAGCGGGGTGACGACGAAGCCGTGGTTGCCGAAGATCAGTTGCCGCTTGAGGTCGAAGGCGCCGGGCGGCAGCGTGGTGTTGTAGCCGCGCTCGGTGTCGAGCGGAATGCGAAGCCGGGTCAATGGGTTGATCAGCCGTGTCGACCACGCCCCGGCGCAGACGACGATGCGGTCCGCCTCATGCGCGGTTCCATCGGTGAGCCGGACGGCTGGGCCGGTTTCGGAACGCTCCAGGGTCCGGACTTCGGCCTTGTGGAACACAGCACCATGGCGCTCCGCATGGGTCCAGAGTGCCCGCGCGAAGTGCTGCGGCTCGGAGACCGTCTTCCATCCCGGCACGAAGGTGCCTGCGACGAAACGGGGCGAGAGGCCGGGCTGCAGCTCCGCCAGCCGGCCGCCGCGGACATGCTCGAAACCGATGCCCGCCAGTTCGCGTTGCTTCCAGCCATGGGCGGTGGCGTTGAATTCGGTTTCGCTTTCATACAGCTCGAGCGAGCCGTCATGGCGCACCATCGCGCCGATGCCGGCGCGTTCCACCAGCGCCATCATCTCGGTCTCGGCGAGCCGCATCAACGCTGTCTGCGCGGCAATCGAGGTTCGAAGGCGGCCGGGCTGGCTCGCCTTCCAGAATTGCCACAGCCACGGCGCGAGCCGCGGCAGATAGGAAGGGCGGATCGACAGAGGACCCAGCGGATCGAGCAGCCATCGGGGCGCCTTGAGCAGGATCTTCGGCGAGGCCAGCGGCATGATGTCGGAGAAGGCGAGCGCCGCGGCATTGCCCTTGCTGGTCTCCTCGGCGATGCCGCTGCAGTCGATGACGGTGACGGCATGGCCCTGCTCGGACAAGAGCGCCGCCGTGGCGATGCCGACAATTCCGGCGCCGATAACGACGATCCGTTTGTCGGTGTGGCTCATGCAGATTCCGTATCCGCGAGGGCCTTCGCACGTTCGGCAAGCATCTGGCGGTGGCGCATGCGGAACCGCTCGCGGTCGGCCTCGCTGCGGCTGTCATGGCAATGCGGGCAGGAGACGCCTTCCTCGAAAAGCGCCGAGGACTGGTCTTCCGGCGAGACCGGATTGCGGCAGGCGCGGCAGAGGATCTCATCGCTTTCGCGCAGGCCGTGGGTAATGGCGACGCGCTCATCGAAAACGAAGCAGGAGCCTTGCCAGAGGCTTTCCTCTTCCGGCACGTTTTCGAGATACTTCAGAATGCCGCCCTTGAGGTGATAGACATTCTGATAGCCTTTCGCGCGCATGAAGGCGGTGGCTTTCTCGCAGCGAATACCGCCGGTGCAGAACATGGCGATCGGTTTGCTCTTGTCGTCCAGGCCGGCGTTTTCGACCCAGTCCGGAAATTCGCGGAAGGTGCCGGTTTCGGGATTGATCGCGCCCTTGAAGGTGCCGATCCCGACCTCATAGTCGTTTCGCGTGTCGATCAGGATGGTGTCGGGATCTGAAATCAGTCGGTTCCAGTCCTTCGGATCAACGTAGGCGCCGACGCCCTCAAGCGGGTCGATGTCGGGAACGCCCATGGTGACGATCTCCTTTTTCAGGCGCACCTTCATGCGCCTGAACGGCATCTTGTGGGCGCTGCTTTCCTTGTGCTCCAGAGCCTCAAGGCCGGGGATTGCATGCAGATGCGCGAGCACGGCGTCGATCGCCGTCCGCGACCCGGCGATGGTTCCGTTGACACCCTCGCGCGCCAGCAACAGCGTCCCCTTGACGCGCTCTCTGTTGCACAGATCCGCCAAGGGTTCCTGCAACGCCTCATGTCCGGAAAGCCGGGCGAAATGGTAGAGTGCGGCGACAACGACCGGCTGGTTGGATGCTGGAGCTTTATCACGTGTCTTCATGATCGCGGGAATAGCGCGTCCATGCGGTTCAGGCAATCGGGCAAGTCCCGCGAAGATGCGGCAACATGGACAATCCTGGGACGAAAGGCTATTCGGAGCGCTCCGATTGATGACGCGAAAGGACCAGCGACATGGGTGACAAGACCCAAGCCCTCATTTCCATCTTGAAGTTGCAGCCTGTCGTTCCCGTGCTCGTCATCAAGGATCTCGCCCATGCGGTGCCGCTGGCCCGCGCGCTTGTTGCCGGAGGCCTCAAGGCGATCGAAATCACCTTGCGGACGCCTGTGGCGCTTGATGCGATCCGCGCCGTGGCTGACGAAGTCGAAGGCGCGGTGCCGGGCGCCGGCACCGTGCTGAATGCGGATCAATATCATCAGGCGGTCGAAGCCGGCTCGCAATTCATCGTATCGCCCGGCACGACGCAGGAACTTCTTGATGTGGCGCGCAAGTCGCCGGTGCCGATGTTGCCGGGCGCCGCGACCCCCAGCGAAGTCATGGCGCTGAGGGAAGAAGGCTACGAGGTGCTGAAGTTCTTTCCGGCCGAACAGGCGGGCGGCGCCGCCTATCTCAAGTCCCTGTCCTCGCCCCTGGCCGGCACCATGTTCTGCCCCACAGGCGGAATAACACCTGACAATGCCCGCGACTACCTGTCACTGTCCAATGTGATCTGTGTCGGGGGCTCCTGGGTCGCGCCTACGGCGCTGGTGGAGGCAGGTGATTGGGACGGCATAACGCGGCTCGCCACCGAAGCCTCGTGGCTGTCGGCCTAGTCTGCCCAGATATCCGGACGAAAGCCTTTGAAAGCGTGTCCTGGCCTCCCTATCTGAGGGAGGCAGCGGGTTAGGTTGCCCGCATCTCCAGGAAGACAAGGACCAAGTTCGATGTTCGATCCCAAAAAGCTGCTTGATCAGTTTCTCGGCTCCAACGTTCCCGGCACCCAGGGGACTGTCCGCGACAAGGCCTCCCAGGCGACGCAACTTGCCAGGGACAATCCGCTGGCCACTGGCGCGATAGTCGCCGTGCTGCTGGGAACGGGCACCGGACGGGCGATAGGCGGATCGGCCTTGAAGCTTGGCGGCATGGCGGCAATCGCCGGACTGGGCTACCAGGCCTGGAAGAACTATCAGGCCGGCAAGGATCCGAGCGTGGACAGTCAGAGCCGTGAGCCCGAATTGCTGCCGCCGCCATCGGACTCGGAGTTTTCTGCCGAACCCGCGGCAGTCACCGACGATTTTGCGCTGTCCCTGGTTCGGGTGATGATCGCGGCGGCCCGCGCCGATGGCCATGTCGACGATGCGGAGCGCCGCAGGATAGAGGAAAAGCTGGCCCTTTCCGGCCTTGGTCAGGATGCGATGGATTTCCTTTCCGATGAGTTGTCCAAACCTGTGGATATGGATGGACTCGTGAAGTCGGCAGTGACCGAGGCCCAGAAGGTGGAAATGTTCACCGCTGCACGGCTCACGATTGAACCTGACAGCCGTGCCGAGCGCGGCTTTCTGGATCTGCTGGCCGGGCGCCTGGGCCTGCCCGATCCTCTTGTCGATCATATCGAGGCAACGGTTGCGGCTGCAAAGGTCTGATCCTTTGAAGCCATGACGTCCGGCGCTGCTTGCCCGGATCAGCAAAGCCGCTAAAGTCCGGCGATGGGATCCCGCGCCGTGATTGAAAAACAATTCCGCTTTATTCGAACAGGCCTTTTTGTCGCCTGGGTGGTCGTCTCGGCGATCATTGTCGGCTGGTCTGTCCGCATTGCTCAGGACCAGGCGCTGTCCGATGTCATGCAGAAGGCCGGAGAGACACTGGCCGTGCAAACGGAAGTCCTCTCCGGAGTGCTCGACAAATACCGTCTGCTGCCGCCGCTTCTATCCCGACAATCCTCGATCCGGGCGCTGTTCGTGCGCGATGCCGAGGGCAATGCCCAGGCTGTCGACGCACGCCGGACGGCCGAGGAAATTGCCGCAATGTCGGCTGCAATGGATGTCGCGTTCTTCTTTCCCGACGGCGAATTGCTGGCCAATGCACGGGGATCATTCGCAAACAGCGCGCCGGATCTGCCGGAGTTGATTGAAGTCGCCCGCCAGGGACGGCTGGGGCGGGCAGCGATTTCCTTTGGCGAAGGTCAACGAACTTACGCATTTTCATCCGGGGTGCGCCGTGAGGGAAGATTTGTGGGCGTGGTCGTCGTGTATGTCGATTTCTACCGCGTGGAAGCCGCATGGGCGCTCTCGGCGCGGCGGATCTTTGTGACAGACAAGGCCGGCACCGTGTTTCTGGCCAATGATCCGGCCTGGCGCCTGCAGCCAGTCTCCCAATTGCATGAGACCGGCCGGATCGATCGCTATCTGATCGATGGCCGGTTCGAGGACCGGCTGGATCTGGCCCGCCGGTTGCCTTTGCTCGAATGGGACCTGCATGTCCTTGCTGATCCGGCACCGGTTGATGCAGCCCGGCTCAGCGCCGCGGCAATTGCAACGCTTGCCTGTCTGCTTGCTGGCTTGATTGCGCTCGTGGCGCTGCGCCGCAACGAGGTGGCGATCCTGCGTGCACGCACCGACCGGGCGACCGCGCTCCGGCTCGAGCGTGTGGTGCGCGACCGGACACGGGCGCTGTCGGTCACCAACCGGTCCCTCAGCCATGAGGTGGAAGTCCGCCGCGAAGCGGAAGAACGCTTGCGCAAGACCCAGGACGAGTTGATCCAGACCGCCAAGCTCGCCGCACTCGGCCAGATGTCGACGGCGCTCAGCCATGAGTACAATCAGCCCCTGGCGGCCATCCGGTCCTATGCGGACAATGCCTTGCGGTTTCTGGACCGGGGCATGACATCGGAAGTGTCTGGAAATCTCATCCGCATCAATGGCCTGGTCGACAGAATGGCGGAATTGTCGCGAACCTTGTTGTCGTTCTCCCGCAAACCCGGCGCCACCGTCGGCCCGGTGCCGCTGGGCACCGTCATCGACGAGGCGCTCTTGCTGGCACGGCCGCGGGCGCGGGCCGCGGGCGTAGTCAGCATCAATGTGGGGAGGGAGGTCGCGGGACTTTATGTCCAGGGTGGCCGCATCAGGCTCGGCCAGGTGTTCGTCAACCTGATCAACAACGCCATTGACGCGCTATCGGGCACTCCCGGCGCCATGGTGGATATCGATGCAAGGCGGGAGGGGGACCGCGTCGTCGTGACCGTGTCAGACAACGGTCGAGGGATAGCGCCCGAGGAGCTGCCAAGAGTGTTCGATCCATTCTTCACCACCAAGGGCATCGGCGAGGGGATCGGCATCGGCCTGTCGATCGCCGACAATATCATCCGGGATTTCGGCGGAACGATCATGGCTTCCAACCGCCCGGAGGGAGGCGCCTGTTTCACCATCAACCTGCGCGCGGCTGAGCCTCCGGACACGGCGACGACGCGCCGGTTGGAGCCAATCGGCGGCAGCGGGACGGGGTGATGCTGGACAAGATTGCCCCCGCATGGTTTGCAGGTCGCCCATGAGCGCAGGAGGAGCCGGTCCTTGGAAGACAATTCCGCCTTGAGAGAACAGGACCGTGTCATTCATCTGATCGATGATGATGCTGACCTTCGCCATGCCCTCAAGCAATCTCTCGAACTTGAAGGGCTAAGCGTGATCGCTCACGCTGATGCGGGCGATATCGGTGATCTGCCGTTGCGCAGCCTCTATGGCGTCATCGTGTCCGATATCCGGATGCCCGGCACCGATGGGCTGACGCTAATGCGTCAGGTGCTCGCCATTGATCCGACACTGCCGGTGGTGCTGATCACCGGGCATGGAGATGTTCAGATGGCCGTGGAGGCAATGCGGTCCGGGGCCTATGATTTCATCGAAAAGCCATTTGCCGCCAACCGGCTGTTTTCAGTGGTCGAGAGGGCGATCGAAAAGCGCCGGCTGGTGCTGGAAAACCGGACGCTGCGCAATGCACTTGACGGGGGCGACGATCTTTCCGCGCGGCTGGTCGGCCGCAATCCGGCAATCCAGCATCTCAGGGCACAGATCTCCGCGGTTGCCGAGACCGATGCGGATGTGCTGATCACCGGGGAGACCGGGACCGGCAAGGAGGTGGTTGCGCGCGCACTTCATGATTTCGGACCGCGGCGCAAGGGCAACTTCGTGGCCATAAACTGCGCCGCACTGCCGGCGGACATTTTTGAATCCGAGCTCTTTGGCCATGAGGCGGGCGCGTTTACCGGGGCCCAGAAACTCAGGATCGGCAAGCTGGAGCACGCCAATGGCGGCACGGTCTTTCTCGACGAGATCGAATCGATGCCGATGGATCTGCAGGCCAAGCTGCTGCGCGCCATCGAGGGCCGGATGATCGAACGGCTGGGATCGAACCGGCAGGTGGCTCTTGACGTGCGGTTCGTGGCCGCCACCAAGGCCGATCTCGCCAACAATCCCGCCTTCCGCACCGACCTCTATTACCGGCTCAATGTGATCACCCTGGAAATCCCGCCGCTCAAGGCGCGAAAGGACGATATTCCGCTGTTGTTCTTTCACATGGCCCGGGAAGCGCGGGCGCGCTACCGCCGGGAGATCCCCGAGATCACGCCGCAGATCGAGGCCGGCCTGCTGGCGCATTCCTGGCCTGGCAATGTGCGCGAGCTGCGCAATGTTGCTGACCGCTTCGTGCTTGGCATGTGGGCGGGGTTCGGCCCCGCAACAGGCCCTTCGATGGAAGTGTTGTCGGGCAGCCTGCCGGAACGCATCGATGCGTTCGAGCGGGCGGTGATTGTTGCGGAAATCGCCCGCAATGGCGGCGCGTTGAAGCCGACCTATGAGAGCCTGGGCGTTTCCCGCAAGGGTTTGTATGAAAAGATGCGGCGGCTCGGCATTTCCTCCGATGACGCCGGAGATGGGTCGTAAGGCGCCCATGGCACGGGTTCCAATGGGTCGTCTGTTGCCCATTGCGGTGTATTTTGGGGTCTGGAATTCTCTGCTTCTCACCGATACGGTCATTTCCGTGGGGTCGAGATCGGGTTTCGGTTGTATGACCGACCTGGCATGAGGATTGCATAGAAGACTCGTTGAATGCGGTGGACGGGAGGACATCGCCGGGAGGACGCCGGGTTTGTGGCCCGGCCATCCAGGTTTTTCTCCGGTCTTCGCTTCGCCAATCAATTGAGGGCATGTCGCCCTCGTGGAGGACACTTTATGAAAAAACTTCTTCTTGGCGCCGTTTCGGCCGCCGCACTCCTGCTCACCGCCAACGCTGCATCGGCCAATTGCGATGACGGCGAGATGGTCATCAAGTTCAGCCACGTGGTTGCCGCCACCGGCCACCCCAAGGGCGATGCCGCCACTCTTCTGGCCAATCGCGTCAACGAGGAGATGAACGGCAAGGCCTGCATGGAAGTGTTCGCGAACTCGACCCTGTTTGACGACGACAAGGTGCTCGAGGCGCTGCTCCTGGGCGATGTCCAGCTGGCCGCCCCGTCGCTTTCCAAGTTCGAGGCCTATACGCTCAAGTACCGGCTGTTCGACCTGCCGTTCCTGTTTGCAAGCCTCAAGGCTGTTGACAGCTTCATCCAGTCGGACTCCGGCAAGGGCCTGCTGACCGTGATGGAAGACGTCGGCTATACCGGCCTTGGCTACTGGTCCTCGGGCCTCAAGCAGTTCTCGGCCAACAAGCCACTGCTGGTCCCCAGCGACGCCGAGGGACTGAAGTTCCGCATCCAGACCTCCGATGTGGCCGAAGCCATGATCGAAGCCATGGGTGGTTCGGCCCAGAAGCTGGCCTTCAAGGAAGTCTATGGTGCGCTTCAGACCGGCGTTGTCGACGGTCAGGAGAACTCCTGGTCGAACATCTACACCCAGAAGTTCTTCGAGGTGCAGGACGGCGTGACCGAAACCAACCACCAGTTGCTGGCCTACCTGCTGGTGACCTCGACCGAGTGGCTGAACAGCCTTGACGCCGATTTCCGCGACCAGTTCGTCACAATCGTCAATGAAGTCACGATGGAAGCCAATGCCTCCGTTGCAGCCAAGGAAGCCGAGAACCGTCAGAACATTCTCGATGCCGGCGGCACCATCCGGGAACTCGACGCCGAGCAGCGGAAGGCATGGGTCGACACAATGAAGCCGGTCTGGACGAAGTTCGAGGCCGATATCGGCACCGATCTGATCGATGCCGCTGTTGCGTCCAACGCGACCAACTAAGCAAGACCAACGCTACAGACAGGCCCGAGGACAACCTCGGGCCTGATCATCGGACATGCGGCAGGCATCTTTATGCTGCCGCAGGTGATTTCTGGATGCACAGGGGATTTTGACTCGATGCGTGAGGTGCTGTCAGGCCGGCTGGTCTGAAAAGCGGGACGCAGAGGTCAGTCGGGGGATCGCATGATTGTCTATCTGCCTTATCTCATCATGGGAGTGGTGATCGCGCTGTTCTGGCTTGCGGAGCGCCGCAACCCGGACGCGGTCACACGCTTCGAGGAAAACGTCATTGCCGTCTTGCTGGCGCTGATCACGTTCGTGTCCTTTAGCCAGGTTGTCGCCCGCTACGGCTTCAACAGCGGCTGGAGCGGCGCACTCGAATTTACCCGGATCCTGTTTGCCTGGATCATCCTGTTCGGCATGAGTTATGGCCTGAAGCAGGGGATGCATCTGGGTGTGGATGCCTTGCTGCGGCTGCTGCCGCAGCCGGTTTTCAAGGCGCTGGCGATGTTTGGCGCGTTCTGCGCCTTCCTCTATGCGGCGATCCTGATCGAATCCGCCTGGCTCGGCATTCTTGGCGCGGATACAAGCGGCGGCGCGATGGTCTACTGGTCCAAGATGTATCAGATCGGCATCGGGCTCGATGACCTGCGTTATCCGGAATGGATGCAGGACAGTCTGGGCGTGCAGGAGCGGGTGCAGCGCTGGATCGCCTATCTCATTCTTCCGGTCGGACTGGGCTTGTTCGGCTTCCGCGCGCTGCAGGCCGCGGTCGCGATCTGGCGCGGCGAGCGTGAACTGATCATTGCCGGTCATGAGGCGGAAGACCTCGTTGCCGAAAACCGCAACGCGCTGAAGGACTGATCGGCAATGGAAACTGCAATCCTGTTTATCCTGGTTCTGGGCCTTTTGTTTGCCGGCGTGCCGGTGGCGGTTTCGCTGGGGCTTTCGTCAATCATTCTGATCGCCTTCTTTTCCAGTGACTCCATGTCGTCGGTGGCGATCCAGCTGTTCACGGCCTCTCAGAACTATACCCTGCTCGCCATCCCGTTCTTCGTGCTCGCCTCGGCCTTCATGTCGACGGGCGGCGTGGCCAAGCGGATCATCCGCTTTGCCATCGCCACGGTCGGTCATTTTCGCGGCGGGCTTGCCATGGCCAGCGTGCTTGCCTGCATGCTGTTTGCGGCGCTGTCCGGGTCTTCGCCGGCAACCGTCGTCGCCATCGGAACGATCGCCATCGCCGGCATGCGCCAGGTTGGATACTCCAAGGAGTTCGCGGCAGGCATCATCGCCAATGCCGGCACGCTCGGCATTCTCATTCCGCCCTCGATCGTCATGGTGGTCTATGCAGCGGCAACCGACGTGTCGGTCGGCCGGATGTTTCTCGCCGGCGTGATTCCGGGCATTCTCGCCGGGCTGATGCTGATGCTGGCGATCTATGTCGTTGCGCGGGTCAAGGGCCTGCCGTCGGAGCCCTGGCGCGGGTTCGGCGAGATCGTCGCCGGCGGCAAGGAAGCCGGCTGGGGCCTGTTCCTGATCGTCATCATCATCGGCGGCATCTATGGTGGCGTGTTCACGCCGACCGAAGCGGCAGCCGTTGCCGCGGTCTATTCCTTCTTCATTGCGATCTTCATCTACCGCGACATGGGGCCGATGGCCGGCATCAGCTGGATCAGCGAGACCGATCCGCGCGCCGGCCGGGCGGGATTCTCGGGCGTCGTCTATGCCGTGGCATTCTATTTCGTCTGGATGATCCTGTCGTTCTTCGCCACCAACGAATCCGAAACGATCACCTTTGCCGACCGCTCCAATCTTGGCCTGGCAATTTCGCTTGCGATCATGGTGGCCTACATCACCTGGCGCGGCGACAAGGGCATCGCCGGAGTGCCTTCGGCCCTGGTTGCCGGACTGCCGATCTGGGGGCGAAACCTCGGGCTGATGGGCCGCAATTTCGGGCGGGCGTTCTTCAACGAGGACACCCGCAAGGTGATGGTCGATGCGTCCAAGACCACCATCATGCTGATGTTCATCATCGTCAATGCGCTGTTGTTCGCCCACGTGCTCACCTCGGAGCGGATCCCCGACGCCATCACCGAACTCATGCTCGGCTACGGCTTCACCTGGTTTACCTTCCTGATTGCGGTCAACATTCTCCTGCTGATCGGCGGGCAGTTCATGGAGCCGTCCGGCCTGCTGCTGATCGTGGCGCCGGTGGTGTTCCCGATTGCCATGGAACTGGGCGTCGACCCGGTCCATCTGGGCATCATCATGGTGGTCAACATGGAGATCGGCATGATCACGCCGCCGATCGGGTTGAACCTCTTCGTCACCTCCGGGATCACCGGGATGAGTCTTGTACAGGTGGTTCGCGCCGCACTGCCCTTCGTCGCCGTGTTGTTCGTCTTCCTGATCATTGTGACCTACGTGCCGGTGTTGTCGACCTGGCTGCCCTACAGCCTGATGGGCCCGGAGCTCGTCACGCGCTAGCTGTCGGGAGCATCAAGAAACAAATCACAACCCGACTCTCGATTCA
>NZ_JACIYP010000094.1 GCF_014359905.1 Hoeflea sp. | reverse complement strand
CTATTTCGGCGATCAGCCGCTTCCGACGCTCAAGAGCATCGATACGCATGGCCGCGTAATCTATGTCGGCACCTTTTCCAAGACGCTGTTTCCGTCTCTGAGACTGGGATTTCTGGTCGCGCCTGCCAGTATGGTTGAGGCCATGATGACCGTTTTTTCTTCAGCGTTGAGCGGTGTGCCGACATGGCCGCAGGCCGTGGTCGCGGATTTCATCGATGAAGGGCATTTTGCCACCCATATCCGCACCATGCGTCAGCACTACAAGAAGCGGCACGAAATACTGCACCAGAATGCCAGGCAGCTTGAACCGCATTTGCTTGTGCAACGTGCATCCGCGGGCTTCCATACGGTGGGGTATTTTTCGGATCCGGACCGTGACGAGGGGGATTTCATCAAGGCCGCCGGTGCGGCGGGCCTCACGTTGTCCGGTATCGGCCGCTATTGCCTTGCCCCGATCAAGCGCAAGGGCGTGGTCATTGGCTACGGCGCCGCCAGCGAGGGCGAAATCAAGCAGGGCATGGAGGTCATGGCGCAGCTGCTGGCCTGAATACGGCGTTCGGTCGCATCTGCATCGTCCTCCGCTTGGTTCAAGCGAAGCCTGGTCCAAGTGGAGGACGTCAAAAATTGGTATGGAAAATTATCTACAATGGATATGCGGTGCAGTCCAATGAGACGCTACGCTTCACACGATCCGCGCGGGTTATAAGCAATAAAGCGCTGATTTTCAGAGGGTTCAAAGGGAGTCGAACATGATCATGAAATTAGCAATGGCCGGGCTTCTGGCCACAACCGTCATGGCAGCCGTACCGGCGCAGGCAGAAACGCTGCGTCTTTTGACATGGGGCTCTTATGCTCCTGATGAGCTGGTCAAGAAATTCGAAGAGAAGTATCCCGACATCTCCGTCGAGGTGACATTCTCCAATAACGAGGAAATGATCGCCAAGCTGCGGGCAACCGGCGGCGCCGGTTTTGACCTGGCCCAGCCGAGCCATGACCGCATCTATGCGGTGCAGCAGGAATACAACATCTACAAGCCGCTCGATCTTTCCAAGATCAATACCGATGTGATGCAGACCGAGTTGCTCGAAGGCGTGAAGGCCAACACCACCATCGACGGCGAAGTCTATGCCGTGCCGCATCAGTGGGGCACATCCGGCCTGATGGCCAACAAGTCGGTCGCCCCCGACGTCGCTGCCTGGGGAGACCTGTGCGATCCGCAGTACAAGGGCAAGACCTCGATGCGCCTGCGTCGCACCATTCTCCTGGGCATGGCCTTCGACATGGGCGAGGATCCGTTCGCGGCCTATGCCGATCTCGACAAGTACCAGGAGATCCTCGACAAGGTTGCTGACAAGCTGATCGCCTGCAAGGACAATCTCAAGGCCTACTGGAAGGGCGGCGACGACCTCTCGGCCATGATGATGTCGGGTGAGATCGTGGCGTCCGAAACCTGGGATTCGACCGCCTACAAGCTCTATGGCGAGAACAAGGACATCGTGTTCGTACCGCCGAAGACCGGGGCGCTGGCCTGGATCGACACCTTCGCGCTTCCGCGCAAGGGCGAAGCCGATGATGCCGCCTACAAGTGGATCAACTTCGTGCTGGAGCCTGAAAACGTCAAGATCATGTCCGCCAGCACCGGCTCGATGGCGTCGGTCAAGGGCGCCAAGGACCTGTTGCCGGATGACAAGAAGGAAGCGGTCAATGCTGCCTTCACCGACGAAGCCATGGGCAACCTGAAGTTCTTCGCCAATATCCCGGCCGGCGTCGAGGACATGGAAGGCAAGACGCTCGAGAAGATCAAGGCTGCGACCGGCGCCGAGTGAGTCCGGGTTTGAGCCTTTCTCCTCGTGACTAGAAACGGAGCCGCGCAATCCGATTTGCGCGGCTCCGCCAGACTCTTCTTTCATCTCTGACGACACGGCACTGGGCACTCGATGCAATCAACGACCGAGAACGATCTGGAATGTATTGAGATCAAGAAGCACTTCGGTTCCGTGCGGGCCGTCGATGATGTCTCCTTCGAAATTCCGAAGGGCTCCTTCTTTTCCATCCTTGGCCCGTCGGGATGCGGCAAGACGACCCTGATGCGAATGATTGCCGGGTTCGAGCAGCCCAATTCCGGCGACATCAGGATCAAGGGAAAGTCGGTGATCGGGACGCCGCCGAACCGGCGCAATGTGAAGATGGTGTTTCAGCACCTGGCGTTGTTTCCGATGATGAATGTCTACGAGAACATCGCCTACGGCTTGCGCTGCGCGGGGGCATCGAAGGATGTCATTCGTACCAAGGTGCATGATGTTCTTGACCGTATCTCGCTTCCCGATGTGGCCAACCGCGAAATCAGCCAGCTGTCCGGCGGCCAGAAGCAGCGCATCGCGATTGCCCGCTGCATGGTGCTCGATCCGGATGTGCTGCTCTTGGACGAGCCGCTCGGTGCGCTGGATCTCAAACTGCGCGAGGCCATGAAGATCGAACTGAAGCTGCTGCAGCACCAGTTCGACACCACCTTTGTCTACATCACCCACGACCAGTCGGAGGCGCTGGTCATGTCCGATCACGTGGCGATCATGGACAAGGGCAAGTTCGTGCAGATCGGCACGCCGCAGGAGCTTTATCACAAGCCCAAGGCAGCCTTTGTCGCCGGCTTCGTGGGCGACACCAATCGCTGGGCGGGCCGGGTCACCCGCGTCGAGAACGGCGCCGTCGAGGTCGAGACCGACGCCGGTCTGACCATGCGCGGCTCCGTTCGCGGCGCGGGTGCTCCCAGCGTCGGCGATGCTGTTCACGCCTTCGTGCGGCCCGAGTTCATCAAGGCGGAAAAAACCGGTGCTGATGCGCACAAGATCGATGCCGGCCACAATGTGATCGAGGGCAAGATCGACAGCATCCTGTTCAACGGTGCCAACAGCCGGGTGCTGGTCCGGGACCGGGCGGGCGAACTCATCGAAGCCGATGTCGTGCTGACCGGCGGGACGGAGGATTTGAAGCCAAAGGATGATGTCACGCTCACGTGGTCGGCGGAACAGACCATGAGTTTCAAGGTTTGAGGGCGCCCCGATGATGCAGAAGGACATCAAGCGGCTGTCGCTGTACCTGCTCTTCGCGCCGTTCGCGATGTGGATCGCGCTGCTCATCATTCTCCCGCACCTGGGTATGTTCTACATCTCCATGAGGGAGAAGGTCGCGCCGCGGGTCTACGAATTCGGGTTTGACAACTACATCAATTTTTTCAACGAGCCGATCTACTGGAATACGCTGTTGCGCACCGGGTCGATGTCGCTGCTGGTCACCGTGCTGGCGCTGCTGCTCGGATTCCCGATCGCCTATTATATCGCCAAGATCGCAGGCAACCGGACGCGCGGCGCCCTGTTCCTGATGTGCCTGATCCCGCTGTGGGTCAGCGACCTGATCCGGGCATTCGGCTGGATCCTGTTGCTGAGGGAAACCGGCATCATCTCCAGCAGCCTGCAATGGGCCGGTTTGATCGGCACGCCGATCGAATTCCTCTACAATGATGCCACCGTCATCGTCGGTCTGGTCTACACCGTGATCCTGTTCATGATCGTTCCGCTGGTTTCGACGCTTGACGGCATGGACGATGCGATGATCGAGGCCGGGTATAATCTCGGCGGCAACGGCCCGACCGTTTTGCGCCGGATCATCATTCCCTACGCCATGCCCGGCATCGTGTCGGGGTGCATTGTCGTGTTCATGCTGACGGCGGGAAGCTATCTGACGCCGATCCTGCTCGGCGGCAAGAACTCGAGTTGGTTCACGGAGCAGATCTACGACCAGTTCATCACCCGTTACAATTGGGAATCCGGCGCAGCGTTCGGCTTCGTTCTGCTGGCGTTCACATCGCTGGTGATCTGGATCGGCCTGAAGCTTTCTGGGCAGACGCTCAACAGCACGGTGGCGAGAAGCTGATGGCGATCAAACCCAACATTGCCTTTCTGACAGGCTACCGTCTCTATGTCGCGGCGTTCTTCCTGTTCCTCGCGGCGCCGTTGGTGGCTGCCGGCGTGTTCGCCTTCAACGATTCGCTGTTTCCGTCGCTGCCCTGGCAGGGCTTCACGCTGGACTGGTTCTTCAACGACACCGAGCCGAAGCTCGGGATGTTTCATGATCGGCGGCTGTTGCGCGGTCTCTACTATTCCTTCGTCATCGCAAGCTTCGTTTCGTTGCTTTCGGTTTTTGTGGGCACCTGCAATGCATTCCTGTTTGTGCGTTGCAAATTTCCGGCGAAGGACTTTTTCTACATCATGATGGTGCTGCCGCTGGTCATTCCCGGCGTCATTCTCGGCATCTCGATCCTGCTGCTTGCCAGCAATATCGCCAACAGCGCAGAAGAAGCCTTGTCGCTGGATCTGGGATTCCTGCGACCGGGCATCGTTCTTGTCGTGCTCGGGCAGTTCTCCTTCATCACCACGATCACCTCGTTGGTGATCATCGCCCGATTGAAGAAGTTTGACGAATCGATGGAGGAAGCGGCCTACAATCTTGGCGCCAGTCGCGTTCGCGTTCTCAGGACGATCACCCTGCCGTTCCTGTTCCCGGCGATGGCGGCTGCGGGCATCGTGGCCTTCCTGGTGTCGTTCGAAAACTTCAACACCACGCTGTTTCTGGTCGGATCCGAGGCACCATTGACGATCACCATGTATGACCGCATGGTCAAGGTCGGTTCGACGCCGGTGCTCAATGCGGTGTCGTTCTTCCTGATGGTCGGCTCCGCGCTCCTGGCGCTGGTTTCCGTCCTGGTGCAACGCGACAAACCCCAGACCTGAGCCCCCAAACCTTAAGAGTGGCGCTTTTCTCGTGCAAACCTATGACTTTGTGATCGTTGGCGCAGGTTCGGCCGGCTGTGTGCTGGCAAACCGGTTGACTGAAAACGGCAAATATTCCGTGCTGCTGCTTGAAGCTGGCGGCCATGACCGGAACCTCAAGATCTGGATGCCGATCGGCTACGGCATGGCGTTTTACGACAAGCGTATCAACTGGATGTACACATCCGAACCTGATCCCAACACCAACGATCGCGTGAGCTACTGGCCTCGGGGCAAGGTGATCGGCGGATCGTCCTCGATCAACGCCATGGTCTATATTCGCGGCCATCCGGGCGATTTCGATGACTGGCAGGCGATGGGCAATCCGGGCTGGGGCTGGAGCGATGTGCTGCCCTATTTCAAAAAGAGCGAGAGAAGCGACCAGGGTGGCAGCGAATGGCGCGGCGGAGACGGACCGCTCTGGGTTTCTTCCATGGAGCGGGATCTTCACCCGACTTGCCAGACCTTCATTCGGGCCGGGTTGGAATGCGGTCTGGCACACAATCCAGATTTCAATGGTGCCACCAATGAGGGCATCGGGCTTTACCAGAACACGGCCAAGGGCGGGTTCCGCATGTCGGCCGCGCGGGCCTATCTGCATCCCGCGCGCAAGCGATCCAACCTGACGGTGCTGTCGCGCGCCCATGCGACACGCATCCTGTTTGAGGGACACCGCGCCACAGGCGTCGAATATGTCCGGAACGGCAGGACGGAACGGGTCCATGCGGGGCGTGAGGTGATTGTCTCCGGCGGATCGGTGAATTCGCCGCAGTTGCTGATGCTGTCAGGCGTCGGCCCGGCTGATGGTCTCAAGCGCCATGGCATCGATGTCGTGCGCCAGCAACCCAATGTCGGCCGGCATCTTCAGGATCATCTGTGCATAGACCACACCTGGAAGGCCAAGGTTCGCACGCTCAACGACGAACTCCGACCGTTTTATGGCAAGCTCTGGCACGGGTTGAACTATGTCTTGCGCCGTCGCGGACCGCTGGCGCTCGGGGTCAATCAGGCCGGCGGCTTCATCCGCACACGGCCCGAGCTGGAACGCCCCAACATGCAGCTCTATTTTTCGCCGGTCAGCTACACCAAGGCGCCGCCCGGCAAGCGGCCGTTGATGAGTCCCGACCCGTTTTCCGGAGTCATCATGGGAACGCAGCCGACCCGGCCTACCAGCCGTGGTCACCTGGAACTGCGATCGTCCGATCCTTTCGATGCGCCCGCGATCCATCCCAACTATCTGTCGACCAGTCATGATGTGGCGGAACAGCTGGAAGGGGCGCGGTTCTTGCGCAAGCTGGCCGCAGCTCCTGCATTTGCCGAGATACTCGATACGGAGATTCGGCCCGGGCGGCAGGTGGAAACGGATGAGGAGATGATTGCCGACATAAGGGCGCGGGCGGGAACCGTGTTTCATCCCGTCAGCACCTGCCGGATGGGCGGGAGCGAGCGCGACAGCGTCGTCAATGCGCGGCTCCAGGTTCACGGCCTGGCAAACCTGCGGGTGATCGACGCCTCGGTTTTCCCGACGGTAACCTCCGGCAACACCAATGCCCCAACGATCATGGTCGCCGAAAAGGGCGCCGATATGATCCTGTCCGACCACGCGGGAGTTTAACATGACAGGTTACAGCGATTGCTTCAGTCCCGATTTCAAGCCAGCGCCCTACTGGTGGGAGGCGAGCCCGCAGGAGACGGAGAGTTTCGCGGCGCTGCCGTCCGCCGCGGATGTCGTCATCATCGGCGCCGGCTACACCGGGTTGCACGCAGCGGTCCAGACCGCCCGTGCGGGACTGGATACGGTTGTCGTTGACGCCGAAGCCGCCGGTTTCGGATGCTCCAGCCGCAATGGCGGCCAGATTTCGACCAGCGTCAAGCCGTCGTTCTCGACGCTCAAGCAGCGCTATGGCGAAGATCTGGCCGTCGGCATCCTCAAAGAGGGCCAGGCGTCGCTCGATCACGTGACGAATTTCGTCAGCGCGGAACATATCCGGTGCGATTTCGGCGTGGTCGGCCGTTTTCACGGCGCCCACACGCGCGGACAGTATGAGAAGCTTGCGCGCGACTGCGAAGCCCGCCATCCGGGCTTTGAAACGGGCGCCTGGATGGTGCCGCGAGACACGCAGCATTCCGAACTCGGCACAGACGCCTATTACGGCGGGATTGTCTTCCCCCGCCATGCCAGCCTTGACCCGGGCAAATATCATGCGGGGCTCTTGGGCGTTGCGCGATCGGCGGGTGCAACCATCATCGGGCACTGCCGGGTGAACGACCTCGCGCGCAGCCCGCAAGGCTTTGAAGTATCCACGTCCAGGGGCCGGATTCGCGCCAAAAAGGTGATCATCGCGACCAATGGCTATACCGGTCCGCTGACGCCGTGGCAGCAGCGACGGGTGATCCCGATCGGCTCCTACGTGATCGCGACCGAGGAAATTCCTTCAGACACGATGGACCGTTTGTTTCCCACCAATCGGATTCTCTCCGACACGCGGAAACTCGTCTACTACTACCGCCCGTCGCCCGACCGGAAGCGCATCCTGTTTGGCGGTCGTGTCTCGCTTCAGGAGACCGATCCGCGCAGGAGCGGTCCCAAGCTGCTTGCGGAACTGGTGCGGCTGTTTCCCGAGCTTGCGCACACTCGCATCAGTCATTCCTGGACCGGGATAGTGGCTTTCACCTTCGACACGCTGATGCATTGCGGAGAAGATGCAGGGCTTTACCATGCCATGGGCTATTGCGGCTCCGGAGTGGGCATGGCGGGTTATTTGGGGTCAAGAGTCGGCAAGGCAGCCGCGGGCATCGACCCCGACCTGGGGGCTTTTTCCCGGATCCCGTTCAAGACGCGGCCGTTCTATACCGGCAAGCCCTGGTTTCTCGGCCCGTCCGTTGCGGTCTACCGGTTGCGCGACCGGCTCGGACTTTAGCTTCCCTTCCCTCGCTCGCTGATCTATCCGTGGATGAGGCGCGCGACCGCCTCGTGACAAGGCGTTTCACCGGAAGGACGTGCTGATCGTGGTTGATCGAGGGACAGGCGAGGGTGGCGCGGGCCGGATTTTTGTGTTCATGGGGGTGAGCGGCGCGGGCAAGTCGACCGTAGCAAAGGCGGTGGCCGATGCGCTGGGCGGCAGTTTCGTCGAGGCGGACGAGCTTCACCCCGCCGAGAATGTCGAGACCATGCGCGCCGGGCTGCCGCTGACCGATGAGGACCGCTGGCCCTGGCTTGCCAGGGTCTGCGAGGAGGCGCTGGCCCGCGCACCCCCGGTGATGGTCTCGTGTTCGGCGCTGAAGCAGAGCTACCGCAGCTTCATCGCATCAAGGTTGCCGGGCGTCGTCTTTGTTCACCTGACCGGCCCCGACGACCTGATCCGCAACCGCATGGCAAGCCGGAGCGGGCACTTCATGCCGGTCTCCCTGCTCGACAGCCAGCTTGCCATTCTCGAACCGCCTGAAGAAGGTCCTGGCTGTCACCGTATCTCCATCGGGGGCGACCGGACCGACACGATCGCGCAGGCTGTCTCGATCTGCCGACGGCATCTGACAGGCCAAGACCCTTCAGCCTCTGGCAGATAAAGGGCGGCGAAGTCGTCACCAATGGGCAGATGACGGCCGAGGACGTGGCGGTCGTCAAGGCATCGATGAAGTAACGGTCGAGGGCCAGACACGACCCGCGAGACGAACGAGGGGCGCCCCACAGGCGCGCCCTTTGGAGTTTTCGAGGGGGTTTCGAAGTCCAGGCCGCGGGAGGCCTATGTCCGGAGCCGCGACATCCAGTTCGAATAAAGGCTTGTCTGCAGGGAGCCCAGTTCGGCTTCGAGCGCCGCCAGATCGTCAAACACCCGATCCACCGCCTCATCGCCGATCTCCTGCCGCAAGACCTTCTCGCACTCCTCGATCTCGTACCAGTCACGAAGCGTGGCTGCGTCCATCTCGGCATGGAACTGGACCGAGCTTGCGGTTGTGCCCCATCCCATCGCCTGGATGCCGCAGCGCCCAGACGCGGCGAGAATTTCCGCACCTTCGGGCAACTGGCTGATCTCTGCGCTGTGCCACTGGAAACAGGCAAAGCGTTCGGACACGCCGCTCAGCAAGGACGGGTCGCCGCGTTTGCCCACATGATGCAGCCCGATCTCTGATTCATCTGCCTGACTGACTTTTCCGCCAAGGGCATGGGCGAGCAGTTGATGCCCGAGGCAGATGCCGAAATAGGGCAGCCTGCGGTCGAGCACGGCATGGCGGATCACCTCGATTTCCCGGGCGAGCCAGGGCAATTCGGCCGTCTGCCACACTTGCATCGGCCCGCCCAGCACCCAGAGACCATCAATGTCGCTCAGGTCGACAGTGTTGATCTCCAGCGGCGCGTTACAGGTGATCAACTGGTGACCGTCCCGCTCGAACATCGCCCTGAAGGCGCCGGCGTGTTCTTTTTCCGAATGCTGAATGACGAGAAAGCGCATGAAAGTGTCCAGATCGGCGGTTCGGCGCGGGCCTTGCGATGCGGGGCTTCAGCCCGCATCGGCAGGACTGAAGCGCACAGTTAGGCGGTTTGCAAGGTCTTGAGTGAATCCGAAAATTGGGCGGTGGCCATTAGCGACCTGCAGCGGGCGAAGCGGCCGTCGGCATAGGCGCGGAAATCGTCGGCCGGATTGCCGTTGGCGAGCTGGATCAGGCCCCACAACGTCCACAGCAGATCGCACATCGCCTTGTAGATGACCATCCGGGCCTGATCGGAGGCCTCCGGCTCGCCGCCGCAATAGGCTTGCATCAGCGCCTGATCCTGCTCTCCGTCGACGCCGGCTTCGACGGAGAGATCGCCCAGGTCCCACATGGGATCGTTCATGCCGGAATATTCCCAGTCGACGATGAAGATGCGGTCGCCTGTGTCGAGAAAATTCTCGCACAGGGGATCGCAGTGACAGGCGACCAGATTGACGGGATTGCGCGCCAATGCCTCCCGAACGGTCTGCGCCTCGCTGACCACATCATGATAGCCCTCCGGCAGGGCCACATCCTTGGTCGAGAGGATTTTGAGATAGTCGTCGATCATGGCAAACAGCTCGAAGGTAAATGGAAATCGGGCGCCTGAAGTGTGCAACTGCCGAAAGGCTTCGCCGGCCCGCCGGACGGCGCCAATGTCGGCCAGAAACCCCTCAGGTGTCATGGTTCTGGCGCCTTCGATGAACCGCGTCGCCATGATGCCGGTGTCGGGATCGGCGTGGATGATTTCCGGGCTCACGCCGGCCTCTGCTGCGGCGCCCGCGGCTTCGGCTTCATGGGTTCGGTTGATGTATTCCTCGGTGCCGGCGCCCGGCAGGCGCACACAGGCGTCGCCGACGCGGAAAACCAGATTTGTCAGGCCCCCCAGCCGCTCGACCGGCCCGGAGTAGTCTGCGAGCGCCGGAATGCCGCGGAGGCTCGCGCGAAGCCGGGCTTCAGTTTCATTCGACATGGCGGTGTGCCTCCATTCTTCGTTTTCCGGTTCCGCTACAGTTCCACAAAGCCATTGAAAAGGCTATGCTAACAGGAAAATGTTTGAAAACGGAGCTGGACATGAGCGCAGAAAACAAGACTTCCCGCCTGGGATCTGTCTACCAGGCAGAAAGTTCCGAGGATGTCGCGCGCGTCTATGATGCCTGGGCGGAAAAATACGATGAGGACATGTCGCTGGCCGGCTACCGTCATCCGGCCATTTCGCTCGCTCTTCTCTGCCGTCACGCACCCAAGGGCGCGGCGCCGCTGCTCGATGCGGGCGCCGGAACGGGGTTGATCGGCGAGTGGCTGGCGATCACCGGCTTTGCTCATGTCGAGGCACTCGACATCTCGGCCGGCATGCTTTCGGTGGCGGGGCGCAAGGGCATCTACAAGGCGCTGCATCAGGCGGCGCTGGGCACCAAGCTGCCGTTTGCGGACAATCGGTTCGCGGCGATCATTTCGGCCGGCGTGTTCACCAGCGGCCATGTCGGGGTCGAGGGGCTTGACGATCTGTTGCGGGTCTGCGCGCCGGGAGGGATTGTCGTTCTCACGGTCAAGGACGTTCTGTGGCAGTCGGGTTTCCGCGCGCGAATCGAGGCGCTTGAAGCCGGCGGCGTGTGCGCCCTCATCGATGATACCGGACCCTATGTGTCGATGCCCGGCGAGGAGGGAACCACGCCGAGCCGCTGCATTGCGCTGAGGGTCGCTTGAAGCCCGGAAGCCTCAGGCCTTCACGCGGGTGTTGGCGGGATCGAGGAACGGCTTCAACCCGATCCTGGCGGGCACGCGGTCGAGCGCGATCACCAGTTCGTAGTTGCCGTCCTGCAGGTACACATCGGTGACGCCATCCGGGTTGCGCACATAGCCGTAGCCGATCGACTTGCCGATTGTGTAGCCGTAGCCACCCGAGGTGAGATAGCCCACAGGTTCGCCGTCGCGCAAAATCGTCTCGCGGCCCACCAGAATGGCGTCGGGATCATCAATGACGAAACCGGCGAAACGCTTGGTGAGCGGCTTGTTGGCGATGGCGGAGAGGGCTGCCTCGCCGATGAATCCGGCATTGGACTTGCGCTTCACCGCCCAGCCGAGCCCGGCTTCATACGGCGTATCATTGGGGGTGATGTCGGAGCCCCAGGCGCGATAGCCTTTTTCAAGCCTGAGCGATTCGAGAGCCCTGTAGCCCACGGGGCGGATGTCCCACGGCTTCCCTGCCTCCATCAAGGCGTCGAACACCTCGCCGGTCGCCTCGATGGGTACGTGCAGTTCCCAGCCCAGCTCTCCCACATAGGTGACGCGCAGGGCCCGGACCGTCGCTCCGGCGATCCCGATCTCGCGCACATGAGCGAAAGGGAAAGCTTCATTGGAGACGTCGGCGTCAGTGACTTTCGAAAGAACGTCACGGGCATGCGGACCCATCAGCGAGAGCGTGCCGAAGGCCTCGGTGATGTCGTCGATCCGCACATCGGCGCCTTCGGGCATATGCTCGCGGATCCAGGCCAGGTCGTGGGTGCGGAAACCGGTGCCGGTGACCACATAGAAGCGGTCATCCGACAGCCGGGCGACCGTCAGGTCGGCCTCGATGCCGCCGCGTGTGTTGAGAAGCTGGGTATAGGTCAGGCGGCCGGCCGGCTTGCTCACGTCATTGGCGCAGATATGGCTCAATACCGACAGCGCGTCGGCGCCGCTGATCTCGTATTTGGCGAAGGAGGACTGGTCGAAGATGCCCACCTTTTCGCGGACGTGCCGGTGTTCCCCGCCCACGGCGTCGAACCAGTTCGGCTGCCCCATGGTGGGCACGTCGCGCGGCTCCATGCCTTTGGGCGCGAACCAGTTGGGGCGCTCCCAGCCGAGCTTGGAGCCGAAGACGGCGCGGTGGGCCTTGAGCCGCTCATAGAGCGGCGAGACGATGCGGGGACGGCCCGACTCGTACTCCACATGCGGAAAGCCGATGGCGTAATGCTTGCCATAGGCCTCGAGCGTGCGGTCGTTGACCCATTGCCGGTCCCTGTGCATGTCCGAAAACCGGCGGATGTCGACGACCCAGAGATCGAGCGGCGCCTCGCCGTCGATCGTCCATTGCGCCAGCACCCAGCCGGCGCCGCCGCCCGAGGCGATGCCGAAGGCGTTGAAACCGGCGCCGACGAACATATTGGCGCATTCGGGCGCGGCGCCGAGGATGAAATTGCCGTCCGGGGTGAAGCTCTCGGGGCCATTGATCATCTGCTTTACGCCGACCGAATTCAGCGCAGGGACCCGTTCGATCGCCTGCAGCATGTGCTGCTCGAAATGGTCGTAATCATCGTCAAACAGCTGGAATTCCCACTGATTGGGCACGTCGTCCATGGTCCAGCCCTGCGGATTGGGTTCATAGCCGCCGAAGCAGAGGCCGCCGACCTCCTCCTTGAAATAGGTGCGGCGGTCCGGGTCGCGGATGGTCGGCGCGTCGCTCGACAGGCCGTCGATCTTCTCGGTGATGACATACTGGTGCTTGACCGGCTGCAGCGGCACATTGATTCCGGCCATTGCGCCCACCTGACGCGCCCACTGCCCGGCGCAGTTGACCACTTTCTCGCAGGCGATGTCGCCCTTGTCGGTGTTGACCGCCAGGATGCGGCCATCCTTCATCTCGAAGCCGGTGACCCGGACATTCTCGAATACCTTCGCGCCGTGCATGCGCGCGCCCTTGGCCAGCGACTGGGTGATGTCGGACGGGCTTGCCTGACCATCGGTAGGCAGCCAGCTCGCGCCCACTAGGTCGTCGACCTGCATCAGCGGGAACATCGCCCTGGCTTCCTGCGGCGACAACAGATGCATGTCCATGCCGAAGCTTTGCGCGGTCGTGGCCAGCCGGCGGTATTCGATCCATCGATCCTGATTGGTGGCGAGCCGAAGGCAGCCCGACATCTTCCACCCGGTCTCGAGCCCGGTCTCCTGGTCGAGCCGCTTGTAGAGATCGACAGAATATTTGAGCACCTTGGTGATGGATGCGGAGGAGCGCAATTGCCCCACCAGTCCCGCCGCGTGCCAGGTCGAGCCCGAGGTCAGTTGACCCTGCTCGAGAAGAACGACATCGGCCTTGTGATCGCGGGCCAGATGGTAGGCGGTGGAGCAGCCGATAATGCCGCCGCCGATGACGACGATCTGGGCTCTGTCCGGGAGTGTCATGGTGATGTCTTTCCATAGGTCGAATGATAGTGCTCGAGGGCAGTGTCCAGGCGCGCGAGGTTCTCGGCGGTATAGGCCTGGTAGTCGACGCCCGGCGCATCGAGATGCAGTTCCGAGACGAGGCTCCACAGCGTTTCGCGCAGCAGCGAGGCGCATTGCATGGCGTGAAAGGCGCGGGTCATCGCCGGATCGGGCGCGTATCCCAGCGCGGCCTCGAGCAGGATGGCGGCTTCATCGGGGTCCATTTCCGCATTCGATGCGGCGCCGGCGATGTCGAACATGGCGGTGGAGAAGCCGGCATACTCGAAATCGATCAGCCAGAGCTTGTGGCCGTCATCGAGGAAGTTGGCGGGCAGCAGGTCGTTGTGGCCGAAGACGATCGGCAGCGGGCACTGCGCGGCCTCGAGAGCATCCGAAAGCTCAAGCCAATGGGGCAGGCGGTCCGTCATCCGCGAGCCGCCTGATCTGAGCGTCCGGGCATAGTCGCGAATGACATGGAAGACCCAGAACATGAACCCCGCGCCCGCCACGTGATGCGGCATCGTCGCGTGGAAATCGCGCAGGAGACTACCGATCCGCCCGGCATTGGCGCGGACATCCGCCGCGCTGAAGGTCTTCGCGTCGAGGAAGGCCGAGACCATGATGCCGGGCTCGGAATACTCGACGCGGGGGCCAAATCCCGCCGCATGGGCCGCGCGGGCGGTCATGACTTCCCGGGCGCGGTCGACATGGTGGAAGGGAAAGTCCCGGCCGAGCCGCACCACGTGGCGCCCGGCGGCATCGGTGACCAGCCAGTTCTCGTTGCTCAGCCCGCCCGAGAGAGGCGCGATGTCGATGGGGCCCGAGAAACAGGGCAGGGCGCGGATGCGGTCGAGGGTGGCGGGATCTGTCATGGTCTACTCGAGGCCCAGGCGGCGTCTGGCGTGGATGGCGCCGGCGGAGATCAGCCGGTCGGCGATAATTGCGATGGCGGCAATCGACAGGCCGGCGACGAGGCCGCGTCCGGTATCGGCCTTGGTGAGCGCGATGTAGACTTCCTGGCCAAGATCGCGGGTGCCGACCAGGGCGGTGATGACGAGCATGGAGAGCGCGAACATGATGGTCTGGTTGAGGCCGAGCAGAATCTCCGGGAGCGCCAGCTTGAGCCTTATGCGGGTGAGGATCTGCCACTCGGTGCAGCCCATGGCGCGGCCGGCCTCGATCAGCTTGGGGTCGACTTTGCGGATCCCGAGCGCGGTGTAGCGGATCGCCGGTGCGATGGCGAAGGCCACGACCGCGATCATCGCGGTGAAATCGCCCACCCGGAACAGCATCACCGCCGGCATCAGATAGACGAAGCTCGGCAATGTCTGCAGCGTGTCGATGGCCACCTGCACCCAGGACCAGACCCGGTCGCGGGTGGCGGCGAATATGCCGATCGGCAGGCCGATCAGTGCGGCAAGAATGGCCGAGATGCCGCAGAGATAGACCGTGATCATGGCCTTTTCCCACTGGCCGGTGGCGGCGATGAACAGCGCAAGGCCCGCCGTCAGAACTCCAAGTCTCCAGCCGCCCAGCCGGTATCCCGCGAAGGCCAGCAGGGCGGTGACGCCGAACCACGGCAGATCGCCCAGAAGCCTCTTGAACGGGATCAGCACGTTGAGCAGCATCGCGTTCTTGATGGCTTCGAGCGTGTCGAAGAAATTGATGTTAATCCAGGCCACGACCTCCGACCAGAAGGTGCCGGTCGACAGCTGCAGGGCCTCCGGATAGGTGTGGATGCCCGGAACGACATAGCCCAGCAGCGTGGTCACGATCGAAAGCGCCAGCGCGGCGATGAGGTAGGGGTGGCGCGCGAGAGGCCCCGAGGTCGCGGGGTCCGAGGCGGGAGCCGAGAGCTTTTCCGCCGCCGCGTGGCTCAGCCGGTCCATGGCGATTGCAAGCGCCACGATGGCAAAGCCGGCCTCGAGACCGGCCCCGAAATCGAGCCGTCGTAGCGCCGCGAGCACATCGAAGCCCAGTCCGCCGGCGCCGATCATCGAGGCGATGATGACCATGTTGAGCGAGAGCATGATGACCTGGTTCATGCCCACCATCAGGCTTTCGCGCGCGGCGGGCACCATCACCCGCCAGGTCATCTGCCGGTCGGTGCAGCCGACCATATGGCCAAGATCGATGATTTCGCCGGGCACGGCGCGCAAGGCCAGAATGGCGATGCGCGTCATCGGCGGCGTGGCGAAGATCAGGGTCGCGATCACAGCCGCCGTGGGGCCGAAGCCGAACAGGAACAGCACCGGCACCAGGTAGGCAAAGACCGGGATGGTCTGCATGAGATCCAGCAGTGGCGTGACGATCCGCTCCAGCCAGCGCCAGCGCCACGCGGCCACGCCGAACAGCAATCCGAAAATCACGCCCAGCGGGGCCGCGACAAGGATGGAGGCAAGCGTGATCATGGCGCTTGTCCATTGCCCGAAGACCGCTAGGAACAGAAAGCAACCGCCTGCGAGCAGGGCGAGACGCATGCCGCCCAGCCAGTGGCCCAGCAGCATGACCAGGCCGATGACGGCGAGCCAGGGCAGGGGCGGCACGATCTGGATGGCCGACGAGCCGCTGCCCTCAAGAAAACCGGTGGACAACAGGCTTGAGGCCAGCGTGTAGGGGACGTCCAGAACCGCCGAGACAAAGCGGGTCAGGTCGGTGAAGCTGAACAGGCCGAAACTGGCGTCGTCGATCAGCCATTTCATTGCGGCGCTGATCCATTTGGCCAGAGGCACGACATAGGCTTTCGGAAATTCGAAGGCTGCCGGCGCCAAGGGTCCGGCATAAAGCCAGAACATCACGAAGGCAGCGATGGCGATCATCCAGGCAACCGGCAGACGCAGTGACGGCTGAGTAGCCTTGGATGCGTCGGTTGCCAATATCGGAGCGCCGGGCATCGCCATGGTCAGCCCTGCAGCATCAGTCTGACGACGGCGTCGCGGTCAAGGCGACCGATGATCCGTCCTGCCTCGTCCGTGACGCCGATCTGGGTCACCCCGTCGAGGAACAAGGGTGCGGCTTCGGCAATATTGGTGCGTGCGGAAACTGTGGGGGCGCCTGGTTCCGAGACATCTGCAGCGACCATCAGGCTTTGGGTGCGGATCACCTTGGCGCGGGCGACGTTCTTGGTGAACTCTGCCACATAGGATGTGGCGGGCGTCAGCACGATTTCCTCGGGCGTGCCGGCCTGAACGATTTCGCCGTCCTTCATGATGGCGATGCGGTCGGCGAGGCGGATGGCCTCATCAAAATCATGGGTGATAAAGACGATGGTCTTGTGCAAGACTGTCTGCAGCCGCATGAACTCGTCCTGCATTTCCCGGCGAATCAGCGGATCGAGCGCCGAGAATGGCTCGTCAAGAAACCAGATTTCGGGTTCGACCGCGAGCGAGCGGGCAATGCCGACCCGTTGCTGCTGACCGCCCGAAAGCTGCCGGGGAAAAGCGTTTTCCCGGCCGGCGAGGCCAACCAGTTCGATCATCTCGCGCGCACGCGCCTCGCGTGGTCCGCGGCCCATGCCCTGGATGTCGAGAGGGAAGGCCACATTGTCCAAAACGGTGAGATGCGGCAGCAGCGCAAAATGCTGGAACACCATGCCCATCTGGTGGCGGCGGATTTCGATCATCCGCGCCTGCGAGGCCTTGAGCAGGTTCTCGCCCTTGAACAGCACGTCGCCGCCCGATGGCTCGATCAGCCGGGACATGAGCCGAACCAGCGTCGATTTCCCCGACCCGGACAGCCCCATGATGACGAAGATCTCGCCTTCGTGCACATCAAGATCGACCTGGCGCACGGCACCGACAAAGCCGGCCTCCGCGATCGCGGCCGCATCCGGGCGGCCCCTGTGTTGGGCCAGGAAACCAGCGGCACCGGGACCGAACAGTTTCCACACATTGCGGCAGACAAGCTTGGCTTCAGGAGAGGTCATGAACTACCCGGTCGGAGACACATGAGAATAAAATGCAGACCCGGACCAGCGCCGGTCGCATTCCATTCGAACGCGAGAGGCTGGGAGCCAGCGGCAGCCGGGCTCGAAGGTCCGGCCGCCGATTTTTCCAGGCAGAAGGGCGCATCGGGCCCGGTGCGGACTACTTCTTGATCCAGCCCGACCAGCGGGCCTCATTGGCGTTCATCCATTCCGTCACGACGTCGGAGACGCTCTTGCCGTCGAGATCGACCTCGGTGATCATCTTGCCCATCTCGTCATTGTCGATGGTGAAGGCCTTGATCGCCGCATAGGCGCCCGGCCACTTGTCCTTCACGCCGGCCCAGCCGACCTTCCAGATCTCGCCGAACGGCTTGCCGCAGTCATAGGCCGCATCGGGATTGATGCCGGCGGAAGGGTCGTTGTAGCACTCGGGCGAATATTCGGGGAATTCCACCCACTGGCCCTCATACTTGGCAGGCGCCCAGTGCGGGGCGTAGATCCACAGCATGATCGGGGCCTGGCGCTGGTAGGCGCTTTCGAGTTCGGCGAACAGGGCCGCGTCGGTGCCGGCATGGATGACCTCGAACGGCAGGTCGAGTGCCTCGACGCGCTCGTCGTCAAACCCGCCCCAGGTAACAGGGCCGCCAAGATACCGGCCCTTGGGCGCGGTCTCCGCGGTCGAGAAGGCTTCGGCACAGGCTTCTTCCTTGAGGGCTTCCCAGTTGGGCAGGCCCGGGCATTTTTCCGCCATGTAGGAGGGGTACCACCACTCTTCCTTGGCCTTCATGCCCGTGGGGCCGAAATTCTCGACCTTGCCGGTGGCGGTGGCGGCGTCCATGGCCTCGCGGCCGGTGGTTTCCCACATTTCCATGGCCACGTGCAGGTCGCCGGTCTCCAGGCCAGCGAACTGGGCCAGGTAATCGGCCTGGACATATTCGATCGAATAGCCGGCCTTCTTGAGCACTTCGCCCATGATCTCGGTGGTGATCAGCTGACCGGTCCAGTCGTGGAGCGTCAGTTTGATCGGGTCTGCGGATTCCTGCGCCGTGACCGGAACGGAAAAGCCAAGGCAAGAAGCGCCCGAAATGACGAGCGCCGCGGTCAATCGCCTGAATGTGCTGCCGGAAAAGATATTGGCTGAATGCATGTCGAGCCTCCTGTTCACCCTGTTGGTTCCCGCATCCCGGCGCCTCTGCGGTCGGCCATGGCCATCCCCCGGCAACACGCCCCTGCGCGGTTTACTGTTGACGGGTCAATCCCACACCACGACCCGAACCTTGTCAATCAATTCTGTGGCTATTTTCGGCTTTGATGCCCGGATGATTTGGTTTTGATTGATAAGATCCCGGCTATCGCCTAGAAAAAGGGCAGATCAACAGGTGTTCGCAAATGCTGTCCAAACGTCATGCCGAGATCATGCGGATGCTGACCGACGAAGGCACCGTGACCATCTCCGACCTTGCCGCCCGGCTCGGCGTGTCGCTCGAGACTGTGCGGCGCGACGTGCGGCCGCTCACCGAAAACGGATCCGTGCTGAAGATCCATGGCGCGGTGGGGCTGGCGGGCCAGTTTGGCGAGGCCCCGTTTCAACGGCGGATGCGGGAGAATGCCGAGGCCAAGCGCCGTATCGCCCGGGAGATGGCGCAGCTCATCCATGACGGGGAGTCGGTCATGCTCGATACAGGCACCACGACAAGCTTCGTGGCGCGGGAACTGCTCGGCCACAGGCGCCTGACGGTGGTGACCAACTCGTCCGACATTGCCCGCACGCTGGCGACGGTCAACGGCAACAAGGTCTACATGGCTGGTGGCGAGCTCAGGAGCGATTCAGGCGCCGCCTTCGGGGTTTCGGCCATCGAGTTCATCGCCAAGTTCTCCGTTGCCCACGCCATCATATCGGCCGGCGCCATCGATGCCGAGTCAGGCGTCATGGACTTCGACCTCGAGGAGGCCGAATTCGCCCGGATGATGCTGTCGCGCGGTGAGCAGAGCTACGTTGTCACGGACCACACCAAGTTCGGCCGCCGCGGCCTCGTCTCGGTGGCGGGCTTCGACGCCATCGGTCATCTGGTGACCGACGCGCCGGTGGGCGAGGACCTGGCGGAGGTGCTCGACGCGCACCAGACGCGGCTGATCGTGGCGGCGTC
>NZ_JACIYP010000093.1 GCF_014359905.1 Hoeflea sp. | reverse complement strand
CCAAGCTCGGCATGTAAAATCAAGCATACCGGTCCGGTGCCGCTCAAACGGCTCCGGACCGGTATTGCGTCGGGGGACACGGCATGGATGGATTTGCGGATTTTTTGACGGCCTGGAAAATTCCGGTCGGGCAATGGGGAAAGAATTTCTTCAATTTCCTCACCGACAATTTCGAGTTCATCTTCGACGCCATAGCAGACTCACTCAAATATCTCCTCGACAGCATGATCGACGGCCTTTTGTGGCTTCCGCCGGTTGTGCTTGTCCTGGTGATCGCGCTCATCGGCTGGCGCATCCAGAAATCCTGGAAACTGGCGCTCGGCATTGTGCTCGGATTGCTTTTCATCATCAACCAGGGCCTTTGGAAGGAAACCGTCGAAACCCTTGTGCTGGTGATTTCAGCGGCTTTCATGTCCATGGCCATCGGCGTGCCGATCGGCATCTTTCTGGCGCACCGGCCGAGAGTGTACACCTATGTGCAACCGATCCTGGATCTGATGCAGACCATGCCCACCTTCGTCTATCTGATCCCGGTGCTGATCTTGTTCGGCCTGGGCCTGGCGCCGGGTCTTCTCGTCACCATCATCTTCGCCTCCCCCGCGCCGATCCGCCTGACCTATCTGGGCATCACCTCGGTGCCCCGGCCGATGGTCGAGGCGGGCATGGCCTTTGGCGCCTCGAAGCAGCAACTGCTGAGAAAAGTGGAGCTGCCCGCAGCCCTCCCGACCATCATGGCGGGCCTCACCCAATGCATCATGCTGTCGCTGTCGATGGTGGTGATCGCCGCCCTGATCGGCGCCAACGGGCTCGGCAAGCCGGTCGTGCGGGCGCTCAACACGGTCAACATCCCGCTCGGGCTTGAAGCCGGCATCGCCATCGTCATTCTCGCCATCATCCTCGACCGCATCTGCCGCGTTCGCATCGGAGCCACGTCATGAGCCATGATGCCGATCGCGGCTCGGTCCGCATAGACAGTGTGTCCATCATCTTCGGCGACAAGGCCGCCGAAAGCCTGGCATTGGCCGACGCGGGGAAATCGCGCACCGAGATCCAGGAGATTACCGGCGACGTGCTCGGCGTGCATGACTGCACGGTCGACGTCAACGAGGGCGAGATCCTGGTGCTGATGGGCCTGTCCGGATCCGGCAAATCGACGCTCTTGCGGGCGGTCAACCGTTTGAACCCGATCAGCCGCGGCAGCCTCATCGTCAATTGCGGCCATGAGACCGTCGATGTCGCCGCCTGCGACGACAGGCAGCTCAAGCAGTTGCGCATGGACACCGTGTCGATGGTGTTTCAGCAGTTCGGCCTGCTGCCCTGGCGCTCGGTCTCCGACAATGTCGGCTTTGGCCTCGAGATCTCCGGCGTCCCGAAAGCCGAGCGCGAGGACCGGGTGAAGGAACAACTGGCGCTCGTCGGCCTGTCCGACTGGGCCGACAGGATGGTCGCCGAACTCTCGGGCGGCATGCAGCAGCGGGTGGGCCTGGCGCGCGCCTTCGCCACCGGCGCGCCGATCCTGTTGATGGACGAGCCCTTCTCCGCGCTCGACCCGCTGATCCGGACACGCCTGCAGGACGAGCTGCTGGAGTTGCAGTCGCGCCTGGGCAAGACCATCATCTTCGTCAGCCACGATCTCGACGAGGCCATGAAACTCGGCAACCGCATCGCCATCATGGAAGGCGGGCGCATCATCCAGTGCGGCACGCCGCGCGAGATCGTCAACTCGCCGGTCAACAGCTATGTCGCTGACTTCGTCGCCAACATGAACCCGATTGCCATGCTCACCGCCCGCGACGTCATGGCGCCGGGCAAGCCCGACATCTCGCGCGGCCAATCGCCGCTGTCGGCGTCGGTGACCCCCGATACGCCGCTTTCCGACGTGATGGACGCACTGGCGAGGCGAGACGGGACGGTTGGCGTGATTGACAAGGGCGTCGTGACAGGCTCCATCACAGCTGGCGATATTGTTCGCGGCCTGACGCGGCACCGCCGCTCAGTTTGACCGGGTTCAGATAATTAACGCAGTGCAGTCAAGGAGATCAGAGTATGGAAGTTAAAGGCAAAGCCGCCATCGTCACCGGCGGAGGCTCCGGGCTGGGCGCCGCCACTGCACGTGCCCTGGCGGATGCCGGCGCGAAAGTCTCGCTGCTCGACGTCAATCTGGCCCAGGCCGAAAAGGTGGCTGAGGAAATCGGCGGGCTGGCCATAGCCTGCGACGTCTCCGACGCCAAGGCCGCGGAGGCGGCGCTGGCCCAGGCCGCAGAGGCCCATGGCGAAGCCCGGATCCTGATCAATTGCGCCGGCATCGCACCTGCCGTTCGCGTTGTCGGCCGCCAGGGCCCGCACGATCTCGACGTGTTCCGCAAGGTCATCGAGGTCAACCTGATCGGCAGCTTCAACATGCTGCGCCTGTTCTCGGACCGCGCCTCGAAGCTTGAGCCTCTCGCCGACGGCGAACGCGGCGTGGTGATCTCGACCGCCTCGGTTGCCGCCTTCGACGGCCAGATCGGCCAGGCGGCCTATTCCGCCTCCAAGGGCGGCGTGCACGCCATGGCGCTGCCGATCGCCCGCGAGCTCGCCCGTTTCGGCATCCGCATCATGACGATCGCACCGGGCATTTTTGCAACCCCGATGCTGCTCGGCATGCCGCAGGAAGTCCAGGACAGCCTTGGCGCGTCCGTGCCCTTCCCGTCCCGCCTGGGACAGCCGGAGGAATATGCAAGCCTTGCCATGCACATCATCGGCAACGTCATGCTCAATGGCGAGACCATCCGCCTCGACGGCGCGATCCGGATGGCGCCGAAATAAGACCATGAAGGAGCCGGTCAAGACCATTCGCGATACGGATGAGGGCGCACGGCGGCTTGGCCGCCGCCTCATCCGCGGCGCGCGGTTTGGCGCAATCGGCGTGATCGAACCCGGCACCGGGTTTCCCTTCGCCAGCCGGGTTCTGACCGGAACAGATGTCGATGGCGCTCCGCTGATCCTGGTGTCCGGGCTCTCGGTCCACACCGATGCGCTCATCGCCGACCAACGCGCCTCGCTGCTGTTTGGCGAGCCCGGCAAGGGCGACCCCCTGGCCCATCCCCGCATCACCGTGCGCACCCGCGCAGAGCGGATTCCCCGAAGTGATCCTGCTCATGACCGCATGCGTGCGCGATTCATTGCCCGCCATCCCAAGGCAGCGCTCTATGCGGATTTTCCCGATTTCGCCTTCTTCCGGATGGCGCCTCAGTCGGCAAGCCTCAATGGCGGCTTCGGCAAGGCCTTCGTGCTTGAAGCCGCGGACCTGCTCATCGCCTCGCCGGCCATTGCAGATGTGGCCGAACTCGAACCCGGCGCCATCGCCCACATGAACAGCGACCATGCCGGCACGGCCGATCTCTATGCCAGGGTTTTCGGCAAATCCAGAAAAGCCGGATGGAAGGTCTGCGGCGTGGATTGTGCGGGCCTCGATCTCGCCAACGGAGACGAGCTGTTGCGCATCGAATTTGACGCGCCCCTGAGCCAAGCCACTGAATTGCGCACCAAATTGGCAGACCTGTCGCGGTTGGCCCGCGAAAAATAGGGCTGTACAGAAGCCGTTTTTTGGTCGAAATACGAAACATGAATTTTTGATTAATTGGTAGTTTATTCATTGAGCCGCACCGAAGTCCGGCTCCATACGAAAGAAATCTGATGATCGATTCGCAACGTTTGGAAACACATTCCGGGGAAGCTGCCGACCTTTTGGCGGCAATGGGAAACCAGAAGCGCATGATGATTCTCTGCAACCTCGCCAGCGGGGAGATGCAGGTCGGCGTCCTTGCCGAAAAGGTCGATCTGAGCCAATCGGCTCTTTCCCAGCACCTCGCCAAACTGAGGACCCGCAATCTGGTCAGGACCCGGCGCGATGCCCAGGCGATCTATTATTCGATCAGCTCCGAACCCGTGCTGAAAATGCTGCGCACCCTCACCGACATCTACTGCCGCTGAGAGCTGCTTGCCTGTTCATGCCATGCACGCTTGACGATGCCCCCTGCCCCTCCCCATATGGTGAAGGAAAGGACCATGCACATGACCATTACACTCAAGATCGACGGCATGCATTGCGGCGGGTGCGTCCGTTCGGTGGAAAAGGCCGCCCGGTCGCTTGACGGCGTTTCGAACGTCAGCGTCAGCCTCGAAAATGCAGAGCTGACCGCCGATGTGGCAAGCCCTGACCGGATCGATGCGCTCAAGAGTGCCATTGAGGATTGCGGCTTCGACGTGACCGGCGCTCCGGCGTGAGGCGCCTCCGGTGACCGCCAAGCCCGCCCATGTGACCTTCGACATCACCGGCATGACCTGTGCGAGCTGTTCGGCACGCATCGAGAAGGTGCTGTCGCGCCAGCCGGGCGTCTCCGATGCGCGGGTCAATCTGGCGCTGGAGCGCGCGGACGTCGAAGGCGATGGGCTCGATCCCGCGACCCTGGCGGACGTCATCGGGCGCGCCGGTTTTGGCGCGGTGCTCAGGCGTGAGGATTTCGCTGCCCACCGCGAGGCCGACGAGGCGCAGGCCGCAGCGCGCCGCGCCGAGGAGCGCCAGACACTGGTCCGGCTGGTGATCTCAGCTTTGCTGACGCTGCCGATCGTGATCGGCATGCTTCCGATGATGACCGGACTGGGCGAGGCCTGGATCTCGCCCTTGTGGCAGGCGGTGCTGGCGACCGGCGTTATGGCCGTCTCGGGCAGCCGGTTCTGGCGCGAGGCCACCGGAGCCCTGCGCGGCGGATCGGCAAACATGGCGGTGCTTGTCAGCCTGGGTACCGGAGTGGCCTATCTCTGGTCGATCTGGGTCATGCTCAGAGGCTGGGCTGATCCGCATGCAGGCCATGGCACCGACATGGCGTCGCATCTGCATTTCGAGGCCGCGGCCGTCGTGCTGACGCTGATCATGCTCGGCAAATATCTCGAAACCCGCGCCAAGTCCGGGGCTGCCGGCGCACTGCGGGCGCTGGGACGCCTGCAGCCCGACACGGCGGAGCAAAAGACCGCAGATGGCGCTGTGCGGACAATCCCGGTCGAGCAGCTTGTGGCCGGCGACACGATCCTGATCAGGCCCGGCGCAAGGGTTGCTGCCGATGGCGTGATCCTGACCGGGCAGTCGTCGCTGGACGAGGCCATGGTGACGGGCGAAAGCATGCCGGTGGCGCGCGGCCCCGGCGATCTGGTGATCACCGGCACCACCAACACCGACGGCGTTCTCGAGGTCGAGGTGCGTGCCGTCGGTGCCGACACCAGGCTTGCCCGCATGACCCGCCTGGTCGAGGAAGCCCAGTCCGGCCATGCGCCGGTGCAGAAACTCGTTGACCGGATTTCGGCGGTCTTCGTTCCGGTGATCCTGGTGATTGCGCTTGCCACCCTGGCAGGCTGGATGCTGGCAGGCGCCGACTTCGAAACCGCCATGGTCGCCTCCGTGGCAGTCCTGGTGATCGCCTGCCCCTGTGCGCTCGGCCTTGCCACCCCGACCGCGCTTGTCGCGGGAACCGGTGCTGCGGCAAAGGCCGGCATTCTCATCCGCGATATCGAAACGCTCGAACGCGCCACCGACATCAGGGCCATCGCCTTCGACAAGACCGGGACGCTGACCCTGGGCGCGCCGGAAGTCTCCGGACTGTATCCGGTCGAGGGTGTGAGCGAGGCCGACCTGCTGCGGGTTGCCGCGGCACTCGAGACGGCCAGCGAGCATCCGCTTGGCCGCGCCATTGTCTCCCGCGCCGAAAGCGACGGCGTGACAGGTGCAGCCGCCACCGCGATCCGGGCCGTGCCGGGCCGCGGACTTGAAGGCATGCACGAAGGAGCAACGCTGCGCGTGGGATCCGAACGGTTTCTGAATGAGGCCGGCATCGACACCAGCCGCGCGGGCGAAGTGGCCGCGCCGGAAGGCGCCGGCACCCTGGCCTGGGTGGCCGCGGACGACCGGTTGCTGGGCGTGATCGGCCTGGCCGATCAGATCCGCCCGCATACGAGCCAGGCGCTCGCCGATCTCTCCGCCCGCGGGCTCGCAACCATCATGCTGACGGGCGACAATGAAGCCGCCGCCCGCACAATCGCCAGGCAGGCCAATGTCTCCGACGTCCGCGCCGGGTTGCTGCCGGGCGAGAAGCTCGACGCCATCCGGGAACTCGCCAGAACCACCGGCGGCCATGTGGCCTTTGTCGGCGACGGCTTGAACGATGCGCCGGCGCTGGCTGCGGCCAATCTCGGCATCGCCATGGCCGGCGGCGCGGATGCCGCTCGCGAAGCAGCGGCCATCACCCTGATGCGCTCCGATCTTCGCCTTGTCGCCGCGGCCCTTGATGTCGCGGCAAAGACAAGGCGCACGATCAGGCAGAACCTCGGCTGGGCCTTTGTCTACAATCTGATCGGCATCCCGCTGGCGGCCTTCGGGATTCTTCCGCCGGTCTTTGCCGGTGCGGCGATGGCCTTCTCATCCGTCAGCGTGGTCACCAATTCCGCGCTGATGGCGCGGTGGAAGCCGGATTTTCCGAAAGACTGAGGCACAACGCAAACAGCCCGCCTCTCACGAAGCGGGCTGCCTGTTCTTGATCGTGCCGGCCTGGGCTCAGAATTCTTCCCAGGTTTCCTGCGCCAGCGCCGCATTGCCCTGGGTGCGCATCTGGGGCGCACGGCCTGCCGGCTGGTGGTTCGCCGGCTGAGCGGCTTGCGACATGGTCCGGGCCGTCGACCGCAGTGCGGCGGACTGCGCCGAGGCTGATCCGTTGATGGTGAACTGCGAGATCAGCTCGCGCAGCTTGGCGGCTTCCGCGGCGAGTTCGGCCGAGGCGGCATTGGACTGCTCCACCATCGCGGCGTTCTGCTGGGTCGTCTGGTCCAGTTGGTTGACGGCCTGGTTGACCTCGGAAAGACCGGTCGACTGTTCCTTGGCGGAAATCGCGATCGCATCCATGTGGGTGTTGATCTCGGTGATGAAGCCGCCGATCGTGCGCAACGCTTCGCTTGCCCGGCGAACCAGATCGACGCCGCTCGAAACCTCGGTCGACGAGTTGTGGATCAGCTCCTTGATTTCCTTCGCTGCGTTGGCCGATCGCTGCGCCAGTTCGCGCACTTCCTGGGCCACGACCGCAAAGCCTCGGCCGGCTTCCCCGGCACGCGCCGCCTCGACGCCGGCATTGAGCGCCAGGAGGTTGGTCTGGAACGCGATCTCATCGATCACACCGATGATGTTGGAGATCTGCTTGGAGCTTTCCTCGATGCGGCGCATGGCCTCTTCCGCCTGCCCGACAACCTCGGAAGACTGGTTGGCAGACGAATTGGCCTGGGATGCCACGCCGCGTGCCTCGTCCGTACGCTTGGTCGAGTTCGCCACATTGGCGGTGATCTCTTCCACCGCGGCGGCGGTTTCCTCAAGGGCTGCAGCCTGGCGCTCCGTGCGCTTGGACAGATCATCCGTGCCATTGGCGATTTCGCGGGTGCCGGTTTCCATGACGGACACGCTGTCGGTGATCGAGCCCATGGTCGCGCCCAATTGCTTGACCGACTGGTTGAAGTCGTGGCGCAGCGCCTCGAAGTCGGGCGCAAAGGCCTCTTCGAGCTGGAACGAGAGATCGCCCGCGGCAAGCCGCTTCAGGCCGGCGGCGAGGCCGGAGGTAGCGACTTTCAGGCGCGCCGCGGCATCGGCTTCGGCGCGTTGCTGATCGGCGATGCGATCCACCTCGGCCTGCTTGCGGTTGGCCTCGGCCTCGGCTTGCAGGCGCCGGTTCTCGACTGCGGCTTCCCGGAAGACCTGCATGGAATCCGCCATGTTGCCGATCTCGTCCTTGCCGCCCTTGTCGATGGTGACGTCAAGTTCGCCCTTGGCCAGCCGCGCGGTGACATCGGCAAGCCGGCCCAGCGGACGGGAAACCAGCTGGAAGTTCAGGAAGCCCATGAAGGCCGCCGCAAGCGCCACGAGGATGGACGCGCCCAGGGCTATGTATTCAACCGAGGCAATTGCCGACCTCACTTCGCTCGCCGCGGCAGCGGAATCTTGCTGGACCTCCGAGGTGATGGTTGTGATCTTGGAGTCGAAATCAGCCAAAATCCCGGCGCCGGTTCCGGTCAGTTCCAGGGCCCGCGCCAGTTCGACCGTCATCGGGTCGCGCATCAACAGGATCTGCCTGTCAACAACCGAAGCGCGCCAATCGGCAATTGCCGCCTTGGCTTCGTTGAGAACTGGAAGGCCTTTGCTGGCGTACTCCGCATAGAGGGTTTCCAGCGAAGCCATTTGCGTATCGATCTCGCCGGAGACTGTCTCGAAGGCGGTGACGAAATCGCGATTACCTGTCAGCAGGAAGTTCTTGAGGTCAAGATTGGCCTGATTGACATGATCCGAAAGCTCGGTCGTTTCGCTCAACAAATGAGCCATGTTCTGGCTGTGCTCGACCAGAGTGTTGACCGTGACCGCACGGGTGTAGATGAAACTGGAAGCGCCGATCGCAATGAGCGCGAGGATCGCAAAGGCGGCGAAGCCCTTTGTACTGACCGATAGGTTCTTGAGCATGATATACGTCCTGTTGTGTCTTCGAGATCGCGGTTCAGCCAGTCTGGACTTCCACCGCGCGAATGGGATTTATCGGATCACGCCCCGGGCAATGACCGGCGCTGCAGCTCCGTGAGATTGACTTCCATGGTCACGGCGCCGATCGACGTCGTGTTGTCGGCGTCGGTCACGGTGAAGTTCACCTGCGCGCGCCAGATCCTGGCCTCGTCGTCCCATTCCGGCTCATCAATGAAGAGCGCGTCACTGGACACATCGAAGGTCTTCTGGAATTTCGCCTCGTCGCCCTGCCAGAAGTCTCCGGTGATCGAGCTCTGGCCGACATTGAGACCATTCTGGTCCATCACGAAGATTTCCGCATACAGACCAAGTGATTTGCCCTGCAGACGGGCTAGGTAAACGGAAAGCGGATTGGACAGCGTGGCGGCGATCAGCGGCTTGTCCTCGCTTTCGCGCTCGGCGACCCACTGCTTGTCGAGTGCATCGATCTTGTCCTGGCTCAGCTCTTGATACCGGTCATTCTGCGCCGTGATGGAAATGCGGACAATCTCGGTATCAATCCACTGCCGCATCTCCGCCACCACCGACGGCGTCACCAGACTGTGAATATCCGGCTTTGCCGTTTCAGCGAGAGCTGGCGAAATCAGTGTCGATACGGCGGCGATGGCGAGAGTGGTTTTCAAAATGCCCATGATTGTCTCCTTTGGAAACAACAACATGTTGTTTTCCCCTGTGTACAACAAATGAGCATCAAACTTTAATTCGCAGTTAAGCCTATCTGGCTGGAATTAGTAATTAATCACCGGCTATTGATTTCTGAGCGCGATTTGGACCGGAAATACCTGACCGTAAAGTGCCATGACGCTCCGGAAATGGCAGACGGGCGTCATCCGGCGGAGACAACGCCCGTCAAGCGACAGCAGGGAATCCCCTGCCATGCCGCCGGTCTCAGCAACAGTGCATACGTAAACTTGCACAGACCTTGCGACGCTCATTCGCCAGCTTGCGGCCAGCATCCCGCCATGGCATTGCTTGACGCCAATCAAGGGGCGCGCATGCAGCATACAACCAAGATCCATCTCAATCTCAGAACCGGGACTGCAGCATGGAGAGCCTGAAAAGCGGCGGGCTGGCCGTTGTCATCGGCGCCACCGGCGGCATCGGCGAAGCCATGGTGGAGGCCTTGCGGCACACTGGCTCTTTTGCCGGCGTGACCGGTCTTTCCCGTGCCTCCGAGCCGGATATCGATCTCACCGATGAGCAGACCATCCTTCGGGCGGCTGAAGCTGTCAGGGAGAGCGGGCTGGAACTCAGGCTGGTGTTCGACGCAACCGGGTTTCTGCATGGCTGCGGCTTCAAGCCGGAAAAGACGCTGTCGGCGATGACGCCTGCCCACATGGCGCATGCCTTTGCGGTCAATGCCATCGGCCCGGCCCTGCTGATGAAGCATTTTCTGCCCCTTCTCGCAAAGGACGGGAAATCGGTTTTCGCCACGCTGTCGGCCAAGGTCGGCTCGATCGGCGACAATGCGCTTGGCGGCTGGTACAGCTACCGGGCTTCCAAGGCGGCGCTCAACCAGTTCGTCCACAGCGCGGCGATCGAACTGGCGCGCAAGAAGCCAGAAGCGCTGTGCGTGGCGCTGCATCCGGGCACCGTCGACACCGGGCTATCCTCGGGCTTTGCCAAGAGCGGGCTGATGGTTCGCACGCCGCAGGAAACAGCCGGCCTGCTGCTTGGCGTCCTCGATCGGCTCCACCCGTCGCAAACGGGCGGTTTCTTCGACTATCGGGGTGACGCCCTGCCCTGGTAAACCCCGCCTTTACCGGTGATGCCGTAGGGTCATGCCATGACACAGCTCAAGACAATCCGTTGGGGCATCGCCGGAACCGGAGCGATCGCCCGGCAGTTTGCCGCCGATATGCGGTTTGCGGAAAACGCAACCCTCGGCGCGGTGTGTTCGCGCGATCCCGCCAAGGCGGAAGACTTTGCCGGCCAGCATGCGGATGTCACCGCCTACGGCTCGCTGACGGCGATGATCGGTTCGGGAAAGATTGATGCCGTCTATATCGCCACCCCGAACATGGTGCATCGCGCCCAGGCGCTGGAATGCATTGCGGCCAGACTGCCGGTGATGATCGAAAAGCCGATCACCGCCAGCCTCGATGAGGCGCTGGAGATCCGGACCGCGGCACGAAGTTCCGGAACCTTTGTGATGGAGGCGATGTGGAGCCGGTATCTGCCGGCGATCAAGGCCGCGCGCGCAGCCCTTGCCGACGGCGCCATCGGGACCATCCGGAAGTTTGAGGCGGAGATCGCCTGGAAGCATGACCACGATCCGAACAGCCGCTTTTTCGATCCCGCGCAGGGCGGCGGCTCATTGTACGATCTCGGCGTCTATCCGGTCTCGCTGGCGCGCTTTTTCCTGGGCGAGCCCGATGAAGTCGAGGGGTCGTGGACGGCCGCGCCATCGGGCGTTGACATGGCGGCAACTCTTCGCATGCGGTTTGGCGGCATTGAGGCTCATATCGCATGCGGCTTTGATCGCAACGGATCAAACCGCATGATCATCGAAGGCGACACCGGCGTTCTGGTGCTGGGGCCCCTGTTCATCAAGGCCTTCGGCTATGGGGTCTACCGCTCACGCCGCGTTGCCGATTTCCTCCAGCCCGGCGAGAGGGCGGGCGGGATCGGCCGGAAACTGTTGCAGCGGATGCCGCTGCCCGGAGCGGCACGCCATGATTTGCGGTTTGAAGGCTCCGGGCTCCAGTTCGAGATCGAGGCCGCCTCCGACGCCATCCGCCGGGGCCTCGGCGAAGAGCCGGACAACACGCTGGACGACACCATCGCCGCCTTGCGCATCATCAATACGGTGCTGAAGTCGCCGCCGTCTGGCGCCTGGAAACCGTGACCGTCAAAAGCCGGATCGTGGCGTGAAGCTACCCGCACCTTCATTGAGCGCCAGCGCCAGTTCCGTCAGATGCAGCGCCCGCTCGCCCGAGAAGAACGGCGCCTCGCCCGCGGCAATTGCCTGCGCCATCACGGCGATGCCGCGCGCAAAATCGATCTGCGAGGGGAAAGCCGAGAGCCTGCGCGCCTTGGCCGGCGCCGGATAGGCAACCGGCCGGCCATGGGTCAGCCTGAGCGGCAGCACCCGGCCGCGCTGGCGCTCGAAACGCCCCGCCAGCCGCTGCAGCAGCGGCCGCTTGCCATCGAACCGGCTCAGATGCACCGGCGAACGGTCATCCCACAGATCCCGCACCACGATGGTGCCCTCGTCGCCGACAATGGTCAGCGACCGGTCCCGCGGCGCGGCCAGTCCGCAGGTCAGCCGCGCGGTGACGCCCGAGCGGAACGACAGGCACCCGACGGAGAAATCCGGCGCCAGAGCAAGGTCCTCCGTGCCCCGGCCCTTGTCCGGAAAGGTCAGCGCGGAAAAGGCCTGGCCCTTCTCGACCGCGCCGAACAGCGACACCAGCCAGGACAGGCCATAGCCCGCGTGTTCCAGGGTGCAGCCGATCTCGAACTCGTGCAATCCGGGCCACTTCGCCCCGGAACGGGAGCGCCAGTCGGTCCAGTTGTCCCTGAACACCGGGCCATCCTCCATCTCGGCATAGGCGAGCCGCGGTGTCCCGATCCGCCCGGCGGCGATCAGGCTCTGCGTCAGCGCCTGCGCATCCGACAGGCCGTTGGCCGGCGCGCCGCAGATGGTCAGGCCGTTGCTTGCGGCGAGGTCAACCACCGCGCGCGCCTGCTCGAACGTCATCCCCAGCGGCTTTTCGCAATAGACATGCTTGCCCGCGTTCAAAGCGGCGCAATTGAGCGCGTAATGGCTTTCCGGCGATGTCAGATTGACGATGATCGCAACATCCCGATCGTCCAGGCACTCGGCGAACGAGGCATAGGCGCGCGCGTCATGAAACCGGCAGAATTCGCCAAGCCGCGCGGCATCGTGGTCCCAGACCCCGGCAAGAGCGAGCTCGGGATAATTGGCGAGCGTCGTCATGTAGTAGTCGGCGACGAAGCCTGTGCCGATCACGGCGATTTTGGTCATGGGTTTCACGTCCCGGCGAAGAATTGCCGCAACCCTAGCCTGCCCGCGTTAAGATGCGGTTGCCTTGGACCTGTACATGCCTTCGGTTCTACCGCGCATCCGCCAGGAACGAGGCGATCCAGGCGAGCGGCGCGTTCCAGTTGATGGCGATCTCGTTGGTCGAGAAGGAGCGCGAATCGTCGACATAGCAGGCCTGCGGCGCGCATCCCTCGAGTGTGCGGATGGCGTAATCGTCGGCCAGTCCGCTGTTGGGACCTCCGGCGAGCGCGCCCCTGGGCGGCGGCGGGAAGGACGGATCGGTCGAGGCGGCGAACATGTAGGAAAACTGGTTCTGCGCATATGTCGTGCCGTAGCCCGTCACATAGGAGATACCGAGCGCATTGCGCCCAAGAATGTAATCCATACTCTCGCGCACCGCCTGCAGATAGCGTGTGTCACCGGTGATGTCATAGGCGGTGGCGGCGACGATCATGTTCTGGATCAGCGACTGGTTCGAGCCCCAGCCAAACCCGTTGTCGGGCCGGTACATGAAGCCGAAGGCCTCCTGCTTCTGCGCCTCCAGATAAGCGTCGGCGGCGTCCCTGACAGAGGCGCGGATTGCCGCAAGATCGCGCTCGGACAGCCTCGACGGCACCGAGGCGAGCTGAATGCGGGCAAAAGCCGCCACCGCGCGCCAGCTTATTCCTTCGGGAGAAAACACCGGACCGGACCAGTGCTTTGAGGCCCTGGCGCGGTCGAGCCAGGCCTGGTCTCCGGTGGAGAGGTAAAGCTCGCTCGCCGCCCAGTAGAACTCATCCGAGACATCGTCGTCCTGATAGTCGCCGCCGCCATGGCTGCCATCGGTGTGAGGCGCAAACAGTGCGGGATTGGCTTCCGCGGCATGGTAGGCGCGGATGGCGAAAGCCAGCAGCCGATCCGCGTAACCCTTGTCGCTCGGCGCGAACAGCCGCGCGCCTTGCGCCGCGGCCGCCGCCAGGTTGAGCGTCGCCGCCGTCGAGGGCCGGTGCAGCACCCGCTCCTCGCGGTCGCGATGCGGCAGAAGCGGACCCGACGGCCAGCCCGTGCCATGCACCTTGTGGTGCGCCATGCCGGCATGAGGTTCTCCCTCGGGCACGGTCATGGACACCAGGAAATCGAGCTCCCAGCGCGCTTCGTCGAGAATGTCGGGCACGCCGTTGCCGGCCTCCGGGATGCGCAGCAGACCGTCGGTCAGCGCGGGTGACGCGCCGCGGCTGTAATTCAGCGCCCGCTCGTAGACGCTGAGCAATTGCGCCGTGGCGATGCCGCCATTGACCACGTATTTGCCGAAATCGCCGGCGTCATACCAGCCGCCCGCGACATCGAGCCTGTAGCCGCAGCTCCAGGCCTCGCCGTAGATTTTTCGCGCGGTCCGCGTGTCGAGACAGCCGACGGAGGTGTCGCCCCGGTTGGGCGAGACGCCCAGGTGCCCGGCCGGGCGGCCATAGCCTTCCCCCGCGAGATCGTCGCGGATTTCAATACCGCTGCGCACCTTGTAGAAATAGGACAGGGCATCGCCGCGCAAGGCCGCATAGGCGTCGGGCGAGATCGAGAAGGGCGGGCTGGTCTCGCCGCCGGCGCTCAGCCGGTAGCCGTCGCCGGGTTTGGAATAGGCGCTGAAGTCGATAGTCTGAACCACAAGTTCGGACGAAACATCGAATCCGTGCGGCCTGGTCTTGCCCGAGGCCACGGTCCCCCCGGAGGCGGAAACAAGCTCCCAGTCGAGCGGCGAAGTGCCATCGTGCACGATGGTGGCGCGCTTGGGTCCGTCCGGGAAATAGGCGGTCTGGTTGACGCGGATCGCGGATACGCCGTTTGCCGCCGCATCCGAAACCGCTTCCGGGCCGCTCAGCAAGGAGGCCGAATGCAGGCAGAAGCGCCAGGCCCTGTCTGACCCGCCAAGCTGGAAAACCAGTTGCGCCTTGTCCCGGGTTTCACCGGCGGAAAAATCTTCGCTCAGGACCTGCTGTCCGGCAGACAGCCGGCGGACAATTTCAGCTTCCGGCGTCCAGGGCTCGCTCGCCTTTTGCACGAGGGCGCGCATCGGTCCATCGGGACTGCCCGATGCGACAATCGACAAGCGGTAATGCTCGCCCCTGCTCAGGCGTATGCCGTTGAGGCCGACAATGGCATCCCAAGGCTCGGCGGCGCCGGCTTCCACCGTGCCGCACAGTGCGCCGGGGCTGTAGTCGAATTCGATATTGGACGTGTGCCACCAGTCGCCGGCCAGGTCGGAGCGGGTGAACGCCGGATCAGGCAGCAGCTCTCCTGCCCGAGCCTCCGTCTGAATGGCGGGCAAGGCCAGCAAGGCAAGGAGGCCGATCAAGGCCTTGGGGTGCGTCATGGCTGTTGTCCGGCGTCCGTGATCGGGAAGGAACGGCCGTGATGGCCGCACTGCGGAGGCTGTCGGCCAAAACTAGGCCGTCCGGCTGAACAAATGTTTAAACCGCCTCCCATGCTCGTCACCGGCCAAGCCATGCGTTCAGCCGGCTTGCCCGTCAAGTCCAAGGAAGGCCCGGCACAAGGGATGCCCCGGGTCGGACAATCCGTCGATCACATCGAAATGATGCCTGCCCGGTTCCTCGGACATTGCCATGGGCGTCTCGAAGCCGCGCCACATCTCGTAGAGCGCCCGGTTCTGGCGGACAAATTCCGGCCGTTCTGCGGCGCCCACCCACGCCATCACCGGGATGGCCGCGAGAGGGGCGAGCAGCACCGGGCTTTCGGACAGGGCCTCGGCCGCATCGATGTGCAGCGTGTCGTTCATCTGGGTCTTCATGATTGGCCGCAGGTCGTGAACCCCGGAGATCGAGGTGACGCCGACAATGCGCGCCAAGACCGCTTCGGCCAGCAGTGGTGCGCCGCTGATCAGCCGGGTGACCAGCTGCCCGCCGGCCGAGTGGCCGGTCAGACGGATCGGTCCCGCGACCTGCCCGGCCGCGAAACTGACGGCGGCGGCGATTTCCCGGCCAATGCCGGCAATGCGGTTGTCCGGGCAGAGCGTGTAGCCCGGCATCGCCACCGCAAAGCCGTGCGCCAGCGGCCCGGCGGCCAGATGCGACCAGACCGACTTGTCAAACGCCTTCCAGTAGCCGCCATGGACAAACACCGCGAGACCCTTGGGGTCGCCTTCCGGCAGGAACAGATCGAGCCGGTTGCGGGGGCCGGATCCATAGGCGAGATCCAGCCGCGCCCGTCCCGAAGCGACCAGGCCATCGCGAAAGCCTTGCGCCAGCGCTGCCCAGCGCGGGGGATAGGCAGCCGCCCCGGCAATGTAAGCCCCGTTGGCATAGGCGTCGTCATAATCGGCAATCGGGTAATCGGTCACAGCAAATCTCCGGTTTCCAGCATAAATACCGGACCCGCAGGGAAGTGCAATCCGCGGCGGCAGGGCGGAATATTTATCATCCGATAAAAAATTTGACCTTTTGATAAAACCGTTTCATTCTTCCCGAAAAGCGGCTGCGAGGCGCTGAGGAGGCGCCCCGGAAAAGACCGCAGAAGAGGTTCTCGAAACAAGGGGATTCCGATGACCATGCCCGAGACGAGAGACGTGAAATCCAAACGTCTTTCCGATGCTGCCTATGCCGACAATTTCTCCGACATCCATCCACCGCTGACGCCGCACGAGGCGCTGGTGGAGGCGGACAGGTGCTATTTCTGCTACGACGCGCCCTGCATGACCGCCTGCCCGACCTCGATCGACATTCCGATGTTCATCCGCAAGATCCAGGCGGGCAATCCCGTGGGTGCCGCCAAGACCATTTTCGACCAGAACATTCTGGGCGGCATGTGCGCCCGGGTCTGCCCTACGGAGACGCTCTGCGAAGAGGTCTGCGTGCGCGAGATCGCCGAAGGCAAGCCGGTCAAGATCGGCCTGCTGCAGCGCCACGCCACCGACACCTACATGGAACGCGAGCAGCCGCATCCCTTTGTCCGCGCTGCCTCCACCGGCAAGACAATCGCCGTTGTCGGCGCAGGCCCCGCAGGCCTGTCCTGCGCCCACCGGCTGGCAAGCCTCGGCCATGACGTCACGATTTACGAAGCGCGCGAAAAGGCCGGCGGGCTCAATGAATATGGCATCGCCAGCTACAAGACGACCAATGACTTCGCCCAGGACGAGGTCGAGTTCATTCTTGAGATCGGCGGGATCGGCATAGAGACCGGCAAGGCGCTGGGCCGCGACGTGACGCTCGATCAACTGGCCCGGGACTTCGACGCCGTGTTCTTGGGCCTCGGCCTGCCGGGCGTCAATGCGCTTGGCCTTGAGGGTGAAAACGCCGCAGGCGTGATCGACGCCGTCGATTTCATCGCCGTTCTGCGGCAGGCGGAGGATGTGTCCGCGCTCGAGATTGGCCGCCGCGTCGTCGTGATTGGCGGCGGCATGACGGCTATCGACGCGGCCATCCAGTCCAGGCTGCTCGGCGCCGAGGAGGTGACCATCGCCTACCGGCGCGGCCAGGAGCACATGAACGCCTCGCTCTACGAGCAGGAGCTGGCCCAGACTCATGGCGTCGTCATCCGCCACTGGCTGGCGCCGTCGAGCCTGCATGTGACCGATGGCGCGGTTTCGGCCATCACGCTCGAAAAGACCGCACTCGACAACATGGGCAAGCTTGCGGGCACCGGGGAACTGGTGACGCTTGAAGCCGACCAGGTGTTCAAGGCCATCGGCCAGACGCCGGATGCGGGGCCGCTCGCAAGCGCTTCGATCGAGCTCGACAAGGGCCGCATCCGTGTCAGCGACGACCGCCGCACCTCGCATCCGAAGATCTGGGCCGGCGGGGATTGCGTCGCCGGCGGCGAGGACCTGACCGTGGTCTCCGTCGAGGACGGCAAGATCGCCGCGATGAGCATTCACAAAGCCCTGATGGCTTGACGGAGGAAAAGATATCATGGCTGACCTTTCCACCAATTTCATCGGCATCAAATCGCCCAACCCGTTCTGGCTGGCTTCCGCCCCTCCCACCGACAAGGCCTACAATGTCGAGCGCGCCTTCGAGGCCGGCTGGGGCGGCGTCGTCTGGAAGACGCTCGGCGAGGCAGGCCCGCCGGTGGTCAATGTCAACGGTCCGCGCTACGGCGCGATCTGGGGACCGGACCGCAGGCTGCTGGGGCTCAACAACATCGAGCTGATCACCGACCGCGACCTCGAGGTCAATCTCAGGGAAATCACCGAGGTCAAGCGGCGCTGGCCCGACCGGGCCATGGTTGTCTCCATCATGGTGCCCTGCGAGGAGCAAAGCTGGAAGGCGATCCTGCCGCGCGTCGAGGACACCGGCGCCGACGGCATCGAACTCAATTTCGGCTGCCCGCACGGCATGAGCGAGCGCGGCATGGGCGCGGCCGTCGGCCAGGTGCCCGAATACATCCAGATGGTCGCCGAATGGTGCAAGCTCTATTCCAAGATGCCGGTGATCGTGAAGCTCACCCCCAACATCACCGACATCCGCTATCCGGCGCGCGCGGCCAAGGCCGGCGGCGCCGACGCGGTCTCGCTGATCAACACCATCTCCTCGATCGTCTCCGTCGATCTCGACAATTTCGCGCCCGTTCCCACCATCGACGGCAAGGGCTCGCATGGCGGCTATTGCGGCCCGGCGGTCAAGCCGATCGCGCTCAACATGGTGGCCGAGATCGCCCGCGACGCGGAGACCCGGGGGCTTCCGATTTCGGGCATCGGCGGCATCCAGACCTGGCGCGACGCCGCCGAATACATCGCACTCGGCTGCGGCTCGGTGCAGGTCTGCACCGCGGCCATGACCTATGGCTTCAAGATCGTCCAGGAAATGACCCAGGGCCTGTCCGACTGGATGGACGAGAAGGGCTACGCCACGATTGCCGACTTCCAGGGCCGCGCGGTGCCCAATGTCACCGACTGGCAGTATCTCAACCTCAACTACATCACCAAGGCCAGGATCGACCAGGACCTGTGCATCAAATGCGGCCGCTGCCACATTGCCTGCGAGGACACCTCCCACCAGGCGATCACTGCGATGGTCGACGGCGTGCGGCATTTCGAGGTGATGGACGACGAGTGCGTCGGCTGCAATCTCTGCGTCAATGTCTGCCCGGTGGATGATTGCATCACCATGGTGGAGATGACCCAAGGCTCCGACCCGCGCACCGGCAGACCGATCGATCCGCGCTACGCCAACTGGACCACGCACCCCAACAACCCGATGGCCAAGCAGGCAGCGGAGTAGGTTTTTGCATGCAGGACCAACGAGGCCCCGTTGACAAGACGGGGCCTTTGGCTTTTCTGGAACTCTTATTGGGATGGGGTTCGGGGATCAAAAATGAAGTTGCGTGTTGTCTTGCTCATCGCGCTCTGCGCGCTCGCCTCCGCATGCCAGACACTTTCGAAAGAAGAATGCGCCGTCGCCGACTGGCGGGTGATCGGCGAGCAGGACGGCGCGGCCGGATACGAGCCGCAGGACCGGTTTGCGCGGCACGTCCAGGCCTGCACCAAGGCAGGCGTCGCGGCTGACCAGACGCTCTGGTACCAGGGCTACCAACAGGGCCTGCCGCGCTATTGCACGCCGCTCAACGGATTGACCGTCGGCAGCCAGGGCAAGGGCTACGCCAATGTCTGCCCGATCGATCTCGACGCGGGTTTTCGCGAAGGCTATGACCTCGGGCGCATCCACCACCAGAAGAAGAGCGAGATCAGCAGTCTTGAATCGCGGATCCGCATCGTCGAGCAGGAAATCCGCGATGACGAGGAGCTGATCCGCGCGGCCAAGGCCGATCCGCGCGAGGCCTACCGCAGGATCGACGCAAATCGCTGGAAGATCCGCGACATGGAGCGCGAGACCGGCCGGCTGCAATCCGAGCTCCGCCGGATCGAAGCCGACATGGACGATTTCCGCTACAGTTATGCGCGGTCCTGATGCATGATAGGAACACTCCCGCTCTCGCGGAACTGGCGACGCGGACGGTCGAGGTCTATGAGCGCAACGCCCTGCGCTTCCACGCCGAGCGAAACAAGCGTCTGATCGAAAAAACCTGGCTTGACCGGTTTGCCGCGCTGGTGCCACCCGGCGGCGCCATCCTGGACGCGGGCTGCGGCGCCGGAGATCCGATCGCCAGATATCTCTCGGGCCTCGGGCACCGCGTCACGGGCGTCGACGCGGCACGGGCGATGATAGACCTGGCGCGCAAGAACTTCCCGGGTGGCGACTGGCGGCAGGCCGACCTGCGGCGCCTTGATCTGGGACAGACATTCGATGGCGTGATCGGCTGGGACAGCTTCTTTCATCTCACACCGGAGGAGCAGCGCACGGCACTGGTTTTGCTGGCGTCGCATCTCGAGTCGGAGGGCGCCCTGATGCTGACCGTCGGCCCCGAAGCC
>NZ_JACIYP010000092.1 GCF_014359905.1 Hoeflea sp. | reverse complement strand
CAGCGCCAGCAAGGCTTCGCCGGCGCCGGTCACCTCGAGCAGATGGTCGAGGTGCGACAACGGCCAGATGCCACCCTTGATATCCGAGCGGGTCCCTTCGGCGTTGAGAATGACAACGCGGACCTCCCTCACCGTGAGCCTGCGATGTTCCTTGTAGACGTGGTCCGGCACGACGAGAGCCGACGCCCACATGCGCGTCTTGAGATCTGAGATGCGGGACGCTTCGTAGGAAGTGAGACTCCGTTTGACGTCGACCATGTGCGCGATCCCCGTCACTCGGTTGATGATCAGATGATCGGGGGTGTATGATTTGCGCCCCCCGGTATTGGCATCGAGCGTGAGGCCACGGTACAGGCCGGGTTCATTATTCTCGACCAGTTGGATTGCCGCCGGCGTCAGGGCAAGACGGATGTTCTCAGTCAAGACGACGAGGTCTGGATTGCACGCGGCCAGCAGGTCGATGCCGCGCTCGAGCAGGCGGCCCTCGTGAACCGGCACGGAGCGCAGTACCGAGGCAGCCTCCTCCAGACTGCCTTCGAAGGCATTCCGCATCGCCTCGACGGACAAAGCGGAGGCGGCGATCTCGGTGACGAGGGCCTCAAGCTGCGGCTCAAGCGACTTGAGGTCGGCGGAATGCTGGTAGCGGGTGATCGGAGCAGATGTAGCGAGAAGAGTGGTCATGGGAAATCTCCTGGAAAATCGAAATGATGCGGCGCATCGCACTGGCGAGGACACGGCTGGCCTCACGCGGAAACTATTTCCGCGTCGGACGGGTCGGCGAGATCGATCAGAGTGACAGAGGCCGGATGGTCGACGGGTTCGGTCAGTCAGCGCGAGGCCGGTACGAAGCCAAGCGGTCGCAGTTTCGCGCTTGGGTCACCGATGGCGATCCAACGGAGATTGCGACGCGGCTGCCGCAGCATTTTCAACAGGAGAACTTGGAGAGAGCGCTTCCACAGAGGGGAAGACAGCGTTAAGGGTCAACATAGCCTTAGGCCTTTCACGAGAAGGTTGTGGGTTAGGCCTTCGTCGATGTTAGCGCATCGGCGGAGGCCGTTAAGTGACTGCAGATATTGGATTTCTGCCGACCACCCAGACATAGTCCGGAGTTTCATGTCCGGCAAGGAAAAAAGAACCAACCCGGAACAAGAGCCCAGGCATGGTTAACATGTGACGCGGGCTGTCGAAGCATACGGGCAAAACAAAGCCCGCCGAAGCGGGCCATGTTGGCGAATAGCAGAGCAATTCTTTAGGTGACCGCCGCGAGCACCCCCTCATCGGGGATGGTGATCGTGATGCTATAGTTATCTTCGCCGCTTAGGTCTGTCGACCACCAGAGAATGCCCTGAACCAACGGCTCTTCCGCATACCCCAATCGCCTGTTCTCCGCCAAGACAAGTCGTCTGGTCTCGCGCAGTAGCGTGGCCTTCTCCCCTGCTACATCGTGACCGTGGAGCATCAAGGGATACCTGGGGCCGCCCAATGTCGGGTCCCAGGCATCCATCTCGCCAGTGTACAATGCTGAGCCGACCCAGTCCGGGTTGACCATGCGGCGGAGGTAGATGACGAGAGTGCCCGGCGCGTCACCGAAAAAGTCGACCCAACGTCCCACCAACGCAAGCGTGTCTTCCGTGCTGGTCGCGAGCGATTCATAGAGACGCTGGAATACCTCGCGATGCTGATCTACAAAGTGGCACAGCGGGTGATCATCAGGCGCCATCTCGCAATCGATCCAGCATTGGATGCCTGTGCCCCAAATCGATAGCGACACATCCTCACCCGACAGAATGAAGCGACCGTAAAGGGAAAGTCGGCCATTGCTGAGCTGACGCGCTAGATCGGCTTCGCTCGTCCAACCCGGCATGCGATGGACGGCCTCGAAAATCCTAGCGCACACCGCATCCACTTCCTCCTCTGTCTTAACCGTCGCTGAAGTCGCCATTTCTTCGTCTGACGCAGAGATTACCTCAAGCATGGAGATCTCCTCCGACGTCAGCAACAGGGCCCAGGCCGATGGGCAGTGGGATGACGTTCTCTTCGGCGATGTCCATAAGCGGCGGCACTTCCTCTTTGGCGGCCCCGGGAGCGGTCAGTGGCTCGCCATGCACGACAAAGCGAAGCATCGGCAGCACCTCGTCCCTGACCCATGGACCGAATTCGGTGGAGCCGGGCCAATCCGGTTCCATGCCGAGCCGGTGCAACAGTTTTTGCGCCTGCCCCCAACCAGTTGACTTGTCGAGTTCAACGGGCCGCCACGTCCTGCGCTCATCAAAAGCATACGGCGTGAGCGGGGCGATGATGGCGTTGAGAAGCTCGCAGGCATGCCGACAATCGAGTTCGATCATCGCCGCCAAGCTATTCTTGACAACGCGTTTGCCCTCGGCCAGCGGCTTCACCGCATCCTCGACTTCGGCGAGAACGGATTTGGTGAGACGCTGGAATTCGGCCGTGTCCGTCGCCATCTTCACGTCGGACGCTTTGCGCAAGCCGGCAAGGCCGCCAAGATCCAGGAACTCGACGGACTTGGCCTTCGGCTTCGGAGCAATGCCGAGAGCAACCTTGACCGCCTTGGCAGTCAGGCGCTCGCCGGCCTCGATCCTGTCAATCACTGCGCCGACCAAGTGGGGCTCGCCTTTGGCAAGTTCGAACATAACGGTCGGCGAGACAGCAGCAGCTTCCAGACGTTCGCGGTAGTCCTGCAGCCGTTCATAGATGGAAGCATAGTTCCAGGCGGACCGGACGGTATAATCCGAAAATCCCTTCAGCCATTTGCCGAAGCGCTTTTCGGGAACGATAGCCTTCGCTTCAAAGAAGCAACGGCCCAGTTCGTGAGCCTGCGCCGTTGAACGGCGATTGAGTGCAACGATTGTGGATTCCGTCGCTTCAAGCAGCTTTTCCATTTCCGGCGTCATCGCTGGCTCAGGCGTCGCAACCGTTTTGATGGACGCCGAGGCGGCCAGCTTGGACACGGTCTTCTTGATGCCCGATGGTCTATCTGATCTCTTGTTCATGTAACCTCCTGTTGTGTATCGACGAAATGCCGATACATCAATGTATCCGCCAAAAGCTGTTCCGAGTCAAATCGGCGAAATTGTCAACATATTGATTTTAATGTTTTTTCTATAATCTTACTGCTAAATATCAGTCAAAGTGTCTTCCACGTATGGGTAGTTGCGACATAATAACGCATATATATAAACAGGCACAAATACGCGTTTAAAGTGTGTTTGAGACTTTCGTTACTGTCTTTCAGAAGGCGATGTGTCCTTGTCGAAAACCCCTCACCACATGGATCCGGTGGCCGCTGCACTTTAGGCGCGAGGATCGCCAGATGCTCTGCCGATCGCAGCCTCCAATATTGAGCAAATGCCTTTGGACATGAATTTGCCTCGTGCCACCAAGGTGGGTGATGGCGGCGTCTTCTGGACAACTCACCGCATCGCACTGCCCGCTGCCTGTACCGTCGGCCTATCGCCAGCGCCTGCCCTGCCCCGGTCACAACAGCACCCCGGTAGACTGCGAGCGAAACGCGGAAAAAATTGATGCATCGGCTGTTCGGCCGGCAGTCGGAAGACTTCCGCGTTTATTGGTCGTGCTTTCCCAATCATGTGCGCCGCAAGGCGGCAACACATGACGACAAGCTCCACTCATTGACCGGAGATTTTGCTTGGCTGGACGTATGGTCCAAATTGTTATTTGATAAAAACTTCAAGTTGGCAGGATTGGATCATGCAATCTATGGATATCGGAGCTCATGAAGACCCACCCATGGATGACATCGAAGCCGCTCCATCCGTTGCGATCATTCCGGACATTGCCATCGCCATCAATTATGCTTCTTGGCAAAATGCTGTCCCCATTCTGAGATCAGTTGAAATCAACAACAGCACGGCGACGACGCTCAGCAATCTGCGGCTCGAACTCAGCGTCACGCCTGCGTTCTGCCGGTCGAAACATTGGACCATCGACCGCATGGCGCCCGGCGACAGTTTAAGGATTTCGGACCGGGCGATGGAACTCGATCCGGAGTTCCTTGCCGGCCTGAATGAAGCGGAACGGGGACAGGTCCGGTTTCAACTATTTTCGGCGGATCAGCCGATCTGCGAGCATGTCGAGGACATCCGTCTCCTGGCAAGAGACGAATGGGGCGGGTTCGGCGCCATGGCGCCATTGCTTGCCGCCTTCGTCATGCCCAATGATCCCGGCGTTGCCAGGATCATCAAGGATGCCGGAAACGTGCTTGCACAGCACGGGCACTCCTCTGCGCTCGATGGCTACCAGTCGCAGGATCCGCGGCGAGCCTACATGCTGGGCGCAGCCATCTGGTCGGCAATTGCGGCGCGCAGCCTGACCTACGCCGAGCCGCCACGAAGTTTCGAGAAGTATGGGCAGAAGGTCAGGCGGCCGACGACCATTATCGATGATGGCTTGGCAACCTGCCTCGACACAAGCCTGTTGTTTGCCGCAGCGTTGGAGGCCGTGGGGCTCAACCCAATGGTCCTGCTGCTCGACGATCATGCGCTCACCGGCTTCTGGCTCACACGGAAGACCTTTCCCAATCTGATCGAGACCGATCCGGGCGAGGTTCGCAAGGCCTTGGCCGGTCGCGAAATCGTCATCTTCGAAACGACGGCCATCACCCATGCGCCTGCATCCACATTCGAGGACGCGATCCGCATCGCCCGCGGCCGGATGTCTGAACAGGAGGAGGATCGATTCGTCGCCGCGATCGACATCGCGCGCGCCCGCCAGGCGCAGATCAGACCCATGGCGTCGCATCAACGCGCAGTTGACGACAATGCCGATACCGGGGAAGAGGCAGCACCCTTGCCGCTGCCATCATTGCCCGACTTTGCCGCGATGCCGACCGACAGCGCCGAGGAAAAGCCGACGACGGCATCCGGTCGAATCGACCGCTGGCAGCGCAAGCTTCTTGATCTTTCTCTTCGGAATCGACTTCTGAATTTCAGGGACAGCAAACAGGTGATCCCGTTTATCTGCCCCGACATTTCCTTCCTGGAAGACCGGCTGGCCGATCAAGCGCGGGTTCGCATCATATCGTTGCCGGAGCAGAACCCGATCGGCGACCGCGACGAAAAGCTGCACTTCCAGGCAACCGGGAAGGACCTGAACACCGAGTTCGCCCTGGCCGCGCTGCAGCGCGACGAGCTGTCGTCGCCGCTCGCCGTCAAGGATCTGGATGCCCGGCTTATCGAACTCTACCGGCGCGCGCAGAACGATCTGGCCGAAGGCGGTTCCAACACGCTGTTTCTTGCGGTGGGATTCCTGCGCTGGAAGCGATCGGCCGATGACTTGAAATCCTGTCGCGCACCGTTGTTGCTTGTACCGGTGAAGCTGGAGCGCAAGAGCGCGTCATCTCGGTTTTACATTCTTCACCACGAGGATGAGGTCCGCTTCAACTCCACGCTACTGGAGCTGCTCAAGAAGGATTTCGACCTGTCGCTGCCGCAGTTTGAAAGGCCGCTGCCCACCGATGACAGTGGCACCGATGTTCCGCTCGTTCTCGAAATGGTCCGCCGCGCGGTGCGCGAGGTTCCAGGATTCGAAGTGGTCAATGAATCGGCATTGTCGACCTTCTCCTTCGCAAAATACCTGATGTGGAAGGATCTGGTCGACCGGACGGACCAGCTTCGCCAAAGCAGGGTTGTGCGCCATCTGATCGATAACCCCGAGACCGCCTTCGAGCTTGGTGTCGCGACCGCCTTCCCGGGTGAGCGCGACATCGATGTCAAATATGAACCGAAACATCTCGTCATGCCGCTTGCGGCGGACTCGTCGCAACTCGCCGCAACCATGGCAGCCGCCGAAGGGCATGATTTCGTCCTGATCGGCCCGCCCGGCACCGGCAAGAGCCAGACCATCGCCAATATGATCGCCCAGTGCCTGTCGGAGAAGAAGAGCGTATTGTTCGTTGCCGAGAAAACCGCCGCTCTTGGTGTGGTGCACCGGCGGCTGCAACAGCACGGACTGGGCGCCTTTTGCCTGGAGATCCACTCCAACAAGGCCGAGCGGAAGAAATTCGTCACGCAATTGAAGGAGTCCTGGGAGGCGAGCACATCCGGCTCCGGCGAACAGTGGATCAGGATCAACGATCGTCTGCGGGTGCGCCGGGATGAGCTGAACGGCTACGTCCAATCCCTGCACAGACAGGCGCCGAACGGCTGGTCCATCTTTAGGGCCATGGGGGTCTTCGTCCGGGGCATGGATGCCTATGCACCCGATCTGGAATGGCCTGCACCCATCCAGCACGATGAACGCAGTTACCAGAAGTTGGTCGAGCTCGTGGCTGAACTGGCGTTGGTCTTCCGTTCAGTTACGCCGGTCAAATCGTTGCGCTTTGTTGACGTGACAGAGTGGTCAGCGAGCTGGGAGAAGAGCTTCCTGGCCCAATCTGAACGTCTGTCCGGCTCGGTTGCCAAATTGCAGAGGACACTCCAAGCCTTTACGCACGCGCTTGGAATGCCCGCGAAATCGGATTGCTCGGTGGGCGAACTGAATGAACTGGCCGTCATGGCAACGTCATTGCAAGCAGCCGCCGGAAAGAACTTCAAGGTCATCTTCGATCGCAATTTTGCCGATCTCAGAAACTCCATCGCGGATGTCGAGAACGCCATCAGTCAGTTCAAGGCGGCCGCCTCGAAACTGGGCGCCGACTATGCGCAAGAGGATCTGGTCCGAATACCTGTCGACCAGCTCGACATCGACTGGAGGCATGCCGGCGCCAGCACTTGGCCGAAATCCCTGTTGGGCAAAAGACGGGTCCGCAAGCTGCTCCAATCCTATGTGAGATCCGGGAATGCGGATCCGGAGCGCGACTTGCCCCACTTGCGGATCATGAGGGCGAGCGCTGAAGCAGTGGGGGCCAGTTCGCTGGGCGCGCACGCGCCCGGCTGGCGCGGGGTCGATTCCGATACCGCTGCGATCTCGACCTACTTCGATGAGGCCGCGGCACTCAGATTAGCGCTGTTGCGGCTTGGGCAGGCAGCCGGTTCCGTCAAGTCGGTGGCGCAAGCGGTCGCACCTTGCCTGATGGGCGCCGATGCCGATCATCCGCTGCTGCCACGGGCGGTTGCCTATCTCGAGGCACGGCAGGCGTTCACCCTGGAACTGAAGGCCTACCGGGATCTGGCCGGAACTGTTCCGGTTGCGGCGGGCGCCAAGGCCATGCTGGCCGATATTCTCAAGACAATGGCTGACATTCGGGCCAATCAGACTGCTCTTCAGACGTGGACATCGTGGTGCGATATTCGCAAGAAGGCGATTGCGCACGGCCTCCATCCCTTCGTCTCTGCTCTCGAGCAGAAGCGCCTGGAGCCCGACCAGGCGGGACCTGCGTTCGACCTCGCCTATGCGCGGTGGTGGTTGCCAGGCGCAATTGATGCCGATCCGGTCATCCGCCAGTTCAAGCGGTTCCAGCATGAGGATGCACTCGCCGATTTTAAGAGGCTGGATGAACTGGCGCAGCAAGGCGCGCCGTCCGAGATCCAGCGAAAGCTGGCGCGGAACCTGCCCGCCCCGAACGAGGTGCCACGACGATCGGAACTCGGACTGCTTCGCCATCAGATGGAACTGCAAAGGCCGAGCAAATCCATTCGCGACATAATTTCCGGCATGCCCCAGACATTCGGCACGCTCGCGCCCTGTCTTCTGATGTCGCCGCTATCGGTTGCCCAATATCTGCCGGCGGACCAGGCGCTTTTTGATGTGGTGATCTTCGACGAAGCCTCGCAGATTACCACCTGGGACGCCGTGGGGGCATTGGCGCGGGGCAGACAGGCTGTGATCGTTGGTGACCCGCGGCAACTGCCGCCTACCAATTTCTTCGGCAAGGCCGACAATGACGACGCAGACCCAGAGATCCTGGAGCATGACAAGGATCTGGAGAGCATCCTGGATGAAGCCAAGGTTTCGGGAATTCCGGTTCTTGAACTCAATTGGCACTACCGGAGCCGGCATGAATCCCTGATCGCATTCTCCAATTGGCACTATTATCACAACCGCCTCATCACTTTCCCGTCGCCGGTGACCGAGGACCGGGCGGTTTCGCTCCGCTACCTCTCCGAGGGGATCTATGATCGCGGCAAGAGCCGCACCAACAAGGTCGAGGCCACCGCCATCGCCAATGACGCCGCGTCCCGTATGAGGACCTGGCTGAAACTGCCGGAACTGGAAAGGCCGACGCTCGGCGTCATCACCTTCAATAGTCAGCAGCAGTCCTTGATCGAGGACCTGCTCGATCAGAAGCGCAGGGAGTTCCCCGAACTTGAATGGTTCTTCGCCCGCGACCGGGTCGAGCCGACGGTGGTCAAGAACCTGGAAAACGTGCAAGGCGACGAGCGCGACGTCATGCTGTTCTCGATCACCTTCGGACCCGATCAAGCCGGCAAGCTGACAATGGCCTTTGGCGCACTCAACGGCGACGGCGGCGAGCGGAGGCTGAATGTGGCAGTCACCCGCGCGCGCCAGGAACTGATGGTCTATTCCTCCATCACGTCGGACAAGATCGACACCGGGCGCACAAAGGCCGAAGGTGTCAGGCACCTCAAGACCTTTCTCGATTATGCCGAGCGCGGCGCGATCGCCCTGCCGGCTGTTGACCAAGGCTCGGTCGGCTCGTTCGACTCACCGTTCGAACAGGCCGTTTCGGCAGCGCTTGACGCCAAGGGGTGGACAATTGTTCCGCAAATCGGCGTGTCGGGATTCCGCATTGATCTCGGCGTGGTTCATCCCCACAAGTCGGGCACGTTTCTGGCCGGCATCGAATGCGACGGCGCCACCTATCATCGCTCGGCGACCGCGCGCGACCGGGACAAGATCAGGGAAGAGGTGCTCAGGGGCCTCGGCTGGGAAATCCTGCGCATCTGGTCGCCGGACTGGTGGCATGACAAGGCGGGCGCCACCGAACAGCTGCACATGGCGCTCGAAGCCTTGGTTGTGGCGAGCCAGGCGAAAGACGCGGAACGGGATGCGCAACAACAGATCGAAAGCCGGTCTGCGGAATCAGGCGCAACTGATGAAACGTCCCGGGAGAGCGACGACATGACTGAGACCGAGGCTGGAACACCTGACGACGACCCGGATGCGCCATCCTCAACCGACCCCGTCACGCAACCCGAGGCGGGTAGCCCTTCCTTCCAGAAGGTCATTCCCTCAGACGCCGAAGCCGTCGAGCGATTTAGCAAGTCCGATCTCTCGGAATTCAGAGCCGATCCGGACGCCTTTTACGAGTTCAGCTACCGCTCCACCATCGACGGAATGGTCGCCAGGATCGTCGAGACTGAAGCCCCGGTGCGCGACGATGTGGTGGCGCAACGCATCGCCCGGGCGCATGGCTGGCTGCGGACCGGCAGCCGCATCCGCGACAAGATCGACCGACACCTGCGCCCTTTTGATTTCACCCATGACAGCGCCGGCCGGTTCATCTGGCCGAAAGGCAGTATCGTGGAGACGGTCGACTATCGGCCACCCGCCATCGAGGATGACCGCCGGCCGGTGACCGACATCGCGCTGCAGGAGCTTGTCGGATTGGTGCAGGCCTATCCCCAGGCGTTGGATGAACCGGACCCGGCGCTGGTACTGGCAAGGCTGATGGGCCTCGAGCGCCTGGCCGTCAGCAGCCGGGCGCGGATCGACGAAGCGATCGCAATGCTTACGCAAGCCGATGGGAGCGCTTAAACGTGCAATGAAACCGGCCAGATTTTGTGAGTGGCTGTTTATCGGCGCTCTGAAACGGCATGCCTCTGATTATAAGGCTTCTATGTTGTTGAGTTTTAGTTTGGAAAGCGCCCCCGTTTCGGTCGTTCGGCGCTCCTGCGGCGTTTCCACAAAGCGGACATGCCTTGTGTGCTTCCGCTGCTTCTCACTCGCTGCGGGCCGCGAACCGCACTGCTGGCCTCTGGAGTGTCGACGGAACGGTCACCGTCAACAGAAGGACATAATTCCTTCATCTGAGTGAGGAAGATAGAAAAGCCATGCGTGACGGCGGCATGCAGCCTGATCTCGACGATTCACTCGGCGCGCGCGCCCTCACCATTTTCCAGATGGGTAAAGATACGCTATATCGCATCCATAGATTGCCGGAATACTGGACTATCGGCAAGTCGGTTCGAGCGGTTGCGTGCGAATGATCAATCAGGATGGTGTCGATCTTTGTGGCCGCGCGACCAACAGTGCCAGGCTGATCGCAGTCTGAAGCCAGGGGCAAAAAACGGATAATGATGCAGCCGATGATGAGAAACAAGCAACCTGCGAACCAGGGAGTCCGATCCGGCGCGATCGGCATCCTCATGGCAGGCCTGGTTTTGTCCGGATGTGTCACGAGCACGCTGGAGCTCGATGGCCGAGGCAATGTCCCGATCCCTCAAAAGACTGTCGCCAAAATGCGGGATATGGGAATGAGGCCCGCGGACCCGGTGCTGGTTCGTATCTTCAAGCAGGAAAGCGAACTGGAAGTATGGAAACAGGATTCATCCGGTAAGTATGCGCTGATGAAGACCTATCCGATGTGTCGGTGGTCGGGCGTACTAGGCCCTAAAAAGTTCGAAGGCGACCGTCAGGCGCCCGAAGGGTTCTATACCGTCAATTCCGGCAGACTGAACCCGCAATCGCAATATTATCTTTCCTTCGATCTTGGCTATCCAAACAGGCTGGAGCGCGCAAAAGGCTATACCGGTTCCGCGCTTATGGTTCATGGCGCATGCTCATCGTCGGGTTGCTTTGCGATCTCCGACGACTATGTCGCGGAAGTTTACGCCGTTGTCAGAGAAGCATTGAAGGGCGGCCAGCAGGATTTCCAGGTCCAGGCCTATCCGTTTCGGATGACGCCAGAAAATCTTGCTAGACACAACGACAATCCGAATTTCGACTTCTGGATGGATCTCAAGGCAGGCTATGATCGCTTTGAAGTGCTGCGCCAGCCCCCTCGGTTTCAGTTCTGCGAGGGTCGCTACCGGTTCGGCGATCCCCTCAACGGCGAAACCGCCGCCGATCCGCTGGGTCAATGCCCGGCCTTTGAGCCGGAGGTTCAGCAAGTGGTCGAAAAATCGACGGGCGACATCGAGAAGATGAAACGCCTGCTCAATGATGGCCAAAGTCTCGGCCTTGCCTATTCGGATGGCGGCATGAACCCGGTATTTCGCAAGATTCTGGCCAAGAAAGGCCCGCAATATTTGTCGGAAGTCACATCATCGACATCAGTCCCGGTCAGCCGACCGCAAGCAGCACTTGCCGATCCCTTTGTCGCCGGTCGCCTGCCCGTCAAGACAGGCGCGACAAAGGAACAATGATTGCAGGCATCACGGGGTGATGGAGCAAACAGATCGCCGGGCTGGCGAAACCATGACGGCCAATCTCTCGGTGAAATGATCACCTCTGAGGGGCACCGTACCCGCGGCAATGGACAGGCCGGAGTGGGAAGCGTATATTGGGTCGATGTTCTCTCGAATTGTCACCATTCTTGCCATTCTTGCCATGCTTGCGATTGCCGTCGTTACGACGCTGACCTCTGCGCATGCTTCGCGGATGAGTGGCGGGGCGAACGGCGCCGTGCATGCCATCGAGATGATGCAGGCTCATGGCAACACCCTGCACTGTGTCGAGACAGAACCTTGCAACTCGGCAGACGTGGAAATCTGCGCCTTTGTCTGCGCGGGTCTTTCGGTCTACCTGCTTTTGCCAATCGCGGACGCCGGTCGTGATGCCGCACCGGACAGCCATGAACTGTCTTACGGGGCAGCCCTCATGAGCCGAATTCCCAGTCTCAGCGAACGCCCTCCCAAACTCCGTCTCCTCTGATCTCGTCCGGGCCGGGGCCCGCGGCGTGCCATCGGTTTTTTTGTAAACGGGAAAGCATGTCCCGAGGAGACGCCTATGAACACCCTTTCACGCCGCGGCTTTCTCGCCGCAAGCGCGACGGCAATCGCCGCCGCCCACCTGCCCCGCGTTGCTTTCGCGCAGTCCGCGGCGCCATTTGCCCTGTCTGCTGCAACCCGCACGCTCGACATCGACGGTCGTGCGGCCACCGTCTTCGGCCTTGCCGGTCCCGGTGGCCAAGGCCTGACGCTCGACCCCGGACAGAGGTTCCGTGTCGATCTGACCAACAAACTCGACGTGCCCACGATCATCCATTGGCATGGCCAGATCCCCCCCAACGTGCAGGATGGCGTTCCGGATATGCCAATGCCCCTTCTCGCGCCGGGAGAGACGCGCTCTTATGATTACGAAACGCGCCCTGGCACCCACTGGATGCACAGCCATGTGCCGATCCAGGAAATGCAGCTTCTCGCAGCCCCGCTGATCGTCCGGGCACCGGAAGACCTGGTCGCCGACCGGCAGGAGGTCGTGCTGCTCCTGCATGATTTCTCGTTCAAGGCTCCCGAGGAAGTCCTGGCCGAGCTCAGTGGCGGCCACGGCGGCGGGCACGGCGCAGGACATGGCGCCGGATCCGATGCTCCGTCCATGCCGCTGGGAGGCATGGGCGCGATGCCGGGCATGAACCATAGCGGCATGGGTGGCATGTCGATGGGCAATATGCCAATGGGCGGCATGATGGGGATGGGCCGCATGGCCATGGACCTGAACGACTATGACTGGGACGCTTATCTGGCCAATGACCGGACCCTGTCGGACCCGGAAGTGGTGCAGGTCGAGCGTGGCGGGCGCATCCGGCTGCGGGTGATCAACGCCTCTGCTGCAACGGTGTTCTGGATCGACACCGGTGCGGCGCAGTCCCGGCTGGTCGCGGTGGACGGGCACGGCGTGCAACCGCACTCAGGCCAGCGCTTCGGCCTGGCGATGGGGCAGCGCCTGGATCTCGAGATCGATCTTCCGAACGAGGGCGGCGCGTGGCCGATCCTGGCGCTACGGGAGGGCGCGCGCGAGCGCACCGGCCTGATTCTTGCCACCCCTGGCGCAGATGTCCGGCGCGTCGACGCCTTGGCGGAGACAGAGGCCCCCGCCTTTGACACAGATCTTGCACAGGAATCCCGTCTGATCGCTCTCGACGCATTGCCGGACCGGCCTGTCGACCGCCGCCACATGCTGATGCTCGGCGGCTCGATGCAGCCCTATGCCTGGACCATCAATGGCGCTGCCTGGGGCCGGCACCAGCCAGTTGTCGCGCGCAGCGGCGAACGTGTGGTGCTGTCATTCCACAACATGTCGATGATGGCTCACCCGATGCATCTGCACGGCCATGCTTTCCAGGTCGTCGGGCTCAATGGTCGTCCGGTCTCCGGCGCGTTGCGCGACACGGTTCACGTGCCGCCCATGTCGATGGTCGATGTCGCGCTCGATGCCGGCGAAGCCGCGCGCTGGATGCTGCATTGCCACCACATGCCGCACCTCGCCTCGGGAATGATGACCGAGTTCGCAGTCACCGCTTCGACCTGACCCCAGACGGGCGCCCATTCCGGGCGCCCGGTTCGGCACTCTCGCGACGAGCCTTGCGCGCTCCTTCCGGCAGCACGCAGTGTCCAAACCAGAAAATCCGCCGGAACACTCATGATTGGAGAACGTTATGATGAATGGAAGCGAAATGGGATTTGGGATGGGCTTTGGCTGGCTCTTCGGCTTCCTCATCCTGGTGCTCGTGGTTTTGGCCATAGCAGCGCTGATCAAATATCTTCGGACATAAAGGGAAGTAACTAGCGATGACCTATATGATCAATCGAATAATCACCGGCGCGGCTATCGATGATATCGACACCCGGACGCGCGAAGCTCTGGCGAACCATGGCTTCGGTGTGCTGACCGAGATCGACGTCAAGGCAACGATGAAGAAGAAGCTCGATGTCGAGATGCCGGCCTATCGCATTCTCGGCGCCTGCAATCCGAAGATGGCGCATCAGGCGATCGGCATCGAGCCGCGGGTCGGCGCCATGCTGCCATGCAACGTCATCCTGCGCGAGGTCGAGGGCGGCGTGGAAGTCAGCGCGATTGATCCGGTAGCATCGATGCAGGCGATCGAGAATTCCGACCTGACCTCCGTCGCAGGCCAGGTGCGCGATCTTCTGGCCAAGGCCGTCGAGGCTATCTGAATGACCTTACGGACCGGCCTTATCGTGGCGATGGCGATGCTCGGGATCGCGCTGCTCGGTGCCTGGCTGTTTGCGCCTTCCGTGTTCACAGAGGCGCGCGGATTGATGGACGCCGAACGTCTCGAGATGCTGGTCGCACGCGCCGGGTTCTGGGGACCGGTTTTGATTGTCGCGCTCATGACCATCGCGATCGTGGCCAGCCCGATCCCCAGCGCACCCATCGCGCTGGCCGCCGGCGCTGCCTACGGACATGTCTGGGGCACGGTGCAGGTGGTGATCGGCGCCGAGTTGGGAGCGCTGATCGCCTTCGGCCTCGCACGCGTTCTGGGGCACGATGTCTTGCGGCGCTGGTTCGGCGACCGGGTCGATGCAGGACTGCTCGGCTCGCAAAACGCCTTGACCGCGACTGTCTTCGCAAGCCGCCTGATGCCGTTCGTCTCCTTCGACATGATCAGTTACGCCGCGGGACTGAGCCGCCTCCACACCTGGCGTTTTGCACTTGCGACGCTGGCCGGCATCGTTCCGGCGAGCTTCCTGCTCGCCCATGTCGGCGGCGAGGCAGTCAGTGGAGACTTTGGAGTGACGACATGGGCAGTGCTTGCCCTGGGCCTTGTGACGGGATTGCCGCTCCTATGGGTGGCGTTCCGCCAAAAGCCGGAAAATGAAAACTGACGACGAACGATGACGAGCAGAACAGCATCTCTGCCGAGGGCGGTCACCATCGGGACCGGCGTGATCGGCAACAAGCCTACCATTAAAACGGCTCAGGTCTGCCATCTCTGGCGACCTCGAGCCCAACCAAGACGACAGAAGGCAGGAACGACATGGACCATGATCATCACCACGCTGCACCGGACTTTCCGGACGGAACCGAGACGGCGACGGATCCGGTTTGCGGGATGACAGTCGCGGTCAAGCCCGATGGCCGGCACGCAGCGTTCCAGGGCGAGACCTTCCATTTCTGCTCGCAGAAATGCGAGACGAAGTTTGCGGCAGATCCCTGGTTCTACGCCTCGGGCCGGGCCGCAGGGCGAAAGAAGGCCGCGCCGGCCAATACCCAGTATACCTGCCCGATGCACCCGGAGATCGTCCGCGATGAGCCGGGGGCCTGCCCCATCTGCGGCATGGCGCTCGAGCCGATGCTGCCATCGGATGAGCCCAGCGAGGAGCTGACGGATTTTACCCGCCGGATGTGGATTTCGGCGGCCGCCGCAGTGCCTCTTGTCATATTGACCATGGGCGAGTTGGTGGCTTTCCCAGTGCGCGAATGGGTCGGTCATCAGACCGCCAGCTATCTGGAATTTGTGCTGGCAACGCCGATCGTTCTCTGGGCCGCTTTGCCGTTCTTCCGGCGGGGCCTGGACTCGGTGGTAAACCGGTCGCCCAACATGTGGACCCTGATCAGCCTCGGCGTGGCGGCGGCCTATCTGTATTCGATCGTCGCTACCTTCCTGCCGGGGCTATTTCCGGAACAATACCGGATGGGCCACGGCGTAGGCACCTATTTCGAGGCGGCGGTGGTGATCGTGACGCTGGTCTTTGTGGGCCAGGTGCTCGAACTGCGGGCGCGCGAACGCACCGGGGACGCGATCCGCGCCCTGCTGGATCTCGCACCAAAGACCGCGCGCCGCATCCTGCCTGATGGATCGGAGTATGACGCGCCGCTGGAAAACATCATGGAGGGCGACCGGCTGCGCGTGCGCCCTGGCGATGCAGTCCCTGTTGACGGAACGGTGATCGACGGCCGATCGTCCCTGGATGAGAGCATGCTGACCGGTGAATCCATGCCGGTGGAAAAAGGTCCCGGCGATACGGTGACCGGGGCCACCATCAACAAGAACGGCAGCCTCTTGATCGAGGCAGGCAAGGTCGGGGCCGATACGGTGCTGGCGCAGATCGTTGAGATGGTGTCGAACGCGCGCCGTTCGCGCGCGCCGATCCAGGGATTGGCGGACCGTGTTTCAGCGGTGTTCGTGCCGACCGTGGTGGCGGTCGCCATTGTCGCCTTCGTCGTCTGGCTGATTTTCGGGCCGGAGCCTGCGCTGGTCTTCGCCATCGCCTCGGCGGTGTCGGTGCTGATCATCGCCTGCCCTTGCGCACTGGGCCTCGCGACGCCGATCTCGATTACCACGGCGGCGGGGCGCGGCGCGCAGGCGGGCGTGCTGATCAAGGACGCCGAAGCGCTGGAGCGCATGGCAGGTGTCGATACGCTGATCGTCGACAAGACTGGCACCTTGACCATGGGCAAGCCGAAGCTGACGGATACCGTTGCGCTCGGGGAACTGTCTGAGGCCGACTTGCTGTCGCTCGCCGCAGCGTTGGAGCGCGGCTCCGAACACCCTCTCGCCGAGGCGATCGTCGAGGGAGCCGACGCCCAGGGCGCCCGCCGTCAGGAGGCCGAGGACTTCGAGGCGGTCACCGGTAAGGGAGTGCGTGGCCAGGTCGGCGAACGCGCCGTGGCGCTCGGCAATGCCGCAATGATGCGGGAGATGGGACTGGATACGGCGAAGGCTGACGAAAAGGCCGACACTTTGCGCGCCGAGGGCAAAACGGCGATGTTCCTCGCGGTCGATGGCGCGCTAGCGGGCATCGTGGCGGTGGCCGACCCGATCAAGGAGTCGACAGCGCAGGCGATCCGCGAACTTCACGCCCAGGGGCTGCGGGTCATCATGGCGACCGGTGACAATGAACGCACGGCGCAGGCAGTGGCGGCCAAGCTCGGGATCGACGAAGTCCGCGCAGGCGTGCTGCCCGAAGCCAAAAAGGATCTGATCGATCAGCTGCGCCGCGACGGACACAAGATCGCGATGGCGGGCGACGGCGTCAACGACGCACCCGCCCTCGCCGCCGCCGATGTAGGGATCGCAATGGGAACGGGCGCGGATGTGGCGATGGAAAGCGCAGGCATCACCCTGTTGGGCGGCGACCTGATGGGCATCGTTCGGGCGCGCAAGCTTGCCCGCGCCACCCTGCGCAACATCAAGCAGAACCTGTTCTTCGCCTTCGCCTACAACGCGCTTGGTGTGCCGATCGCGGCGGGTCTGCTTTACCCGGTCACCGGTCTTCTGCTCTCGCCGATGATCGCGGCGGCGGCGATGAGTCTGTCCTCCGTGTCGGTGATCTCGAACGCCCTACGGCTCAGGAGGATCGACCTCTGACCCCATGACAGTCCGGATGCACAGAACTGAAACCAAACAGATCTCGAAAGGAAAAACAGATGACCAGGATCACACTCTCCCGCCGCGCCATCCTCATTGGCGGAACCGCATTGTTGGCGGCGTCTCCCCTGCGGGCGCTAGCGCAAGGTGCCAGACCGGCGATCCATGTGCTGAAAGACCCGGATTGCGGCTGCTGTTCGGCCTGGATCGAGATCCTTCAGGACGAAGGCTTCGCCGTCACGACCGAACCGAGCACCGGGATAGAGCTGATGCGCTACAAGATCGCCAACGGCATTCCCGAGGAGATGGCCTCCTGCCATACCGCACGGATAAACGGTTACATGATCGAGGGCCATGTCCCGGTTGCCGATATTCGTCGTCTTTTGGATGAACGTCCTGACGCGGTCGGCCTTGCTGTGCCGGGCATGCCCTATGGCTCACCCGGGATGGGGCCTGAGAGCGAACGCGAAGCCTACAACGTCTTTCTGATCCGGCGCGATGGCGCCGCGGAACCCTATTCAAAGTATGACGCCGCATGAGTGCGAGTTTTAGGTAGGTACAAGCCCAACATTCCGCTCGCCATCATAGAAGCGAAGGACAACAAGCATGCCATCGGCGACAGCTTGCAGCAGGGGTTGGACTATGCGGAAACGCTCGCCATTCCCTTTGTTTTCTCCTCGAATGGCGATGGCTTCGTTTTCCATAATCGAACGGGACTGCGTGAGGTAAAGGAGGAGAGCCTTCGCCTTGACAAGTTTCCGTCGCCTGATGACCTCTGGCGGCTCTACAACGCTTGGAAGGGCCTCGATGGTTCCGCCAAGGCACTGGTGCTTCAGGACTACTATGACGACGGCAGTGGCAAGGCTCAGCGGTACTACCAGGTCAACGCCGTCAACGCCGCGATCGAGGCCATTGCCAAGGGCCAGGACCGCGTCCTACTCGTGATGGCCACCGGCACAGGCAAGACCTACACGGCGTTTCAGATCATTTGGCGTCTCTGGAAGGCTGGGCGCAAGAAGCGCATCTTGTTTCTGGCGGATCGCAACGTGCTGATCGACCAGACCATGGTCAACGACTTTCGCCCGTTCGGCGACGCGATGGCAAAGCTCTCGACCAAGTCGAAGACCATGGAACGGGCGGACGGCACCAACATCGATCTGGCGCTTGCGCTGGATGGCAAGCGCCGCATCGATGCCTCCTACGAAATCTACCTCGGCCTCTACCAGGCGATCACGGGACCGGAGGAGCGCCAGAAGCTCTTTCGTGTATTCTCACCCGACTTCTTCGATCTCATCGTCATAGACGAATGCCACCGCGGCAGCGCCGCCGAGGACTCCGCCTGGCGCAAAATCCTCGAGTATTTCTCCGCGGCCAGCCAGATCGGCCTGACAGCCACGCCGAGGGACTGGCTTTGCTGGGTGGAGTAAAGCACCGCCGATTTCGAAACATGCTGTCGGGACCGTCACCGGAATTGCCCAAGGACCTCGGGGGAAGGCTATCTAATGAGGCCGCTCTTGCCTGGCTCGAAAAGCGCGACTGCTTTCTGCCGACGATTGCGAGCGACAACGCCTTCGCGGCCCAAGAACGGCACGAAGCGATGATTCCCGTCTTTGTGCCGGTGGCCCGAGACGGATCGATGTTTTTGCCGAGTACAAAGCGGAATGGCACCTATCGTGTAAAAAGTGTTCGGAAGAAATCTTCGACCACGAATAGAGAGCATTGGCCAAGTTGCCGTTCATGCCTGTTGCCAAATGGCGGAGAAACTATGATATTTAACAATATAATTTTTTTTACTATTGCCGCCGATGATATTTAGATTGAAAATTTATATTCGGTCAATTTTGATCGTTACATTACAGGGATGATTTACATGAACGATAACGAACAAGAGAATAATGCAATGCAGCCGACGACGCCTCCGACAGCTCGCCCTCTTAATCAGAATGGGGCAGGTCCATTAAAGTCGCGGATCATCGTAACCGTCAACGGTGGCGTCGCGGAATTGGCGGATGCGGAGAATTGGCCGAAGGGACTAGAGCTATACATCGTCGATTATGATGTGATCGAAGGCAATGATGATGAAGAATTCGCGGATGTGGACGGCGAATGTACTATCAGCTGTTATACCGATATTCACAGACAGAGCGTCACCTATGCTCAAGACGTAGCCGTGGAATACGAGCGGTTGAAAGGGGCGTGAATTAATCACAGGCCCGGCGGGAAGGGCGAATCTGTGACCCAGCTTCCCCACCTTGAGGGAAGCTGGGTTTGTTCGTTTGTATGCATACGCACACGTGATCACCAATTTGTCGTATCGTACCGTGCTTTGGCAGCAGTGGATAAGGGAACTCGCCCGTTGTCGGCAGGCCGCGGAAAGCGAAGCCTGCTGACGCATTGTTGGGCCCGGTTGCGGTCAAGATTATAGAATGCTTGGCTCAACGTCAGCCGCCGGCGTGATAAATGATGCAGGGAATTGTAGTAGTTGCTTGCCCATTCGCTATGGCTACCTAACAGTCTTTGGGCTTTTGGCGAATTTGACACTCGGATCTGTCAACTGACGCTGTTGATTACAGAGCCTTGCTGGCAGGACTGGTCAAATATTACTCTTTACCGGTCGCCTGGGGGCGCCTTCCCATCAACGCGACAAGGGGCCGTTTCTTGGGGTGCCAAACGAGCGGTTTGGTAGCCGCAAGTAGGATCGCACGTTTCTGGTGAAGACCTTGGCGTAGTTTTCACATCGTACCCTTTGAACCGATGTCGAAGCGCGCATACCGGCAGTCCGGTTATTTGGATCGGTTAACAAAGGACGCTGGTCGGAAGCGGAGTTTTGGCTGCGATCACCACAATTGATAGTGTCTGCCAAGAACCCGCGCAAGCGCCGCCAGATACCCGCACCGTTATAAATCGCATCAATATCAATCGAAAGCGCTCACCGCAGCGTGCTCCCGGCAACCGTGGCCTGCTGCAGCGTGACAGGCCCCTCGAACACGCTCGTAAGCCGACCGCCCTCACTGTAAATATAAACAGAAAATCATCATATTATGCATTTACTGAAAATCACGCTCTAAATATAATTGGCATGTTCACAATTACTAATAGAGCATCCATAGAGATAA
>NZ_JACIYP010000091.1 GCF_014359905.1 Hoeflea sp. | reverse complement strand
TGCGGGCTCACCTGGTCCGAAGGCCCCGACATCGGCGGCCCCTATGGCCCCTACCGCCAGTCCGAGCGCAAGGACCTCTATCTTCCCTATGTGGAAAAGATCGTCGAGAACGGCCACGGCTTCCGCTGCTTCTGCACGCCGGAGCGGCTCGATGAAATGCGCGCGGCACAGCGCGCCGCCGGCAAGCCGCCGAAATATGACGGTCGCTGCCTGACGCTCAAGGCCGAGGAAGTCACTCAACGCATGAATGCAGGCGAACCATCGGTCGTGCGGATGAAGATCCCCAGCGAAGGCTCCTGCAAATTCGTCGATGGCGTCTATGGCGAGGTCGATATTCCGTGGGACGCCGTCGACATGCAGGTGCTGCTCAAGGCCGACGGCATGCCGACCTATCACATGGCCAATGTGGTCGACGACCACCTGATGAAGATTACCCATGTGGCGCGGGGCGAGGAATGGCTCTCCTCGGTGCCAAAGCATATCCTGATCTATCAGTATCTCGGGCTGGAGCCGCCGGTGTTCATGCATCTGTCGCTGATGCGCAATGCCGACAAATCCAAGCTGTCCAAGCGCAAGAACCCGACATCGATTTCCTACTATGCAGCACTCGGCTTTTTGCCCGAGGCGCTGATGAATTTCCTCGGCCTGTTCTTCATCCAGATCGAAGAGGGCGAGGAAATGCTGACGATGGATCAGCTTGCCGGTAAGTTCGACCCAGAGAACCTGTCGAAGGCCGGCGCGGTCTTTGATCTTCAGAAGCTCGACTGGCTCAATGGCCGCTGGCTGCGCGAAGGCATCTCGGAAGCCGAATTCGTCGCCCGCGTTCTTGCCTGGGCGCAGGAAAACGACCGCTTTGGCGCCGGCATGAAACTGGCGCAGTCGCGCATCACCAAGCTTTCCGACCTGCCGGACCTAACCGGCTTTCTGCTCAAGGGCGATCTGGGCCTGACCGCGGCGGATTTCGCGGGCATCAAAAAAGTCTCGCTCGAAGACGTCCTCCAGATCCTGCAGGCAGTCCAGCCCGATCTTGAAACCATCTTTGAATGGACAGCCGAGAGCATCGAGGCGGAACTGCGCGCCATCTCCGAGCGGACAGAAATCAAGTTGCGAAACCTGCTCGCGCCTTTGTTCATCGCGGTCTCGGGCTCGTCGCGATCGCTGCCGCTTTTCGATTCCATGGCCATTCTCGGCCGCTCCGTCGTCCGCCAGCGCCTCAAGCAGGCCGAGACCGCCGTGAAGGCCGGGGTGGACGCAGCCAAAGCCAACAACGGATAATCCAATGACCGACACCACAACCGAACCCGGCCTGTCGTCCGATGTCACCGAGGTCCGCGCGCAGAAGCTCGCGAAATTGCGGGAGACGGTTGCCGAGGTCTATCCGGCGCATTTCCACCGCACCCTGACCAATTCGGAACTGGCGGAAAAATACGCCAGTATTGAACCCGACACGCTGACCGGCGACATCGTCACTGTCGCGGGTCGGGTCTATTCCTCGCGCAACTCCGGCATGTTCATGGACATCCATGATGCCTCGGGCAAGGTTCAGATCTTCAGCCACAAGGACACGACGCCGGAAGAGGCGCGCGCGCTTCTGCCGCTGATCGACATCGGCGACATCATCGGCGTGACCGGCGAAGTGCGGCGCACCAAGCGCGGCGAACTGACGGTCAACGCCCATGAAATCACCATGCTGACCAAGGCACTGCTGCCGATGCCGGAAAAATGGCATGGGCTGACGGATATCGAATTGCGCTACCGCAAGCGTCACCTCGACATCATGACCAACGAGGATTCAAAGCTGCGTTTCCAGCAGCGCTCGAAGATTGTCTCCGGCATAAGGCGGTTCATGGAAGACGAGGGTTTCATGGAAATCGAAACCCCGATGCTGCATTCGGTCTATGGCGGCGCCACCGCAGAGCCGTTCAAGACCCATCACAACACGCTCAAGCTCGACATGTATCTGCGCATCGCGCCGGAACTCTATCTCAAGCGGGCGCTGGTTTCGGGCCTCACCGACAAGGTGTTCGAGGTCAACCGCAACTTCCGCAATGAAGGCGTTTCAACAAGGCACAACCCCGAGTTCACGATGCTCGAATGCTACTGGGCCTATGCCGATTATGAGGACATCATGGGCCTCGTCGAGCGGCTGTTCGAGCGCCTTGCCATGGCGATCCACGGCACCACCGAGATGATGTATGGCGACAAGGAACTCTCCTTCAAGGGACCGTTCAAGCGGGTTGCCATGCCGGATGCGGTCAAGGATGCGACGGGCATCGATTTCCGCGCGATCGCAACGGACGAAGAGGCCCGCGCTTCAACCAAAGCGGCCGGCTTCGAGATCGAGGATGACTGGACCTGGGGCGAGTGCCTGGCGTTCATCTTTGAGGAGAAGGTCGAAGCCACGCTCATCCAGCCGGCCCATGTGACGCATTTCCCCAAGGACATTTCGCCCTTCGCCAAGGAGGTTCCCGGTGAGCCGCGCCTTGTCGAGCGGTTCGAGACCTATTGCAATGCCTGGGAACTGGGCAATGCGTTCTCCGAACTCAATGATCCCGAAGAGCAGCGCAAGCGGATGGTCGAGCAGCTGGAGCAGGCCCATGCCCGCGGGGAGCACGAAAAGCAGCTGGACGACGAGTTTCTCGACGCCATCGACCAGGGCATGCCGCCGGCCGGCGGCCTCGGTATCGGGGTCGACCGCTTGATCATGCTGTTGACAAATGCGCCGTCAATCCGGGATGTCATTCTCTTTCCGGCGCGAAAGGCCCGGGCGGAATAGCTCAGGTTTTGCTGATGCCTTCCCTTGGGTCCGGATGGACCTGCGAGGGTTCAGTGATTTGAGGCTTCGGCCGGTCCGGCTGTTCCCCCGGCAGAAGCCGTTTTCGGCTCTTCGTCAACCACATCGCCGTCACAGCCTTCGACCAGCTCGATTTCCTGATTGACGGTCTCGAGCTCGGTCAGGCGCATATCGACGCGGGATCCGAAATAAAGCCCGAAATCGGTGGGCAATGCGTCGATGTAGCGCGCTTCCCAGGGTTTCGTCGTAGCCAGTGTCTTTGCAGGATGCGGTGCATGGACAATCTCAGCGCCAATCGCCTCGCCCCGAAGCTCCGTCCGCGCCGTCGGCCCACGATGATCGGCAACCTGAACAATCACCAGATCCGGATGCAGCGTTTCAGCCAGATGACGGGCAATCCGCATCCCGGTCCGGATCCGGGCCCTGGGTTCAAAGTCGTCGGTAGAGATAACGGCGATCAGGCGCTTTTCATCGTCGCGATTGAATTCGGACTGGTAGAGCGTCTTGCAGTGCCCGCCGGGCGCGTTTGAAAAGCCGGGTATCATGCTTGCCGGCGCAAAGACGAGCGCGGCCGTTCCGGAAGCCCCCAGAACAAGCAGGAACCCGCCCGAAAGAAGCACAAGCTTTCGGGAGATCTTGAACGCGTGAAACAATCGGCGCTTTGCAGCGGCCATACGAGGATACCCTTTTACGCATAACTACTCCTCGCACTATAGAGCTGCGCGCTTTCATAAATGTTAAACTCGGGGGCGACCGGACACGAAGTTGTCCTCAGCCTGCTGCCGGAACCCGAAAACGCCGGTCTATCTCGCCCTCCCGCCCCGGAATGGCGAGTTGCATCGGGGAGCGCGCGCGTCGAGCGATCACCTTTCCCCTCGCCATCACGAGGAGCCTCGTGGCCCTGAGCCGGATCGCCTCGACCGGGTCGCCGGCGTCGAGAACCACCAGATCCGCCCTCTTGCCGACCTCCAGACCATAGCTCTCGAGCCCCATGATCGCGGCGCTCTGGGTGGTCACCATCTCGTAGCAGCGGCGCATGGCGGCTGGACTTGTCATCTGCGCCACGTGCAGGCCCATGAAGGCCACGTCCAGCATGTCCGCCGTGCCCAGCGAATACCAGGGATCGAGCACGCAATCCTGGCCGAAGCCGACGCGGATGCCGTGGCTGAGCATTTCCGGAACCCGGGTCATGCCGCGGCGCTTGGGATAGGTGTCGTGGCGCCCCTGCAGGGTGATGTTGATGAGCGGGTTTGGAATAGCCGCCACTTGCGCTTCCGCCATCAGCGGCAGCAGCTTGGAGACGTAGTAATTGTCCATCGAATGCATCGAGGTCAAATGCGATCCCGCCACCCGGCCCTGCAGCCCGAGCCGTTGGGTCTCGTAGGCCAGTTGCTCGATATGGCGCGACAGCGGGTCATCGGTCTCGTCGCAATGCATGTCGACCATTAGCCCGCGTTGCGCGGCAATTTCACAAAGCTCGGTGACCGATGCCCGGCCATCCGCCATTGTGCGTTCGAAATGCGGAATTCCGCCGACCACATCGACGCCGAGATCCAGCGCCCGCAAGGTGTTTTCGCGCGCAGTGGGTGAGCGATAGAGCCCGTCCTGCGGAAAGGCCACAAGCTGCAGATCGATGTAGTGGGAAATCTCCTGCTTGACCTCGAGCAGCGCTTCCACGGCAAGCAGCCGGTCGTCGCAGACATCGACATGGGTGCGGATCGCAAGCAGCCCCATCGAGGCCGCCCAGTCGCAATAGGCAAGCGCGCGTTGCTTCACCGCCTCATGCGTCAAGAGCGGCTTGAGCTCGCCCCAAAGTCCGATGCCTTCGAGCAGCGTGCCGGATGCGTTTATCCGGGGAAGACCGTAGGACAGGGTGGCATCCATGTGGAAATGCGGATCGACAAAGGGCGGCGACACCAGATGCCCCGCGACATCGATCGTTTCTGCGGCTTCCGCCTCGATGCCGGGCGCGATTGCCGCGATACGTCCATCGAGAATGCCGATATCAGCGGCGGTTCCGTCAGGCAGAACTCCGCCCTTGAGCAGCGTGTCAAAACTCATCTCTCGCCTTTCTGGTAGGGGATCATCAGCGCCTTCGGATAGGTGGCGCGCCGGGCGACGATCACCAGCGCCACTATCGACAGCACGAAGGGCATCATCAGGAAGATCTGGTAGGGAATGACGCCGCCGGTGATCTGCTGCAGCCGCACCTGGTAGGCGTCGAAGGCTGCAAACAGGATCGCCCCGACCAGCGCCTTGCCGGGCCGCCAGGAGCCGAACACAACCAGCGCGATGGCGATCCAGCCGCGCCCGTTGATCATCTCGAAGAAGAACGAATTGAACGCCGACATGGTGAGAAACGCACCGCCGATCGCCATCAGCGCCGAGCCGGCCATCACCGCGCCGATGCGCACCGCCGTCACCGAGATGCCCTGCGCTTCGACCGCCGAGGGATTTTCGCCCACGGCGCGCACCGCCACGCCCACCGGCGTGCGGTAGAGCACGAAGGCGACCGCCGCGACCGTGAAATAGGCAAGATAAGTGAGCGGCGTCTGGTTGAACAGCGCCGGCCCCAGCAGCGGAATGTCCGACAGCACCGGAACCGCGAAGGGCTGGAACGGCTCGATCTTCGGTGGCGAGGTCACTTCCGGCAGCAGGATGCGATAGGTGAAATAAGTGAGACTCGATGCCAGCAGCGTGATGCCGATGCCGGTCACGTGCTGCGACAACCCCAGCGGCACCGTGAGGAAACCGTGCAGCAGCCCGAACATCGCTCCGGTCATTGCCGCCACCATCACGCCGGTCCACAGGTCCCCGCCCATATAGACCGTGAACCAGCCGGTGAATGCGCCGGCCACCATGATGCCCTCGATCCCCAGATTGAGCACGCCGGCGCGCTCGCAGATCAGTTCGCCCATGGTGGCGAAGATCAGCGGCGAGGCGATGCGGATGGCCGCGACCCAGAAGCTGGCGGTGAACAGGATCTCGAAGGCCTCGGTCATCGGGTCATCTCCAGCGCACGCGGTAGCGCGTCAGCATGATCGCCGCGACCATGGTCAGAAGCGACGTCGCCACCATCACCTGGGCGATATAGCTCGGCACATTGGCGCTGCGGCTCATGGCGTCGGCGCCGACGAAGATGCCGGCCACAAAGATCGCCGCGGCGATGACGCCAAGCGGATTGAGCATCGCCAGCATGGCGACGACGATCCCGGTGTAGCCATAGCCGGGCGACAGATCGAGCGTCAGGTTGCCCTTCAGCCCGGCCACTTCGGAGAATCCGGCGAGCGCCGCAAGCCCCCCGGAGAGAAGCGCTGTCTTGACGATCACCCGGTTGACCGGGATGCCCGCAAAGCGGGCGGCCTCGGCATTGTGCCCGACCGCGCGCATCTCGTAGCCGAGCACCGTCTTCTTCATGATCACCCAGACGATGACGGCAGAGACAATGGCCAGCACGAAGCCGAAATGCAGCCGCTTGCCCTTGATCAGCCGCGGCAACTGCGCCTCCGCGATCACTCGTTTGGATTGCGGCCAGCCCAGGCCCGTCGGGTCCTTGAGCGGGCCCTCGAGCAGCATCGAGACGAACAGCAGGATGATGAAATTGAGCAGCAACGTCGTAACCACCTCGTCCACGCCAAACCGGGTCTTGAGAATCGCAGGCCCCATCAACGTCAACGCGCCGGTAAGCATGGCGGCAATCATGATCAGCGGGATCAATCCAGCCGAGGGCAGCGTTACCGCGCCGGTGCCGAGCACCACGGTCATCACCGCGCCAAGATAGAGCTGCGCTTCAGCGCCGATGTTCCAGAGCCGGGCACGGAAGGCGACCGCAACGGCAAGGCCGGTGAAGATCAGCGGCGTCGCCCGGGTCAGCGTCTCGAGAGCTGCAAATTGCGATCCGGCTGCACCCTTGATCACCAGCCACAACACGGTGAGCGGCGATGCTCCGGCGATCATCACCAATACCGAGGAAAACACGATCGTTGCCAGGATCGCGCCCGCAGGCCACAGGACGGTGGCGGTTCCGGAGGTTGAGGTTCTGGGCTCAAGCCGCATGATCCGCCCCGTCCGCGACACCGTGACCGGCCATCAGTTCGCCGAGTTCCATGACGCTGAGCTCGCCCCGGGCCGAGGGCTTCGAGAGCTGGCCCCGGTGCATCACCAGGATCCGGTCGGACAGGGTCTGGATCTCGTCGAGGTCCTCGGAGATGAGCAGCACGGCGGCGCCCCGGTCGCGCGCCTCGATGAGCCGCGCATGCACATAGGCCACGGCGCCCACATCGAGGCCGCGGGTCGGCTGGCTGGCGAGAATGATGTCCGGATCGCCATCAAGCGCCCGGCCGAGAATGAGCTTTTGCATGTTGCCACCGGAAAGGAGCCGCACGCGGGCTTCGGGCGACGGGCACTTGACGTCATAGGCGGTGATGATGTCGCTGGCAAATGTGGCGGCAGCCTTCCAGTCGAGAAATCCGAACCGGGAGAAGCGGGGACTGCGGTAAGCCTCGGAGATGACGTTCTCCGCGACGCTCATGTCGCCGATCATCCCGGTTGCGTGCCGGTCCTCGGGAATACGACCGAGACCTTTGTCCAGCGCCATGCGCGGCGACCAGTGCCGTGCCGTCTCACCATGGACGAGGATATCGCCCTCCCTGGCGTCCAGCGTGCCCGCAATCAGCGCCGCCAGCGCCGCCTGGCCATTGCCGGAAATTCCGGCAAGCCCGGTGATCTCGCCGCCGCGCAGCTGCATCGACGCCTGTCTGAGCGCCGCGCCGCCGGTCGCGCGCGTGGAAACGTCCCTGAGTTCGAAAAGAATGGCGCCAGGTGTCGGCGGGCCGATCTCGTTGACCGGCAATTGCCCGCCCACCATCAGTTCCGCCAGTTCCCGCCGCGTCGCCTCAGAGGTTCGGCGTTCTCCGGCGAGCCTGCCGCCGCGCAACACCACCACACGATCGGAGACGGACTGCACCTCGCCAAGCTTGTGCGAGATGAAGATCACCGACAGTCCGGCCGCCACCAGCTTCTTCAGCGTGGCAAACAGCGCTTCCGTCTCCATCGGCGTGAGAACCGCCGTGGGCTCGTCGAGGATGAGAATACGGGCCTCGCGGTAGAGCGCCTTGAGGATTTCGACCCGCTGCCGCTCGCCCACCGACAGCTCCATGATCATGCGGTCGGGATCGACCTCCAACCCGTAATCTGTGGCGAGCCGGCGGATTTTCGCCCGCGCCTGGGCCTTGCCCAGATTGAACGACCAGAGCGGCCGCGTGCCCAGCACGATATTCTCGAGCACCGTCATCTGATCGGCCAGGGTAAAATGCTGATGCACCATGCCGATGCCCGCAGCCAGCGCCGCGTTCGGATCGCCGGGCGGCAACGGCTGGCCGAAAGCCTCGATATGACCCTCGTCGGCGGTGTAGTGGCCGAACAGGATGTTCATCAGGGTCGTCTTGCCCGCACCGTTTTCACCAAGCAACGCCACGACTTCGCCGCGCGCGAGCGACAGCGAGATGGCGTCGTTGGCGACAAGCGGGCCAAACCTCTTGGTGATGCCCGAGAGGCGGAGAACAATCTCCGCCTCCGGGCTCCGAGTGGCGTCCATCAGTTGGACTTGGGCTCTTCGTCGTTGATCTCGACCACGAAGGAGCCGTCCTTGATCGCAGCTTCCCGTTCGGCGACCAGCTTGAGCGCTTCTTCGGGAACCTTGCCCTCGAAGGTTCCGAGCGGGGCGAGCGAAGACCCGCCCTCCTTCATGAAGGAATAGACCCCGTAATTGTCGGCCTTGAAGGTTCCCGCCTTGACCATCTCGATGGCGTGATCGAGCGTCGGTTCGAAGTGCCACAGCGCCGAGGCGACAACCGTGTCGGGGTAATCGGCCTGGGTGTCGATCACGTTGCCGATCGCCAGCACGCCCTTTTCCTTGGCCGCGTCGGAGACGCCGAACCGCTCGGCATAGAGAATGTCGGCGCCGCCGTCGATCTGGGCGAAGGCGGTTTCCTTGGCCTTGGGCGGGTCGAACCAGGAGCCGATGAAGGCGACCTGGAACTTGGCGTCGGGCGCGGTTTCCTTGACGCCCGCCATGAAGGCATGCATCAGCCGGTTGACTTCGGGGATCGGAAACCCGCCGACCATGCCGATGTTGTTCGACTTCGTCATCGCGCCGGCGATGATGCCGGACAGGTAGGACGCGTCCTGGATATAATTGTCGAACACCGCGAAATTCGGCGCATCGTCCTTGGGCAGGAAGCTCGAGCCCATCAGAAATGCGGTATCCGGATAGTCCGCCGCCACCTGACGGGCAGCATCCTCGACGCCGAAGACTTCGCCCACGATCAGATCGTGCCCGGCCTCGGCATATTCGCGCATGACGCGTTCATAATCATTGTTGGACGTGTTTTCGGAAAACACATACTCGATGTCGCCACGCTCCACGGCCGCATTGGCCGCCTTGTGGATGCGGCTCACCCATTGCTGCTCCACCGGCACGGTGTAGATCGCGGCCACTTTCACCGGTCCTTCGGCGCGGGCTTTGGTGAGGAAACCAGGCATCGAAAGGGCTGCCGCGCCTGCAGCCGTCCCGGCAAGGATCTGGCGGCGGGTGAGTACACTATGGATGACTGAAGTGGTCGTTTTTGTCATGGCTGACGCTCCTGTTGGACGATGATGCGAACTGAACCCGTCTTATTTTTTACCAAATGATAAAACGCGTACGCGGCCTTGGCAACTGGGCCCGAGGTGGATTCACAGTCCTTCAAATCTGCTCATCACATTCGCACATAGCTGCTCCACGCGAGCCCGAACCATTCCAAATGCACCAAAACCGCCAGACCAGTGGCGGATTCGGGTTGCACAATGCGTCCAATCCGGCAAAACGGGCACATGGGTCGGATCCCGAAAACTTCGGTGCCGACCCATGTGCCACCTCCCTCCCCCGGAAAGGACGCGACCAAGATGACCGATGCAGCCTATGACAGCCTGTTGGCCCTCAATTGCGGCTCATCCTCAATCAAATTCGCCCTGTTCACGCCCGGAATGGAAAAGACACTCTCGGGACTGGTTGAAGCCATCGGACATGGCCAGACTCCGAGGCTGGTGCTCCTGAAACGGGAGGCGGTTCCGTTCGGGACCCAGAATCAAGGCCACGCAGACCTGATGCCAAGACTGATCGAAGAGATCATCCTGTCGAGAGCGGGCGTCATCGGCGGGGTCGGCCATCGCGTCGTCCATGGCGGCGAGCAGTTCACCGCCCCGGTCGCCATCGATGCCTCCGTCCGGTCGGGGATTGCCGCTCTGGAGCCGCTGGCTCCCGGTCATCAGCCGCACAACCTGGCCGGGATCGACGCAGCCATGTCAGCGCTTCCCGGCGTCGTGCAGGTGGCATGCTTCGACACGGCCTTCCATGCAAGCGTGCCGGCGGTCCGGCGCGAGATGCCCTTGCCCCGCACCTATGCGCGGCAAGGGCTGATACGCTACGGATTTCACGGGCTGTCCTACGAGCACGTGGCTGACACCCTGCCGCGTCTCGGTGTGTCGCGGGGACGGGTTGTGGCCTGCCATCTCGGCAATGGAAGCTCGATCAGCGGCATGATCGACGGCATGAGCCGCTGGACATCCATGGGGTTTACGCCACTCGACGGGCTGATGATGGGGCAGCGGCCGGGGCGGCTTGATCCCGGTGCGGTGCTCTGGCTGCTGGAACAATTCGGAGGCGATGCATCGAAGGTCAGCAAACTGCTTTATCATCAAAGCGGCCTGTCCGGCGTCTCCGGGATCTCCGGCGACATGCGGACGCTTCTGGCAAGCAGCAAGGCCGATGCCGCCTTCGCCGTCGAGATGTATGTCGACCGGCTTGTCGGGGAAATCGGCGCCGCAGCCGCCAGCCTTGGAGGCATCGATGCACTGGTGTTCTCCGGCGGCATCGGCGAGAACGCGGCGCCGATCCGAGAGCGGACTCTGGCGAAACTGGAGTGGCTGGGCTTCGCCCTCGATGCCGAGGCCAACGCCGCCGGGTCCGAGCGCCTGACTGGAACGGACAGTGCGCGCCATGCCTTCGTGGTCAAGGCCGACGAGGAACTGGTGATCGCCAGGGCGGTGGCGCGCGCGCTCGTGCAGTAAGCCCCGCACACCGGCAAAGCGGGCTTGCGCCGCAATGTTTTTCAGGCTCAAATCTCTCCATGAGCTATCATCAACCCAGCTTCACCCTCGGTGTCGAAGAGGAGTATCTGCTTGTCGACCGCGACAGTCTGGATCTCGCGGCGGCACCGGAATCTCTGATGGCGCAATGCGTCGAGGAACTTGAAGGCCAGGTCAGTCCCGAGTTCCTGCAATGCCAGATCGAAGTGGGAACAAGGGTCTGCAGGACCGTGGCCGACGCCGGCTCCGATCTGGCCCGGCTGCGCTCCGTCATCGCCCGCATTGCCGGAGAACACGGACTGGCCCCGCTGGCGGTTTCCTGCCATCCCTTTGCCGATTGGCACCAGCAGCATTTCACCGACAAGCAGCGATACCGCGAACTCGAACATGATCTTGGCGGCGTTGCGCGGCGCATGCTGATTTGCGGCATGCATGTCCATGTGGGAGTGGACGACGATGAAACCCGCATCGACCTGATGGCGCAGTTTCCCTATTTCCTGCCTCATCTGCTGGCCTTGTCGACATCGTCACCCTATTGGAAGGGAGATGACACGGGGCTCAATTCCTACCGGCTGACGATTTTCGACAATCTTCCCAGAACCGGACTGCCGCCGCGGTTTTCATCCTGGTCGGAATATCAGCGGTCGGTTCAGATCATCATCGACAGCGGGCTCATCGACGACTGCACCAAGATCTGGTGGGATCTCCGGCCCTCGGCCCGGTTTCCTACGCTCGAATCGCGCATTTGCGACGTCTCGCCGCGGCTTGATGATACTTTGGCGATCGTCGCCCTGACCCAATCGATCATGCACATGCTCTGGCGGCTCGGCAGCAACAATCAGCGCTGGCGGATTTACGACCGGTTTCTGGTCGGCGAAAATCGCTGGCGCGCCCAACGCTATGGCATTTCCAACGGATTGATCGATTTCGCCAGGGGCGAGGTCGTTGCCTTCCCCGTCCTGCTCGAGGAACTTATCGGACTCGTTTCGGAGGATGCGGAAGCGCTCGGGTGCTCCGAAGAGGTGCTGTCGACACGCCGGATAGTGGAAAACGGCACCAGCGCTGATCGACAACGCTCGATCCATGCAAGGGCGATTGCCGCGGGTGCCAGCGCCAGGGAAGCCCAGAAAGAGGTCGTGCGATTCCTGATGGATGAATTCACCGAAGGCCTGGGAAGCCTTGCGCAGCCGGAAATATCCGACGCGCAAATCGCTTGAGCAAACGGGCTGTCTGTCAGCTTGAACCGATCGGGCGACTGCACGCCGTTGTCAGGCTGCCTTTGAAGCACAGGCTGTGCTATCGGATCCAGCCCGCAACAAACCGAGGTCATGAGGCGATTACCCCCTTTCCCGAATTGATCATATTTGACTGCGACGGCGTCCTCATTGACAGTGAGGTGATAAGCGCCCGTGTGCTGATCGAAACCCTGGCCAGCGTCGGGGTCAAGGTCGATGCCGCCCATGTGCAAACCCATTTTCTCGGCCGCAGCTGGGCCAAGGTCGCGGCCGAAATCCGCCACTCCCACGGCTATCTGCCGGGCACGGATTTCGAGGAGAAATACCGCACCGAGCTTCTGGCCCGCTTCGAAGACGAACTTGCGCCAGCGCCGGGCATCCACACGCTGCTTGCCCGGTTGACGACAAGGGCCTGCGTGGCGACAAGCAGTTCGCCGAAACGGGCCTTGCGGTCGCTCGAACTGACGGGACTGTCCGCTTTCTTCGAGACGCGGGTCTTCACCGCTTCCGAAGTCGAGAACGGCAAGCCCGCGCCCGATCTTTTCCTGCATGCCGCCAGGTGCATGCAGGCGGATCCCGCCCAATGCCTCGTCATCGAGGACTCCCTGCCCGGCATAGAAGCCGCGCACAATGCAGGCATGCAGGTATTGCGCTTCACCGGCGGAAGCCATCTGAGGGGGATGAGCGAAGAGGCGCTCAGCCTTGGCGGAACAGTACGCTGCTTTGACAATTGGGAGCTTTTCTTTGAAATGGTGCCTCACGCCAATCGGCAACCGGATGAACGGATGGGCAAATGAGCAATGCGGGCAATCACGAAACCAGCCGTCTGGACGATGCGGCCCGCGCTGGCTGGCTCTATTATGTCGCCGGCAACACCCAGGACGAGATCGCCCGCAAGCTCGGCGTCTCGCGGCAATCCGCCCAGCGCCTGGTTTCGCTGGCGGTGAGCGAGAAGCTGGTCAAGGTCCGGCTGGACCACCCCATCGCCCGATGCATGGAACTGTCGCACGGCCTCGTGGAGAAGTTCGGCCTCGCCTCCTGCGAGGTCGCGCCAAGCGATCCCGGCGCGCCGGCTGCACTGACCGGTGTCGCGCAACTGGCCGCGAGCGACATCGAGCGCATCCTCAAATCGGATCATCCGAAGATCATCGCGCTCGGCACCGGCCGCGCCCTGCGCGCCAGCGTCGAGCAACTGCCCAAGATGGATTGCCCGCAGCATCGCATCGTCTCGCTGCTCGGCAACATGATGTCGGACGGCGCCGCCACGCCCTACAACGTGGTCATCCGCATGGCCGACCGGGTCAACGCCCGCCATTATCCGATGCCGCTGCCGGTGTTCGCGCGGTCGATGGAAGAGAAACTGCTGCTGCAGCAGCAAGAAGCGGTGCACAACATCCTCGAGCTGGCGCGCCAGGCCGACGTCACCTTCGTCGGCATCGGCAATATCGGCGACAACGCGCCCCTGCTTGTCGACGGCTTTGTCAGCCGCGAGGAGACGCGGGCGCTGATCAAGGCGGGCGCCGTGGGCGAGATCACCTCCTGGGTCTTCGACCGCTCCGGAACGCTGATTGACGGCCTGACCAATGACAGGGTGGCCAGCGCCGTCCTGCAGATCGCTCCCGCCAAGCCGGTGATCGCCATTGCGGTGGGCATCCTCAAGGTCGAAGCGATCCTTGCGGCCATGCGCGGTCGTTTGATCAACGGGCTGATCACCGACGAAGCCACGGCGGAGCATTTGCTCAATCATTGAGCAAAACGGGCCGCCCCCAGAGACTTGAAATCATTACGGTAATCTTGTCGGCGCTGCTTTCTGAGCAGGTGCAGCATCGAATCTGCATTGACTCTCGTCGAAGTCTGAATGAATAATTGCCCGTCTAATTGGCATTTGCCCACATCGGGCATTGGGAGGAATTCATGAAGAGATTTGCAAACGCGCTTCTGTGCGCGTCGGCGTTGTCGATGCTTGGCACGGCGGCGCTTGCCGAAACACTGACCATCGCCACCGTCAACAACGGTGACATGATCCGCATGCAGGCACTGACCGACGATTTCACCGCGAAACACCCGGACATCGAATTGAACTGGGTGACGCTGGAGGAGAACATCCTGCGCGAACGCGTCACCACCGACATCGCCACCCAGGGCGGACAGTACGACGTGATGACCATCGGAACCTACGAAGTGCCGATCTGGGCCAAGCAGGGCTGGCTGCTGCCGCTCGACAGCCTGGGCGACGACTATGACGTAGCCGACATCATCCCGGCCATCGCCGGCGGCCTCTCCTACGAGGGCAAGCTCTACGCCGCGCCGTTCTACGGCGAGAGCTCGTTTGTGATGTACCGTACCGACCTCATGGAAAAAGCGGGCCTTGAGATGCCCGACGCCCCGACCTGGGATTTCATCGCCGATGCGGCGCGCAAGATGACCGACCGCGAAAACGGCATCAACGGCATATGCCTGCGCGGCAAGGCCGGCTGGGGCGAGAACATGGCCTTCCTGACGGCGCTGTCGAATTCCTTCGGCGCCCGCTGGTTCGACATGGACTGGCAGCCCCAGTTCGACCAGCCGGCCTGGAAGAACACGCTGCAGTCCTATGTCGACCTGATGAACGAGGCGGGCCCGACGGGCGCGTCGTCGAACGGCTTCAACGAGAACCTGGCGCTGTTCCAGCAGGGCAAGTGCGGCATGTGGATCGACGCCACCGTCGCCGCGTCCTTCGTCTCCAACCCGACCGACTCCACCGTCGCCGACAAGGTGAGCTACGCGCTGGCGCCCGACACGGGCCTGGGCAAGCGCGGCAACTGGCTGTGGGCCTGGTCGCTCGCAGTGCCCGCCGGCACCAAGAATGCCGACGCGGCGCAGACCTTTGTCTCCTGGGCAACGTCCAAGGCCTATCTGGAACTGGTCGCTTCGAAGGAAGGCTGGGCAAACGTGCCCCCCGGCACCCGCACCTCGCTCTACGAGAACCCGGAATACGCCAAGGTGCCTTTCGCCAAGATGACTCTGGACTCGATCAATGCCGCGGATCCGACCAATCCCACCGTTGATGAGGTGCCCTATGTCGGGGTGCAGTTCGTGGCCATTCCCGAATTCCAGGGTCTGGGCACCACGGTCGGTCAGCTGTTCTCCGCAGCTCTCGCAGGACAGATGTCGGTCGACGACGCGCTGGCGCAGGCCCAGTCGGTCGCAACGCGCGAAATGACGCGCGCCGGCTACATCAAGTAGCACCACCCTCCCGGGGCACCTGGCCGCCCGTTTCAATACGGGCGGCCCATTTCCCGCCGGAAAACCTGGCCCAAAGCCCGCACGCCCATCGTCAAACGCAGGGAGAATTGTCATGGCCACCCGTCAAACCCAGAGCCCTGCAACGATCATGCGGGCACCGGCCATCATCCTGCTGCTGATCTGGATGGTCGTGCCGTTGGGCATGACTCTCTACTTCTCGTTCCTGAACTACAATCTCCTCAATCCCGCCAACACAAGTTGGGCCGGCTTCTTCAATTACAGATACTTCTACACCGACCCGGCCTTCATCGAGTCGATCTGGAACACCCTCGTTCTGGTCCTGGGCGTGCTCTTGATCACCGTGGTCGGCGGCATTGCCACCGCGCTGCTGATCGACCAGCCCATGTTCGGTCAGGGCATGGTGAGAATTCTCGTGATCTCGCCCTTCTTCGTCATGCCGCCGGTTGCCGCGCTGGTGTGGAAGAACATGATCATGAATCCCAGCTACGGGGTGTTCGCCGACATTGCCAATTTCTTCGGTGTCGCGCCCGTGGACTGGTTCGCCCAGTACCCGCTGTTTTCGATCATCGTCATCGTCGCCTGGCAATGGCTGCCGTTCGCCACGCTGATCCTGCTCACCTCGCTTCAATCGCTGGATGGAGAACAGAAGGAGGCCGCCGAAATGGACGGCGCCGGCGTCGTCAGCCGCTTCATCTACCTCACGCTGCCGCACATGGCGCGCGCCATCACCGTGGTGATCCTGATCCAGACCATCTTCCTGCTGGGCGTCTATGCCGAGATCCTGGTCACCACCAATGGCGGTCCCGGCTACGCCTCGACCAATCTGGTGTTCCTGATCTACCGCGCCGCCCGTCTCAACTTCGACATCGGCGGGGGTGCGGCCGGCGGCATCATCGCGGTCGTGCTGGCCAATTTCGTCGCCATCTTCCTGATGCGCGCCGTCGGCAAGAACCTGGATTAGGAGAGCCCCATGGCACGCGCAGTCACCACCCGCACCAAGGCTATCAACACGGCGGTCGCCTGGACGATCGCTCTGGTGATCTTCTTTCCGATCCTCTACACGATCATCACCAGCCTGAAGACCGAAACCGAGGCGATCGCCGGCTTCAACCTGATCCCGTCCTTCACCTTCGAAAGCTACATCGCGGTCCAGACCCAGAACGACTACTTCAAGCCGTTCATGAATTCGGTGATCCTGGCGATTGGCTCCACCATCCTGGCGCTGATCGTGGCGATCCCCGCCGCCTGGGCGATGGCATTCTCGCCGACCAAGCGCACCAAGGACATCCTGATGTGGATGCTGTCCACCAAGATGATGCCGGCGGTGGCGGTGCTGGTGCCGATCTATCTCATCTTCCTGCGCACAGGCCTCATGGACACGCGCATCGGTCTCACCGTGATGCTGATGCTCATCAACCTGCCGATCGTGATCTGGATGCTCTACACCTATTTCCGCGAGATCCCGGGCGAGATCCTGGAAGCTGCGCGGATGGACGGCGCCTCGCTGTGGAACGAGATCGTCTACATCCTCACGCCGATGGCGATCCCGGGCATTGCCTCGACGATGCTGCTCAACATCATCCTGGCCTGGAACGAATCCTTCTGGACGATCCAGCTCACCACCACCAACGCGGCGCCGCTGACCGCCTTCATTGCCTCTTTCTCGAGCCCGCAGGGCCTGTTCTGGGCCAAGCTTTCGGCGGCCTCGACGCTGGCCATCGCGCCGATCCTGATCATGGGCTGGTTCAGCCAGAAGCAACTTGTCCGCGGGCTGACCTTCGGCGCCGTGAAGTAGAAAACGGGGGAAACCGTCATGGGCAACATCACACTGCGCAACGTCAAGAAGTCCTTTGGGAGCGTCGTCATTATTCCCGAACTCAATCTCGACATCGAGGATGGCGAGTTCGTGGTCTTCGTCGGCCCCTCGGGATGCGGCAAATCCACATTGCTGCGGCTGATCGCGGGGCTTGAGGACACGACTTCGGGCACCATCTTGATCGATGGCCGCGACGTGACCGGCGAGGCGCCGGCCAAGCGCAAGCTGGCGATGGTGTTCCAGTCCTACGCGCTCTACCCGCACATGACGGTTGCCAAGAACATCGCCTTCCCGCTCAAGATGGCCGGCGAGGACAAGGCCACCATCGACAGGAAGGTGGCGGACGCGGCCCGCATCCTCAATCTGACCGATTACCTGGAACGGCGGCCGGGCCAGCTCTCCGGCGGCCAGCGCCAGCGCGTCGCCATCGGTCGCGCCATCGTGCGCCAGCCGTCGGCATTCCTGTTCGACGAGCCTCTCTCCAATCTAGACGCCGCGCTGCGCGGCACCATGCGGCTCGAAATCAGCGAACTGCATTTCCAGCTCAAGACCACGATGATCTATGTGACCCACGACCAGATCGAGGCCATGACCATGGCCGACAAGATCGTGGTGCTGAACGCCGGCAACATCGAGCAGGTCGGCTCGCCGATGGAGTTGTACAATTCTCCCAGGAACATCTTTGTCGCGGGCTTCATAGGCTCCCCGAAGATGAACCTCGTCGCCGGTGCGCCGGCGGAGAAGCTTGGGGCCAAGACCATCGGCTTCCGTCCCGAGCACATCGCGATCTCCAAGACCGAAGGCGAATGGAAGGGCACTGTCGGCGTGGCCGAGCATCTCGGCTCCGACACCTTCCTGCATGTCCACACCGACGATTTGGGCACCGTCAATGTCCGCGCCAGCGGCGAGATGAAGGTGAACCATGGCGACACCGTCTGGCTCACGCCCGATCCCAACAGGATCTACCGCTTCGACGCGGCAGGACTGGCCATCTGATGTCGCGGCTTGCAGGCAAGACCGCCCTGATCACCGGCGCGGCGCGCGGCATTGGCCAGGCCTTCGCCGAGCGCTACGTTGCGGAAGGCGCGACCGTCGCCATCGCCGATATCGACCTCGAGAGGGCGACAGCGACCGCGTCCCGGATCGGCAAGCAGGCCTTCGCGGTGCATCTCGATGTGAGCGACCAGGCGTCCATCGACGCCGCCGTCCGGACGGTGGCCGAGCGCACGGGCGGCATCGACATCCTCATCAACAATGCGGCGCTGTTCGATCTCGCCCCGATCGTCGAGATCACCCGCGAGAGCTTCGACCGGCTGTTTTCGATCAATGTCGCGGGCACCCTCTTCACCCTGCAGGCGGTGGCAAGATCCATGATCGCCCGCGGCCAGGGCGGCAAGATCATCAACATGGCAAGCCAGGCGGGCCGGCGCGGCGAGGCCCTGGTCGGCGTCTATTGCGCGACAAAAGCCGCCGTCATCAGCCTCACCCAGTCCGCCGGCCTCGACCTGATCAAGCATGGCATCAATGTCAACGCCATCGCGCCGGGCGTGGTCGACGGCGAGCATTGGGACCATGTCGACGCGCTGTTTGCCCGCCACGAGAACCTGGCGCCGGGTGAAAAGAAGCGCCTTGTCGGCAATGCGGTTCCCTTTGGTCGGATGGGCACGGCCCAGGATCTTACCGGAATGGCTGTTTTTCTCGCCTCCCAGGAGGCCGACTACATCGTCGCCCAGACTTACAATGTCGACGGCGGGAACTGGATGAACTGATGCAAGATTCCCATCCCCCACAACAGGCGGAGGCCGTCGAGGCCATCGCGCTACGCGCCGAAACCCTCACCATGCTCCCTGAAGGCGTAAGCACCCCCGGCTATGACCGTCGGGCGTTGACGCCAGGAGTCCTGCATGTGGGCGTCGGCAATTTTCACCGCGCCCACCAGGCCAATTACTTCCATCGCCTGTTCGAACTGGGCGAGGATTTCGATTGGGCGATCATCGGCGCCGGCATGATGCACTTTGACGAGGCCATGCGGGAAAAGCTTGGACCCCAGGACTGGCTGACCACAATCGTCGAGCTCGACCCCGAGGGCTATCGCGCCAGGGTGATCGGATCAATGATCGACTTTGTCGCCGTCGATCCCGGCGCGCTGATCGACGCCATGCAGGATCCGCAGATCCGCATCGTCTCCCTGACGGTAACCGAAGGCGGCTACTTTCTCAGCGCCGAGACCGGCGGCTTTGATCCGGCCCACCCTGCCATTGTTCGCGAGACCGGCGCCGACCACCCGCCCCAGACCGTTTTTGGCGTCATCATCGCCGCACTGAAGGCGCGGCGGGCCAAGGGGCTTCCGCCGTTCACCATCATGTCCTGCGACAATCTTCCCGAAAACGGACATGTGGCGCGCGCCACCGTTCTGGGCCTGGCGCGGCTGATCGATCCGGATCTGGCGGAATGGATCGCCGACAACGTCGCCTTCCCCAACTCGATGGTGGATTGCATCACGCCGGCGACCGGCGCACGCGAGATCGATCTTGTGCGCGCACGCTTCGGGATCAAGGACGCAGCACCCGTGGTCTGCGAACCGTTCCGGCAATGGGTGATGGAGGACAATTTTCCGCAAGGCCGGCCGGCACTGGAGAAGGTCGGCGTCGAATTCGTGCGCGATGTCGCACCCTACGAGCTGATGAAGCTCAGGATCCTCAATGGCGGCCACGCGGCCATCGCCTATTCCTCCGCCCTGCTCGGCCATCACTATGTCCATGACGCCATGGCCGATCCGCTGATCGCCGGCTTTCTTGCGAAGCTGACGAAGGAAGAAATCCTGCCCACGGTGCCCGAGATCGAAGGCGTGAGCCTGACCAGCTACATGGCGCTGGTCGCCAGGCGGTTTTCAAACGCGGCGCTGGGCGACACCATTCCGCGGCTCTGCCTCGACGGCTCCAATCGCCAGCCCAAGTTCATCCTGCCAACCATCGCCGACCGGCTGGCATCCGGGCAACCGGTCAACGGGCTCGCGCTGGAAGTTGCCCTGTGGGCGCATTATTGCGCCGCGGCTCACGACGGTTTGGCCGCCCGGATCGACGACCCGAATGCCGCACGGCTGACGGAGAAGGCACTGGCCGCGCGTGGGGATCCGCGCGAATTCCTTGCGATGCCGGATATCTTCGGCGCCCTCGCCCAATCGCCCGAATTCGTCCGCGCCTTCGCCACTTCGCTGGAAAGGCTGCAGCAGACATCGACCCGCGACGTGCTGGCCGCATACCTGGCCAGTTGATCCTGCTAAACGGAACCGGCGATAATCAGTCGCGTGCCGTGCCCCTCGAGCAGCATGGCGAGATCATCGCCCACCGGCGCATCGGTCACCAGATGACCGATGGCGCCGAAGCCCGCAACCGATACCAGGCCGCGGCGGCCGAACTTGGTGTGGTCCGTGACAACG
>NZ_JACIYP010000090.1 GCF_014359905.1 Hoeflea sp. | reverse complement strand
GCCTTTTCCTCGGCCTCGCGCATGCCGCAGACGAGGATCACCGGCACCTTGGCCAGCGAATGCTCGCGGACCTTGTAGTTGATCTTCTCGTTGCGGAAGTCAGTTTCGACCTGAAGGCCGGCATCGCGCAGCTTTTGGGCGACGGTTGCGCCATAGTCGTCGGCCTCCGACGTGATCGTGGCGACCACGACCTGCAGCGGCGCGAACCACAGCGGCATATGGCCGGCATGGCTTTCGATGAGAATGCCGAGGAACCGCTCGAGCGAGCCGCAGATCGCCCGGTGCACCATCACCGGCTGCTTCTTCTCCGAATCCGAGCCGATATAGAAGGCGCCGAAGCGCTCCGGCAGGTTGAAATCCACCTGGGTCGTGCCGCACTGCCATTCCCGGCCGATCGCGTCGCGCAGGGTGTATTCGAACTTAGGCCCGTAGAACGTCCCCTCGCCCTCGTTGATGCCGGTCCTGATGCGCCCGCCGGAATCGGCGGCCATCTTGTCGAGCACCTTGCGCAGAATGTCCTCGGCGTGGTCCCACATCGCGTCGGTGCCGACCCGCTTCTCGGGGCGGGTGGCGAGCTTGACCACCACTTCCTCGAAGCCGAAATCGCGATAGACCGACATCATCAGATCGTTGATCTTCAGGCACTCGGCCTCGAGCTGCTCCTCGGTGCAGAAGATATGCGCGTCGTCCTGGGTGAAGGCACGCACCCGCATCAGCCCGTGCAGCGCGCCCGACGGCTCGTAGCGGTGCACATTGCCGAATTCGGCGAGCCGGATCGGCAGGTCGCGATAGGATTTGAGCCCATGCTTGAAGATCTGCACATGGCCGGGGCAGTTCATCGGCTTGAGTGCAAAGATCCGGTTGTCGGCGTTCAGGTCGTCAGGATTGGTGAAGGCATGGGCGGATTTCACCGCGAACATGTTCTCCTGGTACCAGCCCCAGTGACCCGAGGTCTCCCACAGGCTCTTGTCGAGGATCTGCGGCGCGTTGACTTCTTCGTAGTCGCGGTCGAGCCTGCGGCGCATATAGGCGACGAGGTTCTGGAACATGCGCCAGCCCTTGGAGTGCCAGAACACCACGCCGGGACCCTCGTCCTGGAAATGGAACAGGTCCATCTCGCGGCCGAGCCGCCGGTGGTCGCGCTTTTCGGCTTCTTCCAGCATATGCAGATAGGCGTCGAGCTCGGACTGCTCGGCCCAGGCGGTGCCGTAGATGCGGGTCAGCATCGGATTGTTGGAATCGCCGCGCCAATAGGCGCCGGCCACCTTCATCAGCTTGAAGGCGGTGCCGATCTGGCCTGTCGAGGCCATGTGCGGACCGCGGCACATGTCGAACCAGTCGCCCTGGCGGTAGATCTTGAGATCCTCGTCCGACTTGATCGATTCAATCAGCTCGACCTTGTAGCCCTCGCCCTTTTCCGAAAATACCTTCCGCGCCTCGTCGCGCGACCAGACCTCCTTGGTGAAGGGCTTGTTGCGGGCGATGATCTCCTTCATCTTCTTCTCGATGACGGGCAGGTCTTCGGGCGTGAACGGCGCGTTGCGGGCGAAATCGTAGTAGAATCCGTTCTCGATCACCGGGCCGATGGTTACCTGCGTGCCCGGAAACAGCTCCTGCACGGCTTCGGCCATCACATGGGCGGCATCGTGCCGGATCAGTTCGAGCGCGCGCGGATCGGTGCGGGTGACGATTTCGAGCGCGCCGTCGCGGACGGGATCGCTCAGATCGGTGAGTTCGCCGTCGAGCGTGATCGCCACCGCCTTCTTGGCGAGCGACTTGGAAATCGATTCGGCAACGTCGCGGCCGGTCGTACCGGCCGGGTACTCGCGCTTCGAGCCATCGGGAAATGTGAGGGAAACGGCTGACGCCATCTTGGTCTCTCCTTGGTCCAGTCCCGCCTACGAACGCGGGTGGTTGAGTGGGGTATGTGTGCGCGGAGGCGTTTACGCGATTTGGGTGAAGCGGGCAAGGGTTGGCCCGGTCATTCCCAGAACGCCCCCGCCTGGTCCGGCAGCCGCGCAAGAGCGCGATCGAAGGCAGCTCTCTCGCAGTGTGACCGGATGACCGACGCAACGATCCGGTGCGCACCGGGCCGGGCCAGATTGTGATCGCGCCGCACGCCGCGGAGCTCCTCGTCGTATTGCGCGGGACCGGCAAACGGCAGCTTCTCCTCGGCCGGATCCCAGTCCGCAACAAACATGGCCGACACAATCGCCGGCAACGCGCCTGCAAACACCAGCGTCTGCTCGGCGTCGAGCCGTCGCCGGAAGACCTGCAGGAAACCATAGAGAATCGTGTACACCTGGTTCCGGGTGGTCAGATCGAGCCGGTCCATCAATTCGACAAGCAACGCATCGAATCTCTGCTGGGCCAGGGCAAATTCCAGCGGGACGGTCATGACCTCACCTCGCAGGAAGAGAGCCGCGCAAACCGCCACGGCGCCCACCAAGTGAGTCGCGCGTCAAGTGTCTCTGGTACATTGTCGATGCCGTGGGTGCCGCCCGGCCCGCAGCGACCCACCCTGAACAACGCCATCCATCCGCCCTTCCACAGCCCGTGGCGGGCGATCGCCTCATAGGCGTATTCGGAACAGGTCGGCAGATGCCGGCAGGAATTGCCGATGAAACCGGACAGGGTGAGCTGATAGAGCCGGACAAACCCGGTGCCGAAAAGCCGCCCGGGCGTTTTCGGCCAGGGGCCGGAGTAGTTACGGCCGGCTGGAGACGCAGCCATCAGGCAGCATCTTCCCCAGCGCGCCGGGCCTCGATCTGGTCGAGACAGTCGACCACGGCGTCAAAGGTCAGCAGGGTCGAGGCGTGCCGGGCGCGGTAGTCGCGCACAGGCTCCAGGAACTTGAGATCGGCGAAACGGCCTTCCGGCGCCGGGCCGTTCTCCTTGAGCATCTTGCGCATGGTCTCGCGCACTTCGCGCAGTTCGCTCGCACTCGCTCCAATTATGTTGCGCGCCATGATCGACGACGAGGCCTGCCCCAGCGCGCAGGCTTTCACGTCATGGGCGAAGTCGGCGACGCGGTCGCCATCCATCTTGAGCCAGACCTTGACCCTGGAGCCGCAGAGCTTGGAATGGGCCGACGCCTCCGCGTCCGCGTCGTCCAGCGTGCCTATCCGCGGGATATTGCCGGCGAAATCGAGGATTCGGGCATTGTAGACATCGTCAATCATCACTTCGGACCTTATTCGAGACCATTCCTCAGGCCTGCGACACGAGATGACGGCGCCCCACCTCGACGCGCGCCTTTCGATCATTATATAGTGGAGATCAGGCGTTCGGCAAAACCTGTTTGAGCAGCCGCGCCTGATGGGAAACCGTGCCGGAGGGTCAATCACCCGAAAGCCCCGGAGCCCGCAGGACATAAAGTGCGGAGAGATGCCGCTTGCGTGTCCATGTGCGTGGTCCGTTTGAAAACGAAACGCGTAAGAGGGGTCACCACCCTACGGAGACTGCGAACATGGATGCCATAGTCAACAAACTGTCCGGCATGGACGAAGACAACCGCCCGACCCAGGCCCAAGCCGAAGCAGCGGTGCTGACACTGCTGCGCTGGATTGGCGACGACGTGAGCCGCGAAGGCCTGATCGACACGCCGATGCGCGTGGCCAAGGCCTACAAGGAGCTGTTCTCAGGCTACGACCAGGACGCCGAGGAAGCGCTGGGCCGCACCTTCGAGGAGGTTGCGGGGTATGACGATATCGTCCTGATCAAGGACATTCCGTTCTTCTCCCATTGCGAGCACCACATGGTGCCGATCATCGGCAAGGCGCATGTGGCCTACCTGCCGGACGGCAAGGTCGTCGGTCTCTCCAAGATCGCCCGCGTCGTCGACATCTTCGGCCGCCGCCTGCAGACCCAGGAGACCATGACGGCACAGATCGCCCATGCGATCGACGAGACGTTGCGTCCGCGCGGTGTCGCGGTGATGATCGAGGCCGAGCACATGTGCATGGCCATGCGCGGCATCCAGAAGCAGGGCTCGACAACCATCACCACGACCTTTACTGGCGGGTTCAAGTCGGACCCGCACGAACAGGTCCGCTTCATGACATTGATCCGGGGTTGATCGAAGGCCCCTGACTTCAAGGGGGTCTCATGACACGCAGCAGCACACAAACCAGCGACACGAAGGCGGCGCTTGAAGAAGGCGCCGCTCTTTCACCACGGTATGACGCCAACGGGCTGATCACCGCCGTGGTCACCGACAGCCGCGACAACGCTGTTCTGATGCTCGCGCACATGAACGCCGAGGCGCTGCGCCTGACCATCGAGACCGGGATCGCGCACTACTGGAGCCGGTCGCGCCAGAGCCTTTGGAAGAAGGGCGAAACCTCCGGCAATGTCCAGATGGTCGACGAAATCCGCATCGACTGCGATCAGGACGCGGTGCTGCTCAAGGTGCGCGTCGGCGGTTTAGACGCCACCTGCCACACCGGACGCCGGTCGTGCTTCTATCGCAAGGTGGTGACCGGTGACGGCGCGCCGCGGCTCGAGACAGATTCCGCGCCGCTGTTCGATCCCGCGACGGTCTACACCGGCAATTAGGCAATCTGTTTCATTTTGAAGCAGAATCAATTTCCTTCATTAATTTGAAACCGATTGCTGGTGTCATTACTTAAAGCATTGGAACATTCTGAATTCATGCGGAACCGCATGAATTCAGAAAGGATGCTCCAGCTTTAAAAGGTCCAGAGCGTCCCTTGTGCCTCCAAACGGACGCACGGCGCTCTGGGGGAATGTTCGGCGGGAAGGATTGCACAGATGCTGAACTGGAACATGAACCGAACCGCGCCCGCCGTTGCGGATGAGGCCATTATCGTCGGACCGTCGACGACCGTGAACGCCATGCACCAGCAGATTCCGCAAAAACCACGTATTGCCCTTGCTCTCGGCGGCGGCGCCGCGCGCGGATGGGCCCATATCGGCGTCCTGCGAGCCCTGGACGAAGCCGGCGTCGAAGTCTCGATGATTGCCGGAACCTCGATCGGCGCGCTTGTCGGCGGGTGTTACCTCGCCGGCCGGCTGGACGAACTCGAAGCCTTCGCCCGCAGCCTGACCATGCGCCGCATCGCAGGCCTGCTCGATTTCGCCATCGGCGGCGGTGGCCTGTTCGGCGGCATGCGATTGAACGACCGGATGCAGGAGCATCTCGTCGGCGTCAATATCGAGGATCTCGACCGCACCTTTGTCGCAGTCGCAGCCGAGCTCAACACCGGTCACGAAGTCTGGATTTCGTCGGGCTCGCTCATCACCGGCATTCGCGCCTCCTATGCCCTGCCCGGCATTTTCGAGCCGGTGCGCTGCAACAACCGCACGCTGCTTGACGGCGCGCTCGTCAATCCGGTCCCGGTTTCGGTCTGCCGGGCGCATGAGCAGCCGCTGGTTGTCGCGGTGAACCTGCACTACGATCTCTATGGCCGTTCCGCGGTGATCAAGCACACCGCCAGCGAACCGGTCGCGGACGAAACCAATCCCGCGGGACGCAAGAGACCGCGCGAAAGCCGCCTCGGCATGACCGCGGTGATGGTTCAGGCCTTCAACATCATCCAGGACCGGATTTCCCGCGCGCGTCTTGCCGGCGATCCGCCGGATCTGTCGCTGCATCCGAGACTGGCCGATATCGGCCTGTCGGAATTCCACCGCGCCAGCGAAGCAATCGACCGCGGCTACCAGGAAGCCTCCGCCAAGTTGGGCGAGATCACCCGCATGCAGGCCGCCATCGGCCCTCTGTGAAGCTGGGCGAGGCTTGAGGCCCGCGAAATTCAGCTTGCGATATAGGCCTTGATTTCAGCCGCTTCGCGTTCGACATCCTCGATCCGCCGGCGCACCACGTCTCCGATCGATATGATGCCGATGAGCTTGCCGTCCTGCTCCACCGGCAAATGCCGGAAGCGGCCGTTGGTCATCATCTCCATGACCTGGTTGACCGAGTGCGATTCTCCGCAGGTTGTCACCTTCGATGTCATGATCGCCGAGATCGGCGCCGTCAGCGCCTCGGCGCCCCGGGACGCGACGGCGCGGACAATATCGCGTTCGGAGAGAATGCCTGCAATCCTGCCGGCGGGGCCGGTGACCACAACCGCGCCGATCTTGTTGTCCGCCAGGAAGCGCACCGCCTCTTCGGTGCCCATGGACGGGCTGACGGTAACGACGTCGCGACCCTTCTGGTCGAGTATCTGTTTCACACTCATGCAGTCCTCCTTCCGCAAGATTGCCGCGGATGCTTCAACTCATCGACGCATCCACATAGACTTAGCATGGTGCGCCCGAAGCCCTCTGTTTGCAAGTCTTTGCACTGCGATGTTGTTGCTGTGTTCCGCTGCGCAGCCGGTCTCCCTGGGACCTTGGCTCCAGGAGATCCTCGCGGGCGGGAGGGGCGGCCTCAGCGCCGCCCGATCGGATCAAACAGGGAAAACGCGAGAAACCCGAACAGGAAGCCGCCGACATGGGCTTCCCAGGCAATCGCGGAATCCACCATTCCGAAGGAGAAGCCGACGGCGGTCATCAGGTTGATGCCGAACCAGACCGCGAGGAAGGCAACCACGGTGCGGTTGCTCAAGGACCGGACGATGGAGGTGCGCGGATTGAGATGCGCCCGATCGCGGCGAAAACCGCTGTTGCCGAAGGCGAACCGGGCGGCGGCCCCCATCAAGGCGGAGACAACGCCGGAGGCGCCGACCATGATGCTTTCATCGCCCCAGTGAAAGGCAAGGAAAAGCGCAGCCGATGCGATCGCACTCGAAAACCAGAACACCAGGAACCGGAGCCATCCGACGCGTCGGGCGACGATCGAGCCAAAGGCTGCCAGCCAGAAGGAGTTCAGCGCCAGATGGGCGTAGCCTCCATGCAGCAGCGAATAGGTGAACGGCGACCAGAGATATGGTCCGACCTGGCCGGAAATCGGAACCGAATAGCGCTGGGGAATGAAGGCGCCCTGCAGAATGATCTCGAGCACCGCGCGCTGCGGCAGAAGTGAATCGAGCGCCACCTGAATGGCCACCATCACCAGCAGCATGGCCAGAACAACGTTGGGGATATTGAAAAACGGCTCGTGACCCGGCCGTCCGGGTCCGGCATTGTTCAGGTCTGGGGCTTGTCGATCGGGCTCGTGGGTCATTGCGCAGGCGCATCCTTGTTCGGACATATCCGTCCCAGCGAGGAGTAGAGCCAGCGCCACGCACTGGCAACCGGCACCAGCGCAAAAAAAAGCCGCTCGCCAGAAGCGAACGGCAGGTCGAGTCCCCTCGTCCAAAATTGTGCTGAAGGACATTCCCTTCTGAAGTGATGACCCAAGATGGCACGCCGCGGGCCGGGCGGCAATCGAAAGCAAAAATTAACCTTAATGGCCCCGCCGTGGCATGGTTCTCGCTTTGCTAACGTCACAATGGCCCGGTGGAGCCGATGCGTGCCGGAATGGCGCAGGTCCGTTCCATATCCTGAACTACGACGACAAGGCGAGATGGAAATGAAACACAAGAACAGCCTTCAGCTCTTTGAGTACTGGATGGCCAAGCGCGGCAAGCGGGCGGCGCCGAACCGCACCGACATCGAACCGGCCGATATCCGCGACGTGTTGCCCCATGTCTTTATATGCGACCTCAACGCAGACCGTCAGCTGAGCTTCAGGCTTGCCGGCACCGCCTTGTGTTCGTTGTGCTGCCGTGAACTGAAGGGATCGGCCTTCGGCGCGCTGTGGCTCGCCGATGGTGTCCGCAACGCATCGCGAACCGGAGCGTCGGTCGCCTCCCGCGCCACGCCGGCGGTGCTGTCGCTCGATTGCCTCAGCGCCGGCGGCCGCGTGACGCAAGCCGAGATGCTGTTGCTGCCGATCACGGGTCCCACCGGGGCGCAGGACCGACTGATCGGATTGCTGTCGCTGTTCAAGCCGCCCTATTGGATCGGCCACGATCCCCTCGCCGGCCTTTCCACAACCGGAATCCGCTTCATCGATCCGTCGCGGGATCCTGTGTTCCTGGCAAATCGTCCGGAAGTCGGTCTGACTTCCACTGCGAATGATCTGCGATCCCGGGTGCTTGAGAGCCGCAAAGTGGCGCACCTGGTGGTACTGGACGGAGGGCGGCGCGATTAACGTGTATCGATGATCCGATGCTTACCCAATGTTAACAATGGGCGGCATAATATGCCCCACCAATCATTCGGAATCGACAAGGCCGCTATGTTGACCGTCAACTCCACATCACATTATTACGCCGCGCCAGAGGCACCCGAAAGGCAATACAGCCGGGTTTCCATCTCGGTTCAGGGCCGGTTCATGCGCGCCGATCATTCCGAACATGATTGTGTTGTCGACACCATGTCGCCCTTCGACGCGGTGATTTCCTCCGGAGTTCGCCCCGAAGTCGGCGAGCGCATTGTCGCCTATCTCGATTACATCGGGCGTATTGAAGGCAAGGTGACGGAAGCATCCATCCGCTCCTTCACGATTTCGCTCAATGCGACAGACCGCAAGCGCGACAAGCTGTCGGCTCAGCTCACGTGGCTTGCCAACAAGCATGAGCTCGGGCTGCCCGAGGATCGCCGGCACGAGCGCGTGGCGGCGAGAAACCCGATGTCGGAAATCCGCCTCGATGACGGAAGGCGCTACCCGTGCCGCATCATCGATCTGTCCGTTTCAGGTGCAGCAGTCGAAATCGACGTCCGCCCCGCCTTCGGCACGATGGTGGTGCTTGGAAATATGCGCGGCCGTGTCGTCCGCCATTTCCAGGAAGGCATCGCCATGGAATTCATGACGTTCCAGCCTGAAGACGCCATCAGCAAGCTGTCCTGACGCCTTACGCCCGACGGATCGGTCGAGCGCGGCTCAGGCCATTCCTTGTGAATATCCCGCCCCAGACAATGGACACATAACCAAACCGGCCTATCTGAGCCGGTTTTTTTGTGCGTGCCGGTTCCGGTTGTCGCTCCGACGGCTGCAGAAAGCCCGGACGGGAGCCGCGTCGCGGCCTTTCGGCGGGGTCAGCGGATGTTTGGTGCCGAAGGCGTTCGCATTTCCATGGACGATAAGCTGTCCCGACATGCGGTGGCTCCACCGGAGCCGGCTTATGGTTGCCAAACCCTTGCGGTATTTGCCGGCTTTTTATACTTGTTTTATTACTCTTTTTGAATCATTTTAATAGTATTGATCTCGTATTTGAACTTACTTGTACTGTTGTTTTTTGGGTGATCTCAAATATTGAATGGCATTGTTTCCTCATAACGGGGAGACAAAACGATGAACAGACATATTCAGATCCTGGGAAGATTTGCCGCAGCCTTCGGCCTGGCAATCACCTTTTCAACCGCCAGCCTGGCAACACCGACAAACCTCCTGCCGGTCGGCAAGACGAACCCGCCTATCGGGCATTACGAGTTCTGCAAATCCTATGAGGGTGAATGCGGATCGCTCGGCCAGGACCAGGGGCCGATGCAACTGACCCGAAAGCGCTGGGCGCACATGCTGGAGATCAACACGCGTGTCAACCAGGCCATCAGGCCCGACACCGATCTCAACATCTATGGTGTGGAAGAGCTGTGGTCCTATCCGCGATCCGTCGGCGACTGTGAAGACTATGTTCTGCTCAAGCGGCACATGCTGATGGAAAAGGGGTTTTCGCTGCAGGACCTGCTGATCACCGTCGTGCTGCAGCCAAATGGCGACGGCCATGCCGTGCTGACGGTTCGCACGGACTATGGCGACTACATTCTCGACAACATGCGCGGTGACGTCCGCCTCTGGTCCGAGACCGGCTACACTTTCGTCAAGCGCCAGTCGTCCGAACATGCGGCGCGCTGGACCAAGCTTGGACCGGGCAACGCCACAACAGCCGTCGGCGCTGTGAACTACTGATCACCGGGTCCTGACCATAGCCGCGGGGGCTGTCCGGATCTTGAGAATTACCAGTCGCACCATGTGCGCCTGGTTCACAGTGGGCCTAGGTCGAGTCCCCATGCTTCCCCGCAAACGGCCAGGCCTCGAGCCGATCCCAATGTCCCCTGGGGTCGGCTCTTTTTTTTTGCCGGATGCACACGCAGCGTCAGCTGATCCGCTTGAGGCCCTTGGCGAACCGCCTTGCGTTTTCCACATAATGGCTGGCCGAGAGCTTCAACATATCCGCGGCTCCGGCATCGAGCGACCTGACCACGCGGGCGGGTGATCCGACGACCAGCGAATTGTCGGGGATCACCTTGCCTTCGGTCACCAGGGCGCCGGCGCCGATCAGGCAGTTCTCGCCGATGCTGGCGCCGTTCAGGACCGTTGCTCCCATGCCCACCAGGCTGTTGTCGCCGATCGTGCAGCCATGCAGGATGGCCGAATGGCCGATGGTGCAGCCTTTGCCGACGGTGAGCGGAAACCCCATGTCGGTATGCAGGACGCAATTCTCCTGAATATTGGAGCCTTCGCCAATGGTGATCGGTTCATTGTCGCCGCGCAGCACGGCGCCAAACCAGATGCCGGCCCCCTCCTCCAGAACGACATCGCCGATCACCTGCGCGCTGTCCGCCACGAAATGAAACCCGTCCGGCAGTTTCGGCGCCTTGCCGTCAAGACTGTAGATTGCCATTCCAGTACCTCCCGCTCATCCACGTCGCCCAAGCTGACTGGCTTGGGCCCAATGCTTTCTGCTCGTGTCTAGTGCGTGGAGCCTTCAAATGGAACCGGCTCAGGCCCGGAAAAACCCGCTTGCGAAGGCCATCTGCAGCACCAGGACGCCCGAACACATCGACCAGCCGGCAGCCACCGCCGTCAGAACCGCAAACAGCGGCAGCGACACCACGCCACTGCGCCAGTTGCGAAACCCGTTGGCAAGCAGCAATCGCGGCCCGATCATCGCGGCGAGCGCCAGTTCCGCGCCGATCTTAACCGGGCTGCCCGATATCCGGCTCATCGCCGGCTCGCGCCATCCCGTCCAGCGGACGATCTCGAGTCCCGCCCAGGACACGGCAAAACCGGTCGCCATGACGAAAATAGCTGTGGTGATGTCGGGCGTGTCAATCATTGGTTAACCATGCGGGGGTGAAGATTGCCGTACATCATCCCATCAAGCAAGCGCCGTGCCGCGGCTCGATGGTTCATTTTGGCACACACACCCGACTGGTTGACCATGCTCGAGCCCACGCCTGCGCTAGACAACGTCCCGCTTTTGTCGCCAAGGTTCGTCTGGAAACTAACCGCGGTGGTGGCGGTCATGTGTCTCGTCACCCTGGCGATCGCCCTGACCGGACGCGAGATCGGCAAGACCATCTTGCAGGCGGGCAATACCGCGGAGACGACGCCTTATGAAATCGTCATTGGCAACGATGTCCTGAGCCTGCCTGCCAATGTGATCCGGTTTGAATCGCAGCGGGTCTCCGGCGTCCAGAACGCTGTCGACACCTATTTCTCATGGCCCGGAATGAACGGCTACAGCGAGGCGGCACGGGAGATCTTCAACCAGACCCGTTCGGCTGACGGGCTGATTTTCGCCCGAATCGCCCAAGCCACCATGTCGCGCGACATGTCCGGCCGTTTTACGCCGATCTACAAGAGACTGACCGATGGCGTGCCGGTCGCAGGCCCGAGCGGGCTTGATTCCTTCCGGCTGAAATCCGGCGCCGGCTACGCCAATGAGCTGATGTATGTGGAACGCGGCGCGAGCCACCAGCCCTACGCCATTCGCTGCCTGGTGGAGGATGCCGGATCGGAACCGGATTTCAACACGAGAACCGGCTGCCAGAGGGACATTTCAATCGGCAAGGACCTGTCGGTCACCTACCGGTTCTCGATCGATCTCCTGCCGCATTGGCGCGAGATCGAGCGCGATGTCCGCAACCGGCTCGAAACCGCGCTTATTCGGTGAGATCGACGTCTAGGATGGCCATCGAGAAATTGTAGGACAGATCACCATCCTCATCATCGCGAAACACGATGCCGAGAAATTCGTCGCCGACATAGACTTCCGCCGAATCATCCTTCCGCGGACGCGCCTTGACCGTCATCTTGTCGTTGAAAATGCGCTTGAAATAGGCGTCCAGCTTGATGATTTCATCTGGTTTCACGGTGCTCTCCTGGGAAATTGACTATGGCGCCGCGCGTTTTATCAAACGCACAAGGGCCGCCTTGGAACTTTATGCTGTGGGCCGCGCTTTTGGCACGGACGGCGGGCTAAATCAAACCCGTGATCGTGCTTTCTGCTGAAAAGCCTGCTGGGCGCGCCATCGACGCGCCCGTGTCAGTCGCCGGCGCCGAGCATCTGGTCCATGGCGCGCGACGGCTCCTTGCAGCCTGCGGTTCCGACAACACGTGCCGGAACGCCGGCAACGGTTGTGTTGGGCGGCACCTCCTTGAGCACCACCGATCCCGCGGCTATGCGGCTGCAATGGCCGATCTCGATGTTGCCCAGCACCTTGGCGCCCGCGCCGATCAGCACGCCGTCGCGGATCTTGGGATGCCTGTCGCCGCTCTCCTTGCCGGTGCCGCCGAGTGTGACGCCCTGGAGGATGGAGACATTGTCGCCGATGGTCGCGGTCATGCCGACGACCAGGCCGGTGGCGTGATCGAGGAAGATGCCCTTGCCGATCTTCGCCGCCGGGTTGATGTCGGTTTGAAAGATCTCGGAGGACCGGCTTTGCAGATAGAGCGCGAAGTCGGCGCGGCCCCGGTTCCACAGCCAATGCGCCAGCCGGTGCGTCTGGATGGCATGAAAGCCCTTGAAGTACAGGACCGGCTGGATAAAGCGCGAGCAGGCCGGATCCCGGTCGTACACGGCCTGAATGTCGACCCGCAGCACCGAGCCCCAGTCGGCCCAGTCGTTCAGCATTTCCAGAAACGTCTGGCGCAGCAGATTGGCCTTGAGGTCAGGGTGATCGAGGCGCTCGCAGACACGGTGGATCACCGCCTCTTCGAGCGAAGGCTGATTGAGAATGGTCGAATACATGAATGCCGCCAGAAGCGGATCCTGTGCGATCGAACGCTCGGCTTCCATGCGGATCGAATCCCAGATCGGATCGATCGACTTGAGGGATTCGCCTGCGCGCACGCCTGAATTCGCTGCCATTGCCGCCTCCGGGCTTGTTTGCAATCCCATTGAAGATAAGCCAGAACGCTCAAAAAACAAATGGCGGATGAAATGGACGTGAACAATTCCTTTGCGGACGGCGCCATTCTGGCTGCTGCCACCGAGACCCATATCGGCCGGCTGACCATCAACCGCCCGGAAAAGCGCAATGCGCTCAACGATGCGATGTGGCGCGCCCTGCCCGCGGCGCTTGCCTGGCTGGTGGATAGCGGCAATGTGCGTGTGGTCATCATCGAAGGCGCCGGCGGCCGCGATTTCTCGGCCGGTGCGGACATCGGCGAGTTCGAGACGCTGCGCAAGGATGCGCGCACCGCGCGCGACTACGAGGCTGGAAATTCTGCGGCCTTCACCGCGATCCGGTCATGCCCGGTCCCGGTCATCGCGGCCATCCGCGGCATCTGTTTTGGCGGAGGCTTCGGCATCGCGGCGGCAGCCGATATCCGGCTTGCCGATGACACGGCCCGGTTTGCCATTCCCGCCGCCCGGCTCGGGCTGGCCTACCCGCTCGATGCGGTTCAGGACCTGGTGCGCGCGCTGGGCGATCAGCGGGCGCGCCTTGCGCTGTATTCGACGCAGGAGATCTCCGCCGCCGATGCCCTTGCCTGCGGCTGCCTTGTGTCGCTGTGCGGCGCCGAGAAACTTGACTGTGCGGTCACGGGCCTTGCCCTGAAGATCGCCGGCGCCGCGCCCTTGTCCGTCAGGGCGTCCAAGGCAGCGATCTCGGCTCAAACCGATACCGCACCAGAAACGCTGGAAAAAGCTGCGAGAATCGCGGCCTCGACGTTTGACAGCGCGGATTACGCCGAGGGGCGTCGCTCCTTCATGGAAAAACGCACGCCGGCATTCAACGGGCGGTGACCCCTCAGGCCCTGCCCTCGAGCCTGTCGAGAAAGCCAAGCACCGCATCGTTGAAGGCGTCATTGCGATCACCCGCCACCATGTGTCCGGCGCCCGACACATCGACAAAATCGGCATGCGGAACCATCTCGCGGAAGGCCTGGACCGCTTCCTCGGTGACAAGCTCGGACTGCTGCCCGCGGACCAGCAGAACCGGAATTGCGAGGCTGCGGGCTGCAGAGATGAGATTGTGCTGAACAGCCTCGCCGCCGGTGTTGATGGTGCGCGGCCCGTCGATGAAGGCCGGATCCCAGTGCCAGCGATAGCGGCCATCCGCGCCCTGGCGCAAATTCTTGGCCAGGCCATCCAGCGACCGCGGCGCCGTACGATTCGGCAGATAGGCGGCAATGGCGGCCGCAGCTTCTTCCAGCGTCGCAAATCCCTCGCGCATCCGTTCCGCCATGAAGCCCTGGATCTTGCTTACTCCGTCGGGGTCCATGTGCGGCGTGATATCGACCAGCACGAGGCCCGCAAGCAGATCCGGCCCACCCATATGACCGGCCAGCATGCCGGAAATGCCGCCAAGCGACGCGCCTGCCAGAACCGGAGCGCGGCCGGATCTGGCTGCAATATCGCGGCACACCGCAACGGCGTCGGCGGCGAAATCCTCGCACGCATAGGCAAGGTCTTCGACCCATGCGCTGTCGCCATGGCCGCGCTGGTCAACCGTAAACGCCATATGCCCTGCATCGGCGATGCGCCGTGCGGCCCCGCCCCAGGCGTGGCGGGTCTGGCCTCCTCCATGCAACAGGAGCACCGGATTTCCATGCTGCTCGCCCCGGGGCTTGTGCATGTCGCCGGCGATCCGGTTGCCGGAATGGCCCTGGAAAACCACCGGTCTCTTGAGGTCCTTCATGCAAACGCTCCGGATTCGACATCGGCAAAGAATTCAAGCACCGCGGCCTTGAAGGTCTTGTCCCCGACGGCGAGCATGTGGTCGCGGTTGAGAATGTCGAGAAAGCGCGCATGCGGGATCAGCCGCGCCAGCTCTTCGGCCGAACCGGCGATCTCGTCCCTTGTGCCGACGCCGACCAGCGCGGGCATAGCGAGCTGCGCCAGGTCCTCACGCCTGACAAGCGTCCGCGACGTGCTGATGCAGGCGGCGAGCGCCAGCCGGTCGCTCTTGGTCTGATCGGCAAAGGCGCGGAACATCCGGCCCATCTTGTCGCTGACATCGTCGATGGAGTCGGCCCGCAAAGCTTTTGCGATCGGATCCCAGTCGCCCACGCCTTCGACCATGCCCATGCCAAGACCGCCAAACACCACCGAGCGGACCAGTTCGGGCCGGGACATCGCCAGGAACGCCGAAATCCGGGCGCCCATCGAATAGCCCATCACGTGGGCCGAACCGATTCCCAACTCATCAAGCAGCCCGGCGGCATCGGCTGCCATGGTTTCCGGATGATAGGCCTCGGGATCATGCGGCTTGTCGGATTCACCGTGACCGCGATTGTCGAGCCCGATCACCCGGTACCCGGCCTGGTCCAGCGTCTTGAACCAGCCGGGAAACACCCAGTTGACATGCGCGGTCGAGGCGAAGCCATGGATCAGCAAAACCGGAAACCCATCGGGGCTTCCCGCTTCATACCAGGCCATATCCAGAGTGCCGGAAGTGAAACGTCCAGCCTGCAAACGATCAAGATTCATGTGATGTCCCTTCTCGCCATACCTAACCCAATCGGTGCGTCTTGCAAATGTCGCGCACAAGAGGCCTCCCGAGCGCCGCCGATTCGATCGGGAGAGCAGCCAATTACCCGCTACACATTTGCCGGCCCAGCGTATATGGTCCGCGAAAATCGAGTTCGCCGCGACGGAGACATGCATGGCCGATCATCAGATTCCCCATTTCCAGAATGATGCGGGCCATCCCGCCATTGAGATCGGCGTCAAGGAATTCATGTGCGTGGGCGCCAATCCGCCCTTCGACCATCCCCATGAATTCCTCGACATGGGCGCCGATGTGGAAAAGGTCTGCCCCTATTGCTCGACCCTCTACAAGTACAATCCGGCGCTGCATGCTGACGTGACCGTTCCTGCAGGATGCACCTTGAACCACAAGGCGGCCTGAGGCAGGTCGTTTCCAGGCCCTGCCCCGGAGGGCGCAATGTCTGCCCAGAACATCACCATCATCGGCGCCGGCATAGCCGGGCTCGCGACAGCGCTTGCCTTTGCCCGCAAAGGCCATGAGGTCGACCTAGTCGAACAGGCGCAAGCGCTCAGCGAAGTTGGCGCCGGTTTGCAGATCTCGCCCAATGCCAGCCATATCCTGATTGAACTCGGCCTCGGCGATGCCCTGGCGAGTGCGATGATCTGTCCTGAAGAGATCACCCTTGTATCCGGCCGGTCGCTGCGCAGGATCGCTCATGTCCCATGCGGAGCGTTCGCCGCGGCGCGATGGGGCGCCCCCTACGGCGTCATGCAGCGCGCCGATCTTCAGGCGATGCTGCTCGAAGCCGTCAGGACCGAACCCCGCTGCCGAGTGCATCTTGGACAACGCACCGAAGCCGCGGCGATTTCGTCGCTTCACGAGCGCCTTGGCCGCCCCGTGCCAGCGCTGATCGTCGGCGCCGACGGGGTCTGGTCACAGACCCGCCGCCTGGTGCCGGGAGCCTTGCGCCCGCGTTTTTCCGGTCAAATTGCCTGGCGCTTCAAGATGCCCGCCGACGCCGTGGGATCGATCCTGAATGCGCGCAACGTCACGGCGTTTCTGGGGGCGAATACCCATCTGGTGGCCTACCCCATCGAGAACCGTGCGGCCATCAACATGGTGGCGATCACCAGGGGCGCCGACCCCGGACAGACCTGGGCCGAACACGAGAACCCGAACGACCGCATCAGCCTGCTTGAAGCGTTCAAGGATTCGCATCCGGACCTGCTGTCGATCCTTCGCAATGCGCCGCAGATGACCTGGTGGCCGTTGTTCGAAGTGCCTGACGGCCGCTGGAGCAATGATGCCGGCTCGGTGCTGATCGGCGATGCCGCCCATGCGATGACGCCTTTCGCGGCTCAGGGCGCGGCCATGGCGATCGAAGACGGCTATGAACTGGTGCAGGCTGTCTCGCATGCAGCGGAAGACGCGGTGGGCCTGGCGGTGACGGAGTACGAGACGCGTCGCCGGATCCGCATCGGCCGCGCCCGCAAACGCGCCGCCTTCAATCAGTTCGCCTATCATGCCCGCGGCGCTGTCAGGCTCGGCCGCGACCTGCTGCTCGCAATCAAAAGCCCCGAGAGCCTCGCGCGCGATCTCGACTGGCTTTATGGCTACCGCGCCACGGGGTTATAGACCCAGCCGGTGATCCGGATTGTGCAGCTTCAGGCTCAAGCTCAGAAGCCCGGGCAAAGGTGTCCACAACCCGGTTTGCAGGTCGGCCTGTCTGAGCGCCGCAGCGGTCCAGACGTTGCAGCCGGCGAGTGCATTGAACAGGCCCTCTGCTTCGTAGAAAAGATCGTATTCGCCATATTGCGCGCCCGGCACGACGATCGGATCCCCGCCGCTGTCGAGGCTGAAGCTCATCACAACCCGTTGCAGCAGACGGTCAAACGACGCCTCATCAAGCTCGAGCACCGTCACCGTCGGGTGCATCCGGTCGATGTCGCCGCCAAGCGCCATGTGCATGACGGACTTGTCATAGGTCAACGCGTTGAACACCGGACCCGGCTTGAGGTCGGACCATGATGGTGTTTCGATGTAGAAGCTGCGGCCGCCCCATCCGGCGATGATATAGGCGACGCCAGGCTGGGCGGGATCGAGCCCGTCGGCCGCCATTAAGGAAAACCGCGCCACCACATCCGGGTCCGCAGGCAGCGCCAGGTCGGTATGGATCTCCGTCGACAGCAGGAGAACCGTGCGGGTGGCCGGAGACGATGGCGATCCCGCCGCGGCTGCGACCGGTCCGGGACCGGAGGCAAGAAGCGGCCTCGGGATCAAGACCCCGATGCTCAAAGCAACCATCGCGAGGAGCACGGCGCCAAGCAGACAGCGCAAGGCCCGGCGCCAGGGTCTGGAAGCTCTAAAAGCCAGGATTGAAAACCCCTGTTCCGGATACCGGATCTGCCGCGACTTTTGTGCGTCCGATTGGGCGCACAAAAGTGGCTCTATCTCTTTGTTTCCAGGGCATCTTGTTCGCGACCGGGCGGTTCCGCCCGATCGCGGGATGCGCTAGTGCAGGATCTGGCTCAGGAACAGCTTGGTCCGTTCATGCTGCGGATTGTCGAAGAACTCGTCCGGCGCGTTCTGTTCGACGATCTGCCCCTGGTCCATGAAAATCACCCGGTTGGCGACCTGGCGCGCGAAGCCCATTTCGTGGGTGACGCACAGCATGGTCATGCCTTCCTCGGCAAGCCCGACCATGGTGTCGAGCACTTCCTTGATCATTTCCGGATCGAGCGCCGAGGTGGGCTCGTCGAACAGCATGATGCGCGGGTTCATGCACAAAGACCGGGCGATTGCCACGCGCTGCTGCTGGCCGCCCGAGAGCTGACCCGGATACTTGTTGGCCTGTTCGGGGATCTTCACCCGCTCCAGGTAATGCATGGCGACTTCCTCGGCCTTCTTCTTCGGCATCTTGCGGACCCAGATCGGCGCGAGCGTGCAGTTCTCGAGTATGGTCAGATGCGGGAACAGGTTGAAATGCTGAAACACCATCCCGACTTCGCGCCGGACTTCATCGATCTTCTTGAGATCGTTGGTCAGCTCTATGCCGTCGACGATGATCTTGCCCTTCTGGTGCTCTTCCAGCCGGTTGATGCAGCGGATCATCGTTGACTTGCCGGAGCCCGAAGGGCCTGCGATGACGATGCGCTCGCCACGCATCACCTTGAGATTGATATCGCGGAGCACATGAAAATCGCCATACCATTTGTTCATGCCGATAATCTCGATGGCGACATCGGTTTCCGAAATCGTCATTTTCGTCGGACCGGCGGCTTCCTGAACTACTGCGTTGTTTTCAGCCATGTTGGGAGTTCCCTGTTATCATTTGTGGCCAGTGTCGAGACGTCGTTCCATATAGGCGGAGTATCGCGACATGCTGAAGCAAAAGATGAAAAAGATAAAGGCGGCAAAAACGAAGCCTGTCGCCGGCGTCGCGGGCGAGATCCAGTTGGCATCGTTCATGTTTTGCGAAACAATGCCCAGCAGATCAAACAGACCGATGATCAGCACCAGGCTGGTGTCCTTGAACAGGCCGATGAAGGTGTTGACGATGCCGGGAATGACCAGTGTGAGCGCCTGCGGCATGGTCACCAGACGGGTGCCCTGCCAGAAGGTCAGCGCCATGGCGTTGGCTGCTTCATACTGGCCTTTCGGAATGGCCTGCAATCCGCCGCGGATCACCTCGGCCATATAGGCCGACGAGAACAGCGCCACGCCGATCAAGGCGCGCAGCAACTTGTCGAACTGCACCCCGTCAGGAAGGAACAGCGGCAGCATCACCGATGACATGAACAGAACCGAAATCAGCGGCACGCCGCGCCAGAACTCGATGAAGATCACGCAAAACATCTTGATAATCGGCATTTCCGACCGTCGCCCCAGCGCCAGCAGAATGCCCAGCGGCAAGGAAACCACGATGCCGACAATCGCAACAACCAGCGTCACCAGAAGCCCGCCCCACAGCGGCGTTTCAACCGGCTCCAACCCAAACTGACCGGTCAGCAGGATGAAGGCCAGAACCGGAAATACGACGAGAAGATAGAGCGCATTCTCACGCTTGTAGGGAACTGACGGAATGGCAATCGGCACCAGACCAGCGATCAACAACAGACCTGCAAGATTGACGCGCCAGCGCTCCTCAAGCGGATACCGCCCATACATGAACTGACCGAACTTGGCATCGACAAACGCCCAGCACGCCCCGACATCGGGCCCGAGGCAGGCTTCGCGATTCTCACCGGTCCAGACCGCGTCGATAAAGGCCCAATTGATAATCGGCGGCACGATCCAGAGCAGAAACAACGCTGTCAGGATGGAGAGTACCGTGTCGCGCGGAGTGGCAAACAGATTGACTTTCAGCCAGCCGCCGATGCCACCCGATGAGACCGGCGGCGACATGCGTGGCGTGTCATCGGTGCGCACATAGGCAATTCGTTCCGTTGGGTAATCCATGACTTATCGCTCCACCAATGCAACCCTGGAATTAAACCAGTTCATGAAGGCCGACGTCAGCAGCGATATCAGCAGATACACAAGCATGATCAGCGAGATCGCTTCCACCGCCTGCCCTGTCTGATTGAGCACAGTGCCGCCCACCATGAACAGGTCGGGATAGCCGATGGCCACAGCCAGCGAAGAGTTCTTGGTCAGGTTCAGGTACTGACTTGTCAGCGGCGGAATGATGACCCGCATGGCCTGCGGCACGATCACCAGTCTGCTCGTCAGATTTGGCCGCAGGCCCAGTGCAAACGCGGCCTCGGTCTGACCGCGGGACACCGCCAGAACCCCTGCACGGACAATCTCGGCGATGAACGAGGCTGTGTAGAGCGACAGACCCAGCAACAGCGCCAGGAATTCAGGTAAAATCACCCAGCCGCCAACCAGGTTGAAGCCCTGAAGACTGGCATATTCGAGCGACAGCGGCATGCCGGTGACAAAAAACGCGGCAAGCGGAAACAGGATGACCATGCCAAGACCGGTCCATAGAACCGGGAATGTTTGGCCGGTCTCCATCTGACGTTTTCTTGACCATCGCGCGATGACGAACCAGAGGACCAACGCAAGCGCCAAGGCATAAAAGATCAGTTCGGAGCCGGTTTCCGGAATGATGCGAGGCAGATAGAGGCCCCGATTGTTGATCGAGAACGCCATAAATTCGCCAGGCACATGGCCTGCGGCTCGCGGCGAAGGCAAGACCGACAGCACCGCCTTGTACCAAAACAGAAGCTGAAGCAGCACGGGAATGTTGCGCAGGGTTTCCACGTAGACGGTGGCAAATTTCTGCACCAGATAGTTCTTCGACATTCTGGCAAGGCCAACAATGAAGCCGATAATGGTGGCAAAGAAGATGCCAATCACGGACACGATAAGGGTGTTGGCAATGCCCACGAGAAAAGCGCGCGCGTAGGAGCTGTCATTTGTGTAAGGGACGAGCGTCTGGCCAATATCAACGCCGGCGCGATCACTCAGGAAGTCAAAACCAGAGGCAATGCCCTGCTTGGCCAGATTGTTGA
>NZ_JACIYP010000009.1 GCF_014359905.1 Hoeflea sp. | reverse complement strand
GTCGCCCCTGGGGAGAGCGGTCGCGTCCCTGGCCGCAGGCGAGCTAAGGCTTCGGCGGGTGGATCACCCCTCAACCGTCAGCTTCGCTGACACCTTCTCCCTCAGGGAGAAGGGACAAACCCCGCAGGCGCCGTGCCTGAGGCAATTACCGCCTCCGGAGCCCCAAAAACGCAAAAAAGCGCCGGTTGCCCGGCGCTTTTGAGAGATGACCCCGAGGGGCCATCCCATTCATTTCAAGCGGTTTATTCGTTCTTTGGCTCTTCGGCCGGTGCTGCGGCTTCGGCGGCGGCGGCCTCATCGGCGGCTGCCTTTGCGGCGGCTGCTTCGGCGGCTTCCGCTGCAGCCTTTTCAGCGGCGAGAGCCTGGGCTGCTGCGACCTTCTCGGCCTCGATGCGGGCCTTTTCCTCGGCCATTGCCTGGCGCTCGGCGTCGTTGAGCTTGCGGGCGCGGGTGCCGGTGTCCTCGACGATACGCGCCGACTTGCCGCGACGGTCGCGCATGTAATAGAGCTTGGCGCGGCGCACCTTGCCGCGGCGCACCACTTCGACGGCTTCCACGATCGGCGAATACATCGGGAACACGCGTTCCACGCCTTCGCCGTAGGAGATCTTGCGAACGGTGAAGCTTTCGTTGAGGCCGGCGCCGGCGCGGGCGATGCAGACGCCTTCGAAGGCCTGCAGACGGGTCCGCTTGCCTTCCGTCACGCGCACCTGGACGCGCAATGTGTCGCCGGCGGAGAATTCGGGAAACTTGCGGGTGGCTTCGATTCTGGCGACCTGTTCGGCATCCAGCTGGGCAATAATGTTCATGGTCCTTGACCTTTCGTTTTTCTCAAACGGTCAGAGCGCTCTCGGTTGCCGTTTGGTATGTCCCTTTCGGGCTCATCCTCGAGGCTATGCCGGTGAAGGCAGGAGCGGGTTCACCATTCATTGTTTGGCAGGCGCCGGTTAACGGCTCTCGGACATTGCCGAATGGGCGGTGCGATACACCATCGGCAGGGATTTGTCACGCCTGCCTGGAGAAATTTGTTGCCGGCCTTGCAGCAAGACGCCTGCGATGCTCTAAAACCGTTCCCTTATGGCCTCCGGCGGTTCCTTCATGTCCTTCTTCGATATCGTGCTTCTGTTCTCGGCGGGCTTCCTGTCGAGCGTCGTCAACGCCATTGCCGGCGGCGGCACCTTCCTCACCTTCGGCGCCATGACGCTGGTGGGCGTGCCGCCGATCATGGCCAACGCCACGTCGTCAGTCACGCAGTTTCCCGGCTATGTGACCTCGGCGCTGGCCTACCGCAAGGAGATCAGGCATGCCGGGCGCGAGGTCTGGATCCTAGCAGGGGTATCGTTCGCGGGCAGTCTCGCCGGCGCCCTGATCCTGGTGTCGATGTCCAATCCCTCGTTCCGTCAGCTGGTGCCGTGGCTGCTGCTGGCGGCGACGCTGATCTTTGCGGCCGGGCCCTACCTCAAGCCAAGATCCCTGCATCCGGAACAACCGATATCGCGGCTGGGGTTGCTGGCCCAGGGCGTGACCTCGATCTATGGCGGGTTCTTCGGCGCGGGCATGGGGATCATGATGCTCGCCGTGCTGGGGTTGACCAAGGGCGGCGACTACCACAAGCTCAATGCGCTCAAGAACGTCACCGCCGTCGTCATCGCCTTCGTCGCCATCCTGGTGTTTTCCTCGGGCGGCGTTGTCGCCTGGCTGCCGGCGGTGATCATGATCCCGGCCGGTGCGCTTGGCGGCCACTTCGGCGTATGGGCGGCGCGGCGGGTGCCGCAGGCGGTGATAAGGGGCGTGGTGGTGGCGGTCGGCCTGCTGCTGACCGGGTATTATTTCGCGATCTGATCCGACGCCCGGTCCAGCAGGTCGGGCCGTCTTTGCCGTGTCAGCTCCAGCGACTGCGCCTGCCGCCAGGCCTCGACCGCCTGGTGGTTGCCCGATGTCAGCACCGGCGGGATCGCCCGGCCCTCGAATTCCTGCGGCCTTGTGTAGTGCGGGTGCTCCAGCAGCCCGGTCTCGAAGCTCTCATGGGCGCCCGAGGCGGCGTTGCCCATGACGCCCGGCAGCACCCGGATCACCGCGTCGAGCAGGATCAGCGCGGCGGGCTCGCCGCCCGAGAGCACGTAGTCGCCGATGGAAATCTCCTCCAGATCCCGCGCTTCGATCACCCGCTGGTCGACGCCCTCGAAGCGTCCGCAGACGATCACCGCGCCGGGACCGGAGGCGAGCGCGCGGACGCGGGCTTGCGTCAGAGGCAGCCCGCGCGGGCTCATCAGCAGCCGCGGCCGGGTGTCATCCCCGGGACTCACCGCATCGATCGCCGCGGCAAGAATGTCGGGCCTGAGCACCATGCCGGCGCCGCCGCCGGCCGGCGTATCGTCGACCGAGCGGTGCCGGTCGGTGGCATAGTCACGGATGTTGACGGCTTCGATCGATGCATCGCCGCGTTCCAGCGCCCGGCCCGCCAGCGACTGGCCGAGATGGCCCGGAAACATCTCCGGATAGAGGGTCAACACGGTGGCGCGGAAACTCATTCGCCGTCCCTGCCACGATCGTCGCCCTCTTCTCCGTCCTCATCCGCACTGCCGGTGTCGATCAGACCCGCCGCCAGCGGATCGACCAGGATGCGCCCGGCTGCAAGGTCGACCTTGCGGACGGCCGTCAGCGTGAACGGGATCACCACCGGCTTGCCTCCGTCGGCGCGCAGTTCGAGAAGATCGCCGCCGCCGAAATCGAGCACGCCCGAGACCCGGCCCCAGAACTTTCCGTCCGAATCCCAGGCTTCCAGCCCCTCGAGATCGGCGTGGAAATACTCGTCCTCCTCCAGTTCGTCGTCGGGCAGGCTCGAGCGGTCGATGAACAGCTCCAGCCCCTTGAGCGCCTCGGCGGCGGTGCGGTCGTTGACCCCGCGAAAACGCACCACCACCACGGTCTTGGCAAGGCGGTGATCGAGAATCTCGAAGCGGCGGCCGTCGCGTGCAAACAGCGCGCCGTAATCGCCCAGCGCCATCGGATCCTCGGTGAACGGCTTGACCCGCACCTCGCCGCGCAGGCCCTGGGCCGCGCCGATGATTCCGACGAGAATGGGATGGGCAAGCTTGGTCATGTGCATCTCCGGGTGGGTCCTACAGCGCCGTGCATCCAATCGGATGCGCAAAGGTCGCTGCAGGACTTTGATCCAATGCATGTACGTTATCGCTCAAATGAATCCATTTGCGCGCGACATGCATTAACGTGAAACGGGCGGCATCGAGCCGCCCGCAGTCTAAAATGCCTGGAAGGCGAAGGGAACTTATTCCGATGCGGCTTCTTCTGCAGGCGCTTCGGCAGGCGCGGCAGCCGCTGCGGCGGCGTCGGCCTTGGCCTGTTCGGCGGCAGCTGCTGCATCCTCTTCCTTCTGCTTCTTCTCGGCGACGCGTTCCTGCGCCTTCTTGCCGGGCAGGGCCTTGGTCGGGTTGGAGCGGGCTTCGCGGGTCATCATGCCGGCTTCGGCCATGAAGCGGGCGACGCGGTCGGTCGGCAGCGCGCCGTGGTCGAGCCAATGCTGGATGCGCTCCTGGTTGAGGCTGACGCGGGTGGCGTCGTCCTTGGCCAGCATCGGGTTCCAGTAGCCCAGACGCTCGATGAAGCGGCCGTCACGCGGGCTGCGCACATCGGCGACGACCAGGTGGTAATAGGGACGCTTCTTGGAGCCGCCGCGGGCGAGACGAATTTTCAATGCCATTTTCTTTTCCTTCGTTTTAACAAGTTTGTTGACTGTCTGGTTGGTCTAAGTCGGGCGCTGGACAGCGCCAGATGGGGTGATTATTTCGAGGCCGCCTGCCTGTGGTGCTGGATGACCTCGCGAATGACGAATTCGAGGAACTTTTCGGCGAAATCCGGATCGAGATCGGCGGATCTGGCCAGTTCCCTGAGCCTGACGATCTGCCGGGCCTCACGCTCGGGATCGGACGGCGGCAGATCGGCCGACGCCTTGAGCGCGCCGACCGCCTTGGTCACCCGGAAGCGCTCGGCCAGGATGTGAATCAGCGCCGCGTCGAAATTGTCGATGGAGCGGCGGTATTCGCCCAGTTGCGCGATGGCGTCCACATTGCTGGTCATGATCCGCCGCTCACTTCTTCTTCGGCAGGCCGGGAAGGCCGCCACCGAGGCCGGGCAGTTTCGGGCCGCCCGAACCGGACGGACCACCGGGCAGATTGCCGCCCATGCCGGGGAAGGCGCCGGGCAGGCCGGCCATGCCCTTGCCCAGGCCCGCGGCCTCGGCCTGCTTCTGCAACGCCTCGAGCTGCTTGGGATCCATCTTCGACAGGTCCGGCATGCCGCCGCCACCCATCATGCCGCCCATGCCGCCGGGCAGGCCCATCTTGGAGGCGAGCCCGCCCATGGCCGCGCGCATCATGCCGCCGCCCTTGCCCTTGCCGCCCATGGCTTTCATCATGTCGGCCATCTGGCGGTGCTGCTTGAGCAGCTTGTTGATCGCCGCCGCATCTGTGCCGGAACCGGCTGCAATGCGTTTCTTGCGGCTGTGCTTGAGCAAATCCGGATTGGCGCGCTCCGCCTTGGTCATCGAGCCGATGATGGCGAGCTGGCGGGCAAACGTCTTGTCGTCCATGCCGGCCGCCGACATCTGGTCCTTCATCTTGCCCATGCCGGGCATCATGCCCATGATGCCGCCCATGCCGCCGAGCTTCTGCATCTGGCCGAGCTGCTCGGCCATGTCGTTCAAATCGAACTTGCCGGATTTCATCCGGGCGGCCATGACCTGCGCCTTCTCGGCGTCGAAATTCTCCGCGGCCTTCTCGACGAGGCTGACGATGTCGCCCATGCCGAGGATGCGGTCGGCGACGCGGCGGGGATGGAATTCCTCGAGCGCGTCCATCTTCTCGCCGGTGCCGATCAGCTTGATCGGCTTGCCGGTGACGGCGCGCATCGAAAGTGCTGCGCCACCGCGGCCGTCGCCATCCATGCGGGTCAGCACCAGGCCGGTGATGCCGACGCGCTCGTCGAAGCTGCGCGCCAGATTGACCGCGTCCTGGCCGGTCAGCGCATCGGCGACGAGAAGGATCTCGTGCGGGTTGGTGCGCTTCTTGATCTCGGCCATCTCGGCCATCAGCGGCTCGTCGATATGGGTGCGGCCGGCGGTGTCGAGGATGACCACGTCGTGGCCGCCGAGTTTTGCCGCCTGCACGGCGCGCGCGGCGATGTCGGTGGGCGACTGGCCGGCGATGATGGGCAGGGTGGCGACCCCGGTCTGCTCGCCCAACTGCTTCAGCTGCTCCTGCGCGGCCGGACGCCGCGTGTCGAGCGAGGCCATCAGAACCTTCTTGCGGTCGCGCTTTTCAAGCCGTGCGGCGATCTTGCCGGTGGTCGTGGTCTTGCCCGAGCCCTGCAGGCCGACCATCATGATGACGACGGGGGCCGCGGCATTGAGATCGATGGCCACGCCTTCTTCGCCCAAGAGCGCCACCAGCTCGTCATGAACCAGCTTGACCACCATCTGGCCCGGCTTGATCGACTTGACGATCTCGGCGCCGACGGCCTTGGCCCGCACCCGGTCGGTGAAGCCGCGCACCACTTCGAGCGCCACGTCGGCTTCCAGAAGCGCGCGGCGAACCTCGCGCATGGCTTCCGACACATCCTTTTCCGACAGCGCGCCGCGGCCGGTGAGGTTGTTGAGGATGGAGCCAAGCCGGTCCTGGAGAGTTTCAAACATCGGGTCGTCCTGTGGTTGCTGGGGTCTCCAGCCAATATGGGAAGAGCATCACGCAAAGCCAAACAGCACCCGAGGGCGCATCGCGCTGTCGGGTGTTGACCTCCGGGATCGATTTATACCATCAAGGGTCCCGGTCGGCGGCTCGGAGACATGCTCGTCGCAGATTTGAGTGGGATAAACAGGAAAAGCGCGGCGGAGTCAAGTTTGGGGACGGATGGCTCTCAACTGGGGATTTCGCGGCGCGCCAGGAGACGAGTGGGAAATGCCAGTCCTGCAGACCAGACACATGACCCTGAGCCCTTGCCGCCCGGCGGACCGGGACGATTTCATCGCTCTCGAGCGGGATCCGGAAGTCATGCGCTTTCTCAACGGCGGACGCCCCGTCGGCTGCGCGGCGAACGATCCGAATGCGGACTTCCTTATGCCCCGGGGAACGGAGGCTCATGTCTGGACAGCCCGCCGTACAGCCGATGGGGCTTTCGTCGGGTGGTTCTGCCTGTGGCCGGACGGCGATGGATCGGCCGAACTCGGCTACCGGCTGCGCCGGCAGGAGTGGGGAAAGGGCCTCGCCTCCGAAGGGGCCACGGCGCTTGTCCACTGGGGGTTCGAAAGCACCGGTTACGAACGGATCGTGGCGAGCACGATGGCGGTCAATTTCGCTTCGCGCCGGGTCATGGAAAAGCTCGGCATGCACCACGCCTGCACAATCCATGCCGATTGGTCGGAGCCGATCCCGGGCAGTGAGCACGGCGAGGTCTGGTACGAAATGACGCGGACCGATTGGAGGCGGGGTTGATCCATCCCGAGCCCCGCGCACCGATGAGCGCGCGGGGACAGACGCACCACCGAAGACTGATCAGTTGCTCTTGTCGCCGCCGACGCTGGCGGGCAGGCATTTGACCACGACCGGGTACCACATCCATTTTGAATCGGAATTGGTCTTGATGGTCGGCGAAGATTTGTTCGCCGCGTGCACCTGAAAATATGCCGACACTTGCGCAGACGCGCCTTTGCTCAACACGTTGCGGCTCTGCTTCAGTTTCGCATTGCAGGCCTTGACCGGGTCACCCCCGCTCCATCTGATCTTGCTCATTGCAATGTTTGGAGACAGTTCCTTCGAAAACTCCCGCTTGTTGGGCAGGTATTCAATCGACCAGGTCCCAGGATCGGCTTCCATGAACAGGCCGTCACTTGTCGTCGCCTGGATGTACTTCACTTTCTTGCCCAGTTTTGCCTTCGCGGAGATCCGCAGGGAAAACGTGTGGGATGGCGAACTGATTTTCGCAAATTTTCCGCCAACCGAAACCACTACGACAGGCACCGCATCGATGCCGTCTTTCTCGATGGTCAGGCTCTGCATCGGGCCGGCAACGGCTGCTCCCATCGTGGCCGCAAGAAGTGTTGTTGAAACAGCCATCGCTGTCATGCTCCTTATCAAGCTCATGTTTACCTCCATTTATACTGGTTAGTCCGGAGATCCCCTCTCCGAATTGCTCTGTATCGATCAATATCGATGGGATGTCTTTAATGCCGTATTTTTGAAAGTATTCTGAACTCTATATTCATCTTCGGTTCACCGCTACACTCAAGGACACGCCTCGAAGACTGTTGGTTGGCATTCTCATTGCGGAAGAAGAGGCCGTTTGATTGCCCCCTCCCACAGCGGCCTGGGGCTGTGGGATCGATGCAATCGGCCTGGCGATGCCTGCATCCGGACGCAAAGAAGCGACCCCAAGTTCCGGGGTTTCAGCGGCGGCCTTGATTGATGCAGGGCGCGGGGAAAAGGTCCGGCAGGGTGCGAAGGCACAGTCGTCGCCTCAGCCGACCGGCAGGAGCGCCGTGCCGGGATTCAGGCGGGAGGGGAAGCATGGTTCGCCCGATCAGGCTGTCGCGGCTCCGCCTCAGCTTCGGTCGTGACAAGACGTCCCGCTGAACGAACGCGACCCGCGCCTGGTGCCGGGCGCTGCGCTGTTGCTGCTCTGGGCCGTTCCGGGAGAGTGCGGCATCATCGTGAGGGTTTTCGCGCCAGGCCCCTCACAACGGCCAGACAAACATGATCGCCGGCACCGCCACCAGGATCACGATCACTTCCAGCATTAGCCCCATGCGCCAGTAGTCGCCGAACTTGTAGTTGCCGGGGCCCATGATGATGGTGTTGTTCTTGTGGCCGATGGGGGTGAGGAAGGCGCAGGAGGCGGCCACCGCGACGCCCATCAGGAACGGGTCGGGACTGACGCCGATGGAGGTGGCGACGCTGACGCCGATGGGCGCCGCGATCAGCGCGGTGGCGACATTGTTGAGGAAATCCGACAGCGTCATGGTGATGATCATCAGCACCATCAGCACGCCCCAGGCCGGCAGATTGTCGGTCTGGGTGACGATCAGGTCGGCAATCATCTGGCTTCCGCCGGTCTCCTCCAGGGCGCCGGCCACGGGAATGAGGCAGGCAAGCAGCACGATCACCTTCCACTCGATCAGCGCGTAGAAATCGCGCCCGCCGATGATGCCCAGCCCCAGATAGGCCACCACGCAGAGCCCGAGCCCGATGGCAAGCGAGGTGACGCCCATCACCGACAGCGCGATCGCGGCGGCGAAGATGCCGATGGCCAGCAGCGCCTTGGTCCGCTGCAGCACTTCGAGGCGGCGATTTTCAAGCGGCAGCACCCCGAGCCAGCGGCTGGCGGCGGCGATGTTCTCGTCGGGACCGATCAGAAGCAGCAGGTCGCCTGCCTTGATCGGCAGGCTGCGAACCCTTTCGCGGAACCGCTGGCCCTGCCGGGAGACGCCGAGCAGGGTAACGCCGTGGCGCTGAACCAGCCGCAGCGCCATGGTGCTGCGGCCGACGACATGGGCCTCTTCCGGCACGATGGCCTCGACCAGGCTGAGCGACTTGCCCATCAGGCTTTCATGCTCCTCGGCGCCGACGGCGTCGAGTTCGGCGGCGCCCATCAGCGCCTCGATCTGCTTGGGATCGCCCTCCAGCACGAGAAAATCGCCCTGGCGAATCTCGCGGCTCTGGGCGAAGCCGGGCAGGCGCTTGCCCTGGCGGACGAGGCCCATGATGGTCACGTCATTGTCGCTGGCCTGCGGGTAGAGTTCGGCCACGGTCATGCCGATCGATTTCGACCCTTCCTTGACCCGCGCCTCGGCGACATAGAGACCGGCGTCACCCTCGAGCGAGACCGTGTCGGCCCGCGACGGGATCAGCCGCCAGCCCAGGAACGTCACGTAGGCGATGCCGGCAATCGACACCGCGATGCCGACCGGCGCGAAATCGAACATCGAGAACGGCGCGCCCAGCACATCCTGGCGGTATTGCGCGATGACGATGTTGGGCGGCGTGCCAATGAGCGTGATCATGCCGCCCAGGATGGTGCCGAAGGACAGGGGCATCAGCGTCACCGACACTGCGCGCTTGGCCTTGCGCGCCGCGTCCATGTCGAGCGACATCAGCAGCGCAAGGGCTGCCACATTGTTGATGATCGCCGACAGGGCCGCGCCGACCACGGCCATGATGCCGATATGGGTGGAGAGCGCCCGGTCGGGCCGGGTGACGAAGCGGGCGATGAATTCGACCGCGCCGGAATTCATCAGCCCCCGCGAGACGATCAGCACCAGCGCGATGATGACGACGGCGGGGTGGCCGAAGCCGTGAAATGCCTCGCTCGGCTCGACGAGGCCGGCCAGCACCGTGACCATCAGCGCGACGAAAGCGACCAGGTCATAACGGACGCGGCCCCAGACCAGCATGCCGAACAATGCGATCAGGATACCGAAGAGCAGGATCTGGTCAGTCGACATCTACCCGTCCCGTTTGCCGGCGCGCCATCTGCGCGCGCGCAGCTTGGGTTGCATGACCCAAATCCGTGGTCAACCCCTATCCTGCCAAAGCGCAGGTTCCTGCCAGATCACAGGGGGACCTGACCGGCGCAGCGGATGCGGCTCCGGCCAGGACACGGCTATTGCGCGAGATAGGCGTTGGTGTACCAGTCCGACACATCCGGCAATTCGGCCAGCTTGTCGCCCTTGGCGTCCCGCAGAATCCCGGCCTCGAACAGGAACCCTGCGATGCCATTGACCAGGACGGGGTCGATCAGCCCGACGGCTTCGCCCGGATCCCTGAGATAGCCGCCTTCGACCAGCGCCTCCATCGAGGCATGCACCAGTTCCTTGTTGGAGAGCATGCCCGCGGTTTCCGCAATCAGGATATCGGCGGCGGCCTCGGGGTTGTCCGCCGCGAAGGCATAGCCGCGCTGCGCCGCCTTGACGAAGGCGCCGGCGGTGTCGGCGTTGGCCGCAAGCCAGCTGCTGTTGGCGCCGAGAAACGTCGTGTGCTGGTCCGGCACCCCGTAGTCGGCATAGCTGAAGGCGCGTTGCGGCCGGCCCAGAAGCTCGGAATTGACGCCCTCCCAGGTGCTGACTTCCAGGGTGAAATCGACCGAGCCATTGGCCAGCGCCTCGTAGGCCGAGGTGCCGAGCGTCACCGTGTCGAAGGCGCCCTCGCCGCCATCGTGCCGGATGATCGACGAGATCAGGGCGTTTTCCCAGGCGCTGCCGAAGCCGGCATAGGTCTTGCCGTCGAGATCGGCCGGGCGCTGGATGTCCTCGCGCGCGCCGTTGAACACCAGCCGACCGGTCTCGTGCTGCACCACCGCCATCACCGCCGTCATGTCGGCGCCCATCGAACGCTGGCTGTGGAAGCCGACGGCGCTGAGGATGCCGAACTGGGCGACGCCGGTCGATACCAGCGTGCCCGAGGAGGTGTCGGTGTAGGGCAGGATCTCGACGTCGAGCCCGGCTTCCGTGAACCAGCCTTTCGACTGGGCGACGTAAAGCCCGACATGGTTGGTGTTGGGCGTCCAGTCGAGCGCCACGGTGAGTTTTTCCGCCGCCTGGGCGGGCAGCGCCGCCAGCAAGGCAAGGGCTGTGAGAATGTGCTTCATGGTCAGTCTCCGGTTTGGGTGAGAAGGGTGTCGAGAAGTTCTGCCTCGAGGCGGGCGGCCTCCGCGGTGAATGGCCGTGCCAATCGCGGCCGCGGGCCGGGCACGTCGAATGCGGCGACGACCCGGGCAGGCCGAGGGGAGAACACGTAGATCCGGTCCGACAGGGCCACCGCCTCGCGCACATCATGGGTGACCAGCAGCGTGGTCCAGTGCGCGGCCTGCCAGCGCTGCTCGAGCCAGCGCTGCATGCCGGCCCGGGTCAGCGCATCGAGCGCGCCGAAGGGTTCGTCGAGAAGCTGGATCGGGCGGTCCTGCACGATGGTGCGCAGCAGCGCCGCACGCTGGCGCATGCCGCCCGAGAGCTGCGCGGGATAATGGCGCGCGAAGCCTTCGAGGCCGAACGTGGCAAACAGCGGCAGCACCTTTGCGCGCGCCTCGGCCCGGTCCATCCCCTGCACTTCGAGCCCGAGGATGACATTGTCGACGATCCGCCGCCACGGCATCAGCGCGTCGCGCTGCGGCATGAAGGCGAAGGCCTGCGGTTGTGCCGAAAGCGGCGCGCCATTGACGCGGATGCCGCCACGGTCCGGGGCGAGCGCGCCGGTGAGCAGCCGGAACAGGCTTGATTTCCCCGATCCGGACGGCCCGAGGATCGACACGAATTCGCCCCGGGCGACATGCAGCGAGATGTCGTCGAGCACCGGCGTGCCGCCAAGCGTCAGGCTGACACGGGTCATCTCCAGCGCGGGTCCGGACGCGGTCATGCCGTCGCCCCCGCGTGACGCCAGGTGAGCACGATGTGCTGCAGCAATGCGCTCGCGCCGAACAGCGCCAGCGTCAGGGCCGAGCTGATGACCACGGCGGCGAGCATCAGATCGGGGCGGAAGCTGTTCTTGGCGTTGAGGATGACGATGCCGAGGCCCGCGCGGGCGCCGACATATTCGGCGAAGATCGCCGCCACCACCGCATAGGTGATCGAGATCCGGAGCCCGGCGAAGAAATAGGGCATGGCCGAGGGCAGCCGGGCGCGCCGGAAGATCGCCGCGCGCGACGCCCCCATGGAAGCCAGCAGCGCGGCGATGTCGGGGTCGGTCGACTCATAGCCATCGACCAGGGCCACCAGCATGGGAAAGAAGGTGACCAGCGCCACCAGCAGGATCTTTGGCGTAAGCCCGAAGCCGAACCACAGCACCACCAGCGGCGCGATTGCCACCAGCGGCAGGGTCTGGCTGATCACGAAGACCGGAAACAGCGCCCGCCTGAGCCCTGGCAGGAAATCGATCAGCAGCGACAGGGCGAAGGCGACGCTGAGCGAAAAGGCGAAGCCCGAAAGCGTGGCCAGAAGCGTAGGCCACGTGTTGGCCCACAGCAGATCGCGGTTGACCACGATCTGCTCCGCCACCCGCGACGGCGCGGGCAGCACCAGCACGGAGATGCCCGACACCCGGACATAGGCTTCCCAGACCGCGAGCGCAGCGATGACACTGAGAAAGGCAGGCAGGCCGCGGCCAAGCCGCGCCGCAAGTGCGCTGAAGACGGCCGGCAGGCGACGGCCAAGCCGTGCCGCCGGCGAACCGGACGGAGACTGCGCCATGGGATCAGCGGATCGAGGGGCTGTTGGCGGAGACCGTCAGGTCGATGGTGACGTGGCCCTCGGGCGGGCCGAAGCGGCAGAAGGCTTCCTGCAGGGTGGCGAACACGGCGCCCGAATCGCCCTTGAGCCGGGTGCAGAAATTCTTCGACCGGTCGAACGTGCCGCTTGACTTGAGAAAGTCGATGCAGCCCATGATCTCGGCCATGTGGTCGCCCGCGCCCATCACGTAAAGCGAGAACTGCGCCCGCGCCTCTTCGCCCGTCACAGGCGCTTCGGCCAGCGCGGCAAGGGCGCCTGCCTGGCGGCTTTCGAGCGTTTCGGATGGATTGGCGAGTGCGCCGGTGTGGCAGATCGGATCGTCCGGCTCGCCGGGACAGCCGCGTGAGAGGGTCGCGCGCAGCACCACATGCTGCCGGGACGCGGCCGCGGCCACATAGAGATCGCGCAAGCCCGGGAACAGCACTTCCGGCGGGCCGACAATCAGCGTGGAGAGATCGTCGGTCTCGATCCTGAGCCGCTCCCGGTAGGGATCGAGCGCCGAAAGCGACGACAGGATGACATCCACGAACCCGTCGGTCATGGGGTAAAGGGAAACTTGCGCGCCTGCGAACATCGTGGTTCCTCCTTGCTACGCTGGCATTATCCAGATCAGCTTCGAGGGTCCGTGGGCATGGCGCCCGCATCTCAGCCGCGGCTCTACGCGGCACCCCTGTGGTGAGGCGCATTCAACAGGATTTGCATGCAAATGCAAGGGCTTTTCTTGGCGCGCGGCTTGGTTTTTCAGCCGCCTTGAAAACGGCAATGCCAGAGCTTCGTCTCCAGCCGCGGCATGATCGCCAGCCTTTTCGGGTTCGGCGCGAACCTCCGGGTCAGGGCGACACGGCGCCATGGGCTGGCCTGGCCCCGGGGTCGCCGTGGTCGGCTGCATTGTCCTGGGGGACAGTCCCTTCCCGGACTATTCCGTCCAGATGCTCACCCCAGACGATGTCGGTGTTGCGCCCGGAAATCTTGGCCCGGTAAAGCGCAATATCCGCCGCCTTGGCGCATGCCGCGAGCGACGTTCCGGCCTGGGGGGCCAGGGCAATGCCGGCCGAGAAGGACAATGCGAAATCCTTCAGTTCGTCAATGGAGTGGGTGGCGAGGGCGCTGCGCAACCTGGCGCAACGGTCGAGCGCCTGATCGCGGGTGGTGGCCGGCAACACCACGAAGAATTCCTCGCCGCCATACCGGAACGCCATGTCCGCGCCGTGCAGGCTGTCGCGGAGGATCGAGGCAAAAACCGACAGCACCTTGTCTCCGACATCGTGCCCGTACCGGTCGTTGACCTGCTTGAAGTAATCGAGATCCACGATGATCAGCGCTAGCGGCGCGTCTTCGCTGGCGTTGGCAATCATCGGCGGGATGACGGTGCTGGCGTGACGGCGATTGAAAAGACCGGTCAGGTGATCTTGAAAGGCCTGCTGTTCCAGCTGTTCCTGCAGACGCAGATTTTCCTCAAGGCGCAGTTTCAGCGCTTCGCCGGCATCCGAAAGACTTTTCTGCGCGGCCTCGCGGGCGGTGACGTCGCGCAGCACCATCATCACATTGCCGCGCCGGCCCCAGTGCTCCAGCGGCTGGGTGGACACCTCGAAGGTCTTTTTCATGGCCTCGAAGTGAATGATCGGCTTCCTGGTTTCGGTCAGCGTATCTTCTGCGACGAAAGCCATCAGCGGGTGGGAAGACGGGAGCTTCGAGCCGACGGTTTCGGCGCTGAAGCCGGGCAGCTTCTCCGCCGCGGGATTGGTCTCGAGAACCAGGCCGCTCGGCTCAAGCACGACGATCGGGTCCCGCAGGATCGAGAAGATGATGTCGCGGGCGATCGGCGGGGCGATGAACAGCTTTCCGCGATGCTGCGCGAAAAGCACGGCCAGCACGGTCGCGCTGAAGGCGAAGGGCGTCGGGTCATCGTCGAAAAGCCTAAACTCGAACAGGATAAAGGCCGCATTGCATCCCCACGGCACACAGGTCGCGACCAGGAGTGCCAGCATCTGACGCCTGTGCAGTCGGGAGGCGCGCTTCAATTGCGAAATCGACAGCAGGCAGGCAAGCAGCATGAAAAGATACATGCCCCCCATCAGCACGTAAAACAGCCATCCGTGCGAAAAGCTCGGACGGTCTTCGTTGATGATGCCGGTGTAGATCCATTGATGATAGGCATCCGTCAGCGCGGCAAGACCCGCAAGCCCACTGATTGTGAGCATGATGGTGATTGGCAGGCGTCTTGTGACCTGACTGAAACCGGCATGGTCGAGAACGCCTGCCGACCAGAAGAGCGGTGTCGCAACGATGCCGAACCAGGCGAGCCAGCTGAACAGGATCTTGTCCGACAGCTCCACACTGTTGAAGCGAAGCATCACCATGGCGATCCACCAGATCGATGCCACCGCCGCCAACCCGAAGGCTATGCGCCCCGGGGCTTCCGGCGAGGCGATGATTCGTCCGATCACAAGAACCGCGAGCAGCGCGATCACAAGCAGGATCGGGAGGGAAACACTCATCGTCAGTCCTTCAAGCAATCGGGCAGAGCGTGCCCGTTGGTCTGACCGAAACGGATGGATTCCATCGGTTTCGAAACGTCAGCCCGAAAGCGGTTTTCCTGGCGCCCGCTGTCCGGGCATCTTGCATGCATCAATACGCAAGTTTTCCTAACGAAGCTTTTCCATGCGCCCGACATATATTGCCGGTGATCTGGTATTGCCGGTGATCTGGTGCGGCGCGGGAACGCGCCCGACACAGACCGGCCCGCAGGGCGGCGACATTCCCGTGCCGTGCCGAGGCGAAGGCGAGGCCGCCGATCAGGACAGCGATCGCATTTGCGCAACCATGGCCCGGTCACCGCAGCCCGGTGGCGGCTTTGGCCTGACGGCCGGGCGCCTGGCGCAGGCGGCGGCTCCGTAAGCCTTGTCACTTGATCCTCCCGGGCTCGCCCCCATATCATGACGGATGAAACGCCGATCCTTTCTCAGGTTTTCAGCGCTGGCCAGCCTGGCAGGTCTCGGCGCGTCGGGGAGCGCCATGGCTTTGGCACGTGCCAACAATCCGTATCATTCCGGTCCGGTGAGCGATCATTTCGACGGGACCCGGTTCTTCAATCCGGACGGATCCGCGCCCAAGGGCTTTTCGGATCTCATCAAATGGCAGCTTGGCGGCGGCAAAACCCCCTGGCCGGCATCGGTCGAAAGCCGGCACGGGCCGGCCAGGCCCGATGCGCGGGTCGAGGGCGGTGCGCTGCAGATCACCATGGTCGGCCATGCGACGCTGCTGATCCAGACCGCGGGGCTCAACATCCTGACAGACCCGGTCTGGTCGGAGCGGGCGAGTCCCGTGGGTTTCGCCGGCCCGAAACGGTACACGGATCCGGGCGTCGCATTCGAGGATCTGCCGAAGATCGACCTGGTGCTGCTCAGCCACAATCATTACGACCATCTCGATCTGGTGACGCTGGCGCGGCTGATGCAGGCGCATGACCCGCTGGTGATCACGCCGCTCGGCAATGACACCATCATCAAGCACCATGCGCCCGCCATGCGGGTGATGACCGGCGACTGGGGCCAGGCGATCGAGTCGGGCCCGGCGACGATCCATTTCGAGCCCTGCCACCACTGGTCGGCGCGCGGCATGAACGACCGCTCGATGGCGCTGTGGGCGGCCTTCGTGATCGAGACGCCGGGCGGCAAGATCCTGCATATCGGCGACACCGGCTTCGACCAGGGCCGGCCCTACCGGAATGCCCGCGACCGCCACGGCAAGTTCCGCGCCGCGATCCTGCCGGTCGGCGCCTATGAGCCGCGCTGGTTCATGAAGGACCAGCACCAGAACCCTCAGGAAGCCGTTGAAGGGTTCCTGCTGTCGGGCGCGGACTATGCGCTGGGGCATCATTGGGGCACGTTTCGGCTCACCAATGAAGGCCGCGACGCGCCCAGGCAAGTGCTCGAGGCCGCGCTCGCCAAGAAGGGCGTTGCGCCGGAGCGGTTCCGGCCGTTGCATCCGGGCGAGGTCTGGCAGGCGCCGGACGTGGCGTGAGATGCGCCGGCACTGGTAATTGCGCGGGTTTTCCGCCATATAGGCCCTGAAACTGGACGGGTTTGTACTATGGGATCGATGGTTCCTTTCGCCAAGATGAACGGACTGGGCAACGACATTGTCGTGATCGACATGCGTGGCCGGCCGGACGCCGTGACGCCCGAGGCAGCGATCAAGCTCGCCCGCGGCGGCAGGACCGGATTCGACCAGATCATGGCGATCCACGACACCGAGATCGACGGCGTCGATTACCGTATCGATATCCTGAACCGAGACGGGTCCCGCGCCCAGGCCTGCGGCAACGGCACGCGCTGCGTGGTGCAGGCGCTGTCGTCGGAAACCGGGCAGAAAAGCTTCACCTTCAAGACGCTGGCGGGAATTCTCACAGCCCGGGAGCATGAGGACGGGCTGATATCGGTCGACATGGGCCGGCCGGAATTCGCCTGGGACAGGATCCCGCTGGCGGAGGAATTCTACGACACCTCGCGCATCGAACTGCAGATCGGCCCGATCGACGCGCCGCTGCTGCATTCGCCCTCGGTGATGTCGATGGGCAATCCGCATGCGGTGTTCTGGGTCAAGGACGATGTCTGGAGCCATGATCTCGAACGTTTCGGGCCGCTTCTGGAAAACCATCCGATCTTTCCCGAGCGCGCCAATATCTCGATCGCGCGGGTGATCGACGATCATACGCTCGATCTGAGGACCTGGGAGCGCGGCACGGGCCTCACCCGCGCCTGCGGCTCGGCGGCCTGCGCGGCGGCGGTCTCGGCGGCGCGGACCGGGCGGACGGGCCGCGACGTCACCGTCAACGTGCCGGGCGGCCCGCTCCAGATCGAGTGGCGCGGCGACGACCATGTGATCATGACCGGACCGGCCGAGTGGGAGTTTTCGGGCTCCGTCGATCCGCTGAGCGGAGAGTGGCAGGCCGACGAGGCGGCCGCGTGAGCGGCGTGCGCGTTCTCACCTTCGGATGCCGGCTCAACACCTTCGAATCCGAGACCATGCGCTCTGCCGCGGAAACCGCGGGGCTCAACAATGCGGTGCTGGTCAACACCTGCGCGGTGACGGCGGACGCGGTGCGCCAGGCGCGCCAGGCCATCCGCCGCGCCCGGCGCGACCATCCGCACGCCCGCATCGTGGTGTCGGGCTGCGCCGCCCAGACCGAGCCGGAGACCTTCGCCGGGATGGAAGAGGTTGACGCGGTGATCGGCAATGAGGCGAAGGGCCGCGTCTCCACCTACAGCAAGCTGCCGGATTTCGGCGTGGCCGAAAGCGAGAAGATCCGCGTCAACGACATCATGGCGGTGCGCGAGACCGCGCCGCAGATGATCGAGGCCGTCGCCGGCCACGCCCGCGCCTTCGTGCAGGTGCAGAACGGCTGCGACCATCGCTGCACCTTCTGCGTCATCCCCTATGGCCGCGGCAATTCGCGCTCGGTGCCGATGGGCGCCGTGGTCGACCAGATCGCGCGTCTGGTCGACAATGGCTACCAGGAGGCGGTGATCACCGGCGTCGACGCCACCAGCTATGGCGCAGACCTGCCGGGACGCCCGACGCTCGGCACGCTGGCCGGAACCATCCTCAAACAGGTGCCCGCGCTCAGGCGGCTCAGGCTGTCGTCGATCGATTCGATCGAGGTCGACGCCGCGCTGATGGACCTGATTGCCAACGAGCCGCGCTTCATGCCGCATCTGCACCTGTCGCTGCAGCATGGCGACGACCTGATCCTCAAGCGGATGAAGCGCCGTCACGGCCGCGACGACGCGATAAGGTTCTGCGAGAGCGTGCGGCGCCTCAGGCCCGGCTTTGCCTTCGGCGCCGACCTCATCGCAGGGTTTCCGACCGAGACGGAAGAGATGTTCGCCCGCTCGCTCGACATCATCGACGCGTGCGGAATCGCGTTCACGCATGTGTTTCCCTATTCGCCGCGGGCCGGAACGCCGGCCGCGCGGATGCCGCAGCTCGACCGCGGCCTGATCAAGGCCCGCGCAGCACAGCTTCGGGAAAGGGCCGCCGCGGCCGAGGACGCGCATCTTGAGAAGATGGCGCGGGCGGCGGGCACGCATTCGGTGCTGGTCGAATTCTCCGGCCTGGCGCGGACGGAAAATTTCACCCCGGTGGTTGCGCAAAATGCGCCAAGGGGCCAGATGGCTTTGATCAGGGTGACCGGACGTGACACGAATCACCTGACCGGCGATCTGGTCGAACAGGCTGCGGATGACACCCCGTCGGCAGCCTTCGTCAGGGGTTGATCCCAGAAAGAACGGCAGGCAGGCATGGCGCTCAACTTCATCAAAAAGGTCTTCTCCTTCGGGCGAAACACGGAAGCAGCGCACGACGCGGGGACGGAACCGGAGCGCGAGACCGAGGCGCCGGCAGCGAACCCGGAGCCCGCATCCCGCGATACCCACCCGCTCGGGCCCGCACCCACCGGGCGGGATGAGGGAGCCGACCCCGAGGACCTCTCCGCCGATCCGGGCGTCGCCCCCGCGCCTGACGAAACGACAGAGCCCGCACCGGAAGACAAGGCCCCGGCCCAGGGCTTCCCGCGCGATGGCGCCATGCAGTTCACCCCGGAAACGGCCGACGGCGAAGCGCAGTCGACGCCCGAACCGGCCGACAGGGCGCATGCCGGCGAACCGCCGATCCCGGCGACGCCCGAAGACGACGTCCCGGCACCCCTGACCGATCACAGCGAGACCGACGATGGGCTGGCGCCCGAGGAGCTGAGCGCCGATCCCGGGCTCGCGCCGGAGCCCGATGCGCCGCTGGCGGACCGCCCCGTTGAACCCGCCATCGATCCGGAGCCTGAGCCTGCGCCCCGGCGGCTGGTGGTTCGCGATACGGTGTCACGGGTGGAGGCTGCCCAGGCGGTCGCGCCGGCAGCGGAAGAGCGCGGCACCTGGTGGAGCCGCCTGCGCCAGGGCCTGTCGCGCACCTCGGGTCAGCTGACGGGCCAGATCTCGGGCATCTTCACCAAGCGCAAGCTCGACGAGGAGACGCTGCAGGACCTCGAGGACGTGCTGCTGCAGGCCGATCTCGGCGTCGAGACCGCAATGCGGATCACCGACGCGCTGTCGGCCAGCCGCTACGGCAAGGATATTTCGCCGGCCGACGTGCAGAAGGTGATGGCCGACGAGATCGCCAAGGTGCTTGGGCCCGTGGCCAGGCCGCTGGAGCTGGACCTCAGCCACAAGCCGCATGTGATCCTGGTGGTGGGCGTCAACGGCACCGGCAAGACCACCACCATCGGCAAGCTCGCCGCCAAGCTGAGCGGCGGCGGGCTCAAGGTGACGCTTGCCGCCGGCGACACGTTCCGCGCGGCAGCCATCGAACAGCTCAAGATCTGGGGCGAGCGCACCGGCTCGAAAGTGGTCTCGACCAAGCTCGGCGCCGATGCTGCGGGTCTTGCCTACGAGGCCTTCGAGACCGCGCGCGCCGACGGCGCCGACGTGCTGATCATCGACACCGCCGGACGGCTGCAGAACCGCACCGAGCTGATGGACGAGCTCGCCAAGGTGGTGCGCGTCATCGGCAAGCTCGATCCGGACGCGCCGCACACGGTGCTGCAGACGCTCGACGCCACCACCGGGCAGAATGCGCTCAACCAGGTCGAGATCTTCAAGAACGTCGCCGGCGTCAACGGGCTGGTGATGACCAAGCTCGACGGCACCGCGCGCGGCGGCATCCTCGTCGCCATCGCCGCCCGGCACAGATTGCCGGTCTATTTCATCGGTGTCGGCGAAGGCATCGACGACCTCGAACCCTTCGAGGCGGCCGATTTCGCCTCGGCAATCGCCGGAGAGCCGAAATGAGCGACCGCAAGCAGACCGATGCCGATCTTGCAGAGCAGGAATTGCAGATCTTCGAACCGGACCCCAACGATCCCAAGCGCAAGCACATCAATCCGCTGCTCAAGATGGTGCTCGAACTCGGCCCGCTGGTGGTGTTCTTCTTCGCCAATTCCCGCGGCGCCTGGATTGCCGAGCGGGTGCCGTTGCTCTCCGATATCGGCGGGCCGATCTTTGTCGGCACCGCCTGTTTCATGATCGCCACCGCCATCGCGCTCTCCGTCTCGTGGATGCTGACCCGCACCCTGCCGATCATGCCGCTGCTCTCGGGCGTCATCGTGCTGGTGTTCGGCGCGCTGACGCTGTGGCTGCAGGACGAGACCTTCATCAAGGTCAAGCCCACCATCATCAACACCATGTTCGGCGTGATCCTCCTGGGCGGGCTCCTCTTCAGGAAATCCTTTCTCGGCTACGTGTTCGATTCCGCCTTCCGGCTCGACGCCGAGGGCTGGCGCATCCTCACCTTGCGCTGGGGCCTGTTCTTCCTGGCGATGGCGGTGGTCAACGAGGTGATCTGGCGTAATTTCTCCACCGACTTCTGGATCGCCTTCAAGGTCTGGGGCAACATGCCGCTGTCGATCGTCTTCACGCTGATGCAACTGCCGCTGATGCAGCGCCACGCACTGCCCGACGAGGACGACGCGGCGAAGCCTTAAGCGCAACACACGCCTGGCGGGCTCGGCCGGCGCGGCGCTGATCGGCGCCTCCTATCTCGTCAATGCCGGCCAGCCGGCCTAGGCGCCGACCTGCCGGGCCTGACGTTCATGCCGCGCCGATGAAGCGGGCGAGCTTGCCAAGGGTCTGAAGGCCGAGCTCCACCGCCCCGAAGCCTTTGGCGGTCTCGAATTCGGATGCGGAGCTGAACGTCATGCCCAGCGTGACCTTGGTCGAGCCGCCCTGATCCTCGAACAGCACCCACGCATCGGCATGCTTGGGCCCGTTCTCGCCCCAGAGCAGCGAATAGCCGATCCTGTCCTCGCGCTTGACCTCGCCATAGAGATGATGGTTCGGGTAGACCGTCCCATCCGGGCCGATCATGTCGAACACCCATTCGCCGCCCGCCCTGAGATCGATCCGCCTGGTGTTGCAGGAGAACCCGTCGGGTCCCCACCATCCGGGCAGCGCTTCCGGGTTGAGCCAGGCCCCCCAGACCACCGAGCGCGGCGCTGCGATCACGCGTTCGAGGATCATGGTGCGTTTGGCGACATCCACCAGATTGTCGAGCCCGGCCCCGAAACCCTGGCGGTAGCCGTCCTCCATGTCTTCGGCCAGCGAGGACAGCTGGACGGTCGCCACGATCCGGCTCTCGTCATCGCCGCCCGAGAACTCTGCCGTCACCAGGGCCGCCGATTGCGTCGCTCCCTCCGACGAGATCACCTCGGTGTTGACGCTGAGCGTGCCGAGCTGCAACACCAGCCATCCGGCCTCGCAGCGCGTGTCGGGATGACCCTCCACCTTGCACAGCGACACCTCGCGGCCGCCGACACAGGTGTCGGCCTCCAGAAATTCGACGGTGACCGAAGGCGCAGGCGACGCCCAGACCGCGCGCGCGGCAGGCGCAGTCCAGGCCTGCCACAGCGTGGCCACGGGCGCCGCCACCCGGCGTTCGAATGTCAGCGTGGCGAACCCCTTGCTCATGTCGACAGTCCCTTCGCATAGGCCTCGAGCTGGGTGGCCACCGTGCCCCAGCCGTCGAAGAAGCCCATCGCCTCATGGGTCTTTCTGGTGTCGGGAGTGCGGTGCCGGGCGATCGCCGTATAGCGCGTGCCGCCTTCGGGCGTGCCGGCCAGGAGGAGGATCGCGGTCATGAACGGCTCCGGCGCGGGCTTCCAGCCTTCCGAATAGGCATCGGTGAACACCAGCGTCTCCTCGGGCACCACCTCGAGATAGACGCCGTGATTGTCCATGACATTGCCGTCGACATCGAAGGTGGTGTTGAACCGCCCGCCGACCCGCAGGTCGATGTCGACGGCGGTGACCTTGTGCGGCGCGGGGATGAAGAAATGCGGGATGTGCTCGGGCCGCGTCCAGCATTCCCAGACCAGGCGCCGCGGCACCGCCAGCGTGCGTGCAAAACTCAAATCCGTCGCCGGATCCAGCTCCAGAGTCATTTTTCTCGCTCCTTCATCAGGTTCATCACATAGGCGTCCAGCCGGTCGAGCCGGGCTTCCCAGATGCTGCGCTGCTCCTCGATCCATGCCTGCATCGGCGTGAGCGCCTCGGGCACGATGGCGCAGGTGCGCACGCGCCCGTCCTTCGCCGTGGCGATCAGCCCAGCGTCCTCGAGCACCGACAGGTGCCGCATCACCGTCGGCAGCCTGAGCCCGGTCGGACCGGCGAGCTCGCTCACCGGCGCGGGTCCCTCGGCCAGCCGCGTCAGCATCTGTCGTCGCGTCGGGTCCGCCAGCGCGTGGAAAAGATCGGAGAGTTGCGTGTCATGCTTAGCCATATGTCTAACTATGGCGAGACGGCAGCGCAGTCAAGCGATAGTTTGCAATGTTGCTAAGTATTTCGCCAGCGAGGATTGACCGCCGTTCCGGCGACAGGGATGCAGCAGATCCTTGCCGGGCCGGGCGCACGCCGACGGCGATCACAACAAATCTGTTGATCTCGCCGGGATTAGCTGAGAGGACGTCCTGCAAAGCCCGATCGGAGCAGACGCGTTTGTTCGGATTGGATGTGTGAGACCTTTCACGGACACCGCCATGACCATCACTCATCTTGTCACCCATTCCGGCGGTTTCCATGCCGATGAATTGCTGTCTTCCGTCGTGCTGACCGGTCTTTTCCCGCATGCCGAACTGAGACGCAGCCGCGACCCGCGCTGGATCGCGCCGGCGGCCGACAGGATCATCTTCGATGTCGGCGGAGACTATGACGCGGCGCGCCAGATCTTCGACCACCATCAGCGCCCGAGCCCGCTGCGCGAGGACGGCCAGCCGCTGAGCTCCTTCGGCCTGGTCTGGGCCCATTACGGACGGGCCTATCTCGAGGCCCTTGGCGTGCCCGCAGGGAGCATCGAGGACATCCATTCGGCTTTCGACACGCGCTTCGTGCTGCCCATCGATCTTCTGGACAATGGCGCGATAGAGCCGTCGGTGGCCGGGCCGCTGTCGGTCCTGACCCTGCCCGCGCTGTTCGAAAGCCTGAAACCGGTCTTCGACGACCCCTCGCCGACGGCCGACGACGACGCCTTCCTCAAGGCCCTGCCCATCGCCCGGAGCTTCGTCGAGGCCTTTATCGGCAACCTCGCAGCCAAGGGCCGGGCCGAGGGCATGGTGCTCGATGCGATCGCGCGCGCCGGCGCGTCACCGGTCCTCGAACTGCCGATGGGCATGCCCTACCGCTCCGCACTGGAGAAGGCCGGGGCCGGTCACATGCTGTTCGTGGTCATGCCGCGTGGGCCTGACTGGACACTCAACGGCATCAAGCTGTCGGACGACACCTTCGACCAGCGCGCCGACCTGCCCGCCGAATGGGCCGGACTGACCGATGCTGCGCTGGAAGCCGCCACCGGCGTCAAGGGCGCGAAATTCTGCCACAACGCCCGCTTCATCGCCGTCGCCAGCTCGCGCGACGCGATCCTCAAGATGGCGGAGTTGGCGGTGAAGGCGGTTCGGGGGGAATGAGAAGCTGCTTGTCAATGACAGCTTCGCGCCTCCGAGTCTGCCGTTCACGATCCTGGACTCAATTCCCGAATGTAGCCATTCGCGCGCCCGCAGGAAGGTCCTGACGGCGGAAAGCGGACTTTCGTGCCGGACCGGACAGCAACGGACCAAGCGAAGAAAGCGCCGGATGCGCGCTAATTGGATTTGTTGACAGACCCCAAGTTTAAACACCCATCAGTACACGGGCCGCCCGTATCAGGACCATAGGGTCAAGGTCAGTGCGTGCGACGGGCGGTGGCGGATCGACACGGCCCGTCAACTCCGCCACGGCGGTGCGCGCGGAACGTATGGAGTATTCCACCGTAAAAACGCAATCGCGAGGCTGTTCACAGAATTGGCCGATTACTGCGAAATTCCGCGCACCGCTGGGGCGTACATCGGGGCGGTCGCCCGGCTGACGGGGCATGAACTGGCTGGTAATATACGGCATCCGACACGGCAGAACCCGTGCGTCGTCGAACCATGCTGCCTGCGCCTTGGAAAGCTTCAGATGCCCGCAAAGCTCTGTGACGATCTCGTTGCCTGTAGCCTCCCACATCGGTTTCCTGACGAAGTCGCCGGGCCTGTCACCGCGCAAACCGTAGCCCCAGAAGGTGTAGGCACCATGTTTTTGGCCTCGGAAATGCGGCTGATGGAAGAGCACGACAGACAGCGTCCAACCCGAGTCAGCGAAAGTGACAAGTCCTCCGGTGCCTGTCCGATTGTTCGTAAAATCTTCCATGAATTCGAAAAAATCGGGGCCATCCATTGTCACGGTAAACGAATGCCATGCGGTCTTGCTCGTGTTGCCGCAGAACGCTTCGGGGCGACCAAATCCTTCGTTCTGTGCCGCCAGCTTGCGCCAAAGCGTCCAGCCGCCCCCTTCTTTTTCAGGCAGGTCCGGTGCGCGGTCGTTCGACCCTTGTGTAGTTGCGTCTGTCATCGACCCCAAGGTGAGGTAGACACGGTCATCTTCGCTGATCTTCACTTGGCCTTCATCGGCCAAAGCGAGGGCAGTGACACGACGGTCCTGCCGCGTCCCGTCAATCGTGACGCCAGTGACCTGCGTGCCAGTGGCGATCCTGACGTCCCGATCCCGCAGCCATGTGACGATGGGGGCAATTAGGGAATCGTACTGATTAAAACGCGTCCGCAGAATGCCCTCGATGCGTGTAAACCCCGGGAAGAGATGGATGAACCGCCGCAAGTAGCGCCGCAATTCAGTCAGCCCATGCCACGGTTGGAATGAGAACATCGTGGACCACATCAGCCAGAAATTGCTCTCGAAGAAGGACGGTTTGAACCAGTCCTCGATGCTCTGCCCGGCCAACCTGCTTTCTGGCTGAAGGATGAGGCGGTTGATATCGACAATGTCCTGCGCGCTGAGCGTGAGGTCATAGCGGTTCTCAGCAGGTCGGCCGTCCCGAACAATGCGACAGTTGGACGACCCGGGCACCATTCGATTGAATGCCATGATATCCTCTGTGACACTGACGCCTGGATCGTTCGCAGACGGGATTGTGTCCAGCAGGTCGAAAGTGCACGCGAAATGTTCCTCGAACATGCGGCCACCGCGGATCATATATCCCGACTCGGCGTCGCCCGACCCGTCCAGCGATCCACCAGCTACCCCGAGCTGCTCATAGACGTGGATGTTCTTGCCTTCGACTCCTGCGTCGCGGATCAAGTAGACCGCAACTGCCAGTCCGGCGATGCCGCCCCCGATGATGTGGTGTTGCGCGAGTGATGTTGCTTTTGACATTGGCCGTTTCCCGTACGGTGTGGAGCCTGCTTGAGTATGCTCTGGGCGAACGGCGTCGCATTGACGGGGATCAACCCGGCGTCGGAGGTGCGACTGTCTGGTTCAAGAACTTCTGCGCATCGAGCCAATTGCAGCTTGCCGGAGGCCGGATCGTCGCAGGAAGTTTTCGGATAAACGGCAGGTATGGGCCGGCAGTGACACCGCGCCTGTGAACGCAGAACGTCTGTTTTCCCGACTTCGTTACAACAGGCTGCCAGTCCGCGACCGGCCCCATTCCGGCCGTTTATCCCTGACACCGAATATGGCATTGCAGGCAATCCCATCTGCGACCCGAGACTGCCCCTCACCCATCACTCCGGGTTCTTGAACGGCCCGCGATACCCCTTCGCCATCACCTCGCGCTCGTGGGCGAGCATCCAGTGCACGGTCGGAAAGGCGATCTCGTCGGTGGGGAGATTGTTCCAGTCGAACAGCGCCACTTCGAGGCTTTCCTCGCCGACGCCGTAGAGCGCCGCGCCCGTGTCCGGGTCCAGGAGTTCGGCGCGCCAGATCAGCTGCACCTGGCTCAGATGCGGCACCGAGTAGATGGCGAGCAGTTCGCCGAGCTTCAGGTGCGCCAGCGCCTCCTCGCGCGCCTCGCGCCTTGCGCCGTCCTCGGGGGTTTCACCCAACTCAAGATAGCCCGCGGGCACGGTCCAGAAGCCGCGGCGGGGCTCGATGGCGCGGCGGCACATCAGCACCTTGCCCTGGTGGCGGACGACGGAGCCCACGACGATGCGCGGGTTCTGGTAGTTGACGAAGCCGCAGGTGCGGCAGACGTCGCGCTCAAGCGTGTCGCCTTCGGGAACCAGGCGGTCGAACTGTCTTGGTGTGGTCATGGAGCGCAATATAGAGCCCTGCGGCAGGCGCGGCGAGGCCTGCCCGCGACCGGGACGCAAAAAGTGCGTCAGGCGCCCGGCGCCATCGCCTTCTCAATGGCCGGCAGCAGCTTCTCGCGCAGCGCGTCGATCGTGAACGGGCCGATCTGCTTGAACAGGATTTTCCCGTCGGGCGCCACGAGATAGGTTTCGGGCACGCCGTAGACGCCCCAGTCGATCGCCGCCTTGCCGTTCGGATCGATGCCGACGGCGGCGAAGGGATTGCCGAGCTCGCCCAGGAACCGAAGCGCGTTTTCGGTCTTGTCCTTGTAGTTGATGCCGACCAGCATGATCCGGGGATCGCGGGCGAGTTCGAGCAGGATGGGATGTTCCTGCCGGCAGGGCACGCACCACGACGCCCAGACATTGATGAGCGCCAGCTTTCCGTCGATGGCCGCGTCGGTGAGCGCCGGCACGGCCTTGCCATCCTCGACCAGCCCCTCGAGCGGGGCCAAGTCCAGTGACGGGGCCTTCGATCCGATCAGCACCGAGGGAATTTCACTGGCGTTCTTGCCCGAGCCGAGCTGATAGAGAAACACGCCCGACAGCGCGATGAACAGCACCAGCGGCAGGAACGCGATCACGAGCCGCCTGCGGCTCGCCGGCTGCGGCGTCCCCGGGTCCTTCATCGGCGCATTCATGAGCGTGGCCTGCCTGAGCCTTGCGAGCGCCGCCGCACGCCTTGCGCCTCGAGTTCGGCGAGTTCGCGCCTGCGCGCCCGCCCGTCGGCGATCGTCATCAGCAGCAGGCCGACGAGTGTGACGGCCGTGGCGGCATAGGAGAGGAAGACGAAGGCTTCGTGGCTCATCATCGGCGCATCTCCCCGCCGCCGATCGACTGCGCCGCCTGGCGCCGCATCGCGGCCACCCGCCGCCGCAAGATCTCGTTGCGCATCGCCATGAAATGCAGCGTGAAGAAGATCAGCGTGAAGGCAATCGCCATCACCAGGAGCGGATAGAGCAGCGAAGGGTGGATGGTCGGGCCGTCGAGCCGCATCACGCTTGCCGGCTGGTGCAGCGTGTTCCACCAGTCGACCGAGAACTTGATGATCGGGATGTTGATGAAGCCGACCAGCGTCAGCACCGCGGCGGGACGCGCGGCGCGGGCCGGATCGTCCATCGCCTTGTGCAGCGCCATCAGCCCCAGATACATCAGGAACAGCACGAACACCGAGGTGAGCCTGGCGTCCCACACCCACCAGGTGCCCCACATCGGCCGGCCCCAGAGCGAGCCGGTGAGCAGCGACAGGAAGGTGAAGGCCGCGCCGATGGGCAGCGCCGACTTGGCCGCGACATCGGCCAGCGGATGGCGCCAGACCAGCGTGCCGATCGAGGCAATCGCCATCACCGAATAGCACATCATGGCAAGCCAGGCCGCCGGCACATGGATGAACATGATCCGAACCGTGATGCCCTGCTGGTAGTCCTCGGGCGCGGCGAACGACATGTAAAGCCCGATCAGCAAGGTGATCACCGAAGCGGCCGCGAGATAGGGCAGCACCCGCCCGGACAAGGCGAGAAACCGGGTCGGATTGGCGAGGCTGGTAAACCAGCCCTGGGATGCGGTGGTGTCACTCATGGTTTTTCTCTAAGGCCTGACGCGGCCGGTTTCAATGCGCCATATCAAATGTGGGGTGTGGAACCGATGTGTCAATCGGACGCTCCCTTGAGCGCGGCAGCGGCGGCAACCGGGCCAAGCGCTGCAAAAAACAGCGCGATCGCGGAAAGAATCATGAAGGGCGGGAGAAACGGATCGGGATCGGTGACCGCGGCGTAGGAGGCGCTGACCCCGAAGATCAGGATCGGGATCGCCAGCGGCAGCACCAGGATCGACACCAGCAGCCCGCCGCGCGGCAGCGCCACGGCGATGGCAGCACCGACCGCACCGATGAAGGAGATCGCCGGCGTGCCCGCGAGCAATGTCAGCATCACGGCGCCGGTGGACAGCGCGCTCATGTTCATCAAGAGGCCCAGAAGCGGGGCCGCCAGCACCAGCGGCAGGCCGGTGGCGAGCCAATGGGCGAGGCTCTTGACGAATACGGTGAGCACAAGCGCGAACCAGTCCTGCATCACCAGCATGTCGAGCGAGCCGTCCTCGCGGTCGGCCTGGAACAGCCGGTCGAGGCCCAGAAGCGAGGCGAGCAGCGCGCCGATCCACAGGATCGCCGGGCCGATGCGCGCCAGAAGATTGAGATCCGGCCCGATGCCGAAGGGAATGACGGCGACCACGGCCAGAAAGAACAGCACGCCCAGCATCGCCGCCCCGCCGGAACGGGTGGCAATCGCCAGGTCGCGCTTCAAGAGCGCCATCATGTCCAGGACTCCCCGGATGCGGACGCCGCCCGGTGGTGGCCGGAGAGTTCGAGCGAGCGGATCGTGTCGAGCCCCAGCGGCTAGTGGGTGGCGGCAATCGCCATCCCGCCCCGGGCCAGATGGTCGTGGACGAGATCGGCAAACAGCTGGTCGGACCGCTTGTCGAGCGCCGCCGTCGGCTCGTCGAGCAGCCACAGCGGCCGGGAGGCGACGAGCAGCCGCGCCAGCGCAATCCGCCGCTGCTGCCCGGCCGAGAGATAGCCGAAGGGCAAATGCGCCACGCCGCTCAGTTCCACGGCCTCGATCGCCGCATCGATCGACAGACCTTCAGTCGCCTCGGATCTGTGGAAATTCTTCCAGAAGCCGAGATTTTCCGAGACCCTGAGCTCGCGTTTCATGGCGTTGCGGTGACCGAGATAGTGGGCAAATTCGGATATCGGCAGGGCGGCCCCGTCATCCCCGGTCAGGGCAAATGAGCCCGAATCAGCCGGCAGCAATCCGGCCAGCATGCGCAGCAGCGTGGACTTGCCCGCCCCGTTGGGACCGGTGATGACCAGCGCCTGGCCGCGAGAAAGCGAAAAGGAGACATCCTCGAACAACACGCTGTCGCCCCGCCGTCCCGTGAGTTTCGTGGCTACCGCCTGCATTCAGTCCCCACTTCGTCCCGCCCTCGATGGCGGCGGTCCGGTCAAAAACAAGCCGCCCAAAAAAATGACAAATGAGCCATTGGTTGATCTGGCACGTTCTTACGAAATTATCTATAACCCCCGCAACCACGCCAGCGGTCGGCGTGAATTCCCTTAAAGCGCCGAACATGACGCCCCCGCGTCACGGGCGGACAGCGGAAATGACCGTACCCGCATCCTTTTCCACGCTCGAGCGTGTAAGGTGTTCGCCTTGAAACCTCGGCTGAACTGATGAAAGCGGGTTGCCTGTGGCAAAATCACTCGACAGCTTCAATTGCCGTTCCGTCCTCAATGTCGAGGGCACGGATTATGTCTATTACAGCCTTGTCGAGGCCGAGAAGAACGGCCTGACCGGCGTTTCGACGCTTCCCTTCTCTATGAAGGTGATTCTCGAAAACCTGCTGCGCAACGAGGACGGACGCACCGTCAAGAAGGACGACATCCTGGCAATCGTGGCCTGGCTCACCAACAAGGGCAAGGCCGAGGCCGAGATCGCCTATCGTCCGGCACGCGTGCTGATGCAGGATTTCACCGGCGTTCCCGCCGTCGTCGACCTGGCCGCCATGCGCGACGCCATGGTGGCGCTGGGCGGTGATCCGCAGAAGATCAACCCGCTGGTGCCGGTCGACCTGGTCATCGACCACTCGGTCATCGTCGACGAGTTCGGCACCCCCACCGCGCTGGCGCGCAATGTCGAGCATGAATACGAACGCAACGGCGAGCGCTACCGCTTCCTCAAGTGGGGCCAGCAGGCCTTCAAGAATTTCCGCGTCGTGCCCCCCGGCACCGGCATCTGCCACCAGGTCAACCTGGAATATCTCGGCCAGACGGTCTGGACCAGGGAAGAGGGCGACGACATCATCGCCTATCCCGACACCTGCGTGGGCACCGACAGCCACACCACCATGATCAACGGCCTGGGCGTGCTCGGCTGGGGCGTCGGCGGCATCGAGGCGGAAGCGGCGATGCTCGGCCAGCCGATCTCCATGCTGCTGCCGGAAGTCATCGGCTTCCGCCTCACCGGCGCGCTCAAGGAAGGCGTCACCGCCACCGACCTGGTGCTGACCGTGGTGCAGATGCTGCGCAAGAAGGGCGTTGTCGCCAAATTCGTCGAATTCTTCGGCCCCGGCCTCGATTCGATGACGCTGGCCGACCGCGCCACCATCGGCAACATGGGTCCGGAATATGGCGCGACCTGCGGCTTCTTCCCCGTCGACGGCGAAACCATCAAGTACCTGACCATGTCCGGCCGCGAGGAAAACCGCATCAAGCTGGTCGAGGCCTATTCCAAGGCGCAGGGCATGTGGCGCGACACCGGCGCCGCCGATCCGGTCTTCACCGACACCTTGGACCTGGATCTCGGCACCGTCGTGCCGTCGATGGCCGGCCCCAAGCGTCCGGAAGGCCGCATTCCATTGGAAGGCATCGCCACCGGCTTCGCCAAGTCGCTGGAAGACGAATACAAGAAGCCCGGGCAGCTTAACAACCGCTACCCCGTCGAAGGCGAGGACTATGATCTCGGCCATGGCGACGTGGCGATTGCCGCGATCACGTCCTGCACCAACACCTCCAACCCGAGCGTGCTGATCGGCGCGGGCTTGCTGGCCCGCAATGCGGTCGCCAAGGGCCTGAAGACCAAGCCCTGGGTCAAGACCTCGCTCGCCCCCGGCAGCCAGGTGGTGGCGGAATATCTGTCCAAATCCGGCCTGCAGGAAGACCTCGACAAGCTCGGTTTCAACCTGGTCGGCTTCGGCTGCACCACCTGCATCGGCAATTCCGGCCCGCTGCCCGAACCCGTCTCCAGGACCATCAACGACAAGGGCCTGATCGCCGCCGGCGTGCTCTCGGGCAACCGCAACTTCGAAGGCCGCATATCGCCCGACGTGCAGGCCAATTATCTCGCCTCGCCGCCGCTGGTGGTGGCCTACGCGCTGGCGGGCTCGGTGCAGAAGGATCTCACCACCGAGCCGATCGGCGACGACAAGGACGGCAACCCCGTGTTCCTCAAGGACATCTGGCCCTCCAGCCAGGAGATCCAGGAATTCATCATGAAATACGTCACCCGCGAACTCTATGCGGCCAAATATGCCGACGTGTTCAAGGGCGACGAGAACTGGCAGGCCGTCGAAGCGCCGGAAAGCCAGACCTACGCCTGGGACGACCAGTCGACCTATGTGCAGAACCCGCCCTATTTCGAAGGCATGGGCAAGTCCGGTGCGGGCATTTCCGACATCAAGGGCGCCCGCGTGCTGGGTCTGTTCGGCGACAAGATCACCACCGACCACATCTCGCCGGCCGGCTCGATCAAGGCGCAGTCGCCTGCAGGCAGCTATCTGATGGACCACGGCGTGGGCGTGGCGGACTTCAACCAGTACGGCACCCGGCGCGGCAATCACGAAGTGATGATGCGCGGCACCTTCGCCAATATCCGGCTGCGCAACCACATGCTGGGGCCGAACGGACGTGAAGGCGGCTACACCTTCCACTATCCGAGCCGCGAGGAGGTCTCGATCTTCGACGCCGCCATGCAGTACAAGGCCGAGGGCGTGCCGCTGGTGATCTTCGCCGGTGGCGAATATGGCAACGGTTCGTCACGCGACTGGGCCGCCAAGGGCACCAATCTGCTCGGCGTACGCGCCGTCATCGCCCAGTCCTACGAGCGCATCCACCGCTCCAACCTGGTCGGCATGGGCGTGATCCCCTTCGTCTTCGAGGAAGGCACCACCTGGGAAAGCCTCGGCCTGAAGGGCGACGAGATGGTCACGATCGACGATCTGGCCAAGCTGCAGCCGCGGGAAAGAAAGATTGCGCACATCACCTATGCCGACGGTTCGGTCAAGGATGTGCGGATCCTGTGCCGGGTCGATACGCTCGACGAGCTCGAATACCTCAAAAATGGCGGCATCCTGCAGACGGTGCTGCGCGATCTGGCCGCATAAAACCGCGTCCTGCCAACGCAACAAAAAGCCCGCCGGACACCATTCCGGCGGGCTTTTTCTTTGCTGCAATCAGGCGCGCAAGCGGGCGCGCGGCGCGCCACAGTGCCCGTCCTTGAGCGGCGCCGGTTCAGGCTTGAGCCTGTCACCGCAACGTGATTTGGTCGTGTCCGGCACTCCACGGTAAAACGGACTCATTCCACTGGAGCCTCACGCTGATCGAAACGGATCCCAATCCATGACCCTTCGCACATATTGCATTGCCTTCGCCTTTCCCGTCCTGACGGGCGTGGTGTGCCTGGCGGGCTCGGGTGCGGCACAGGCGAAGGATTTCACCGGCGTGGTCGAACTGTTCACCAGCCAAGGATGCTCGTCCTGCCCACCCGCCGATGCGGAGCTGGCGCGGCTTGCACAGGCCGGCGAGGTGCTGGCGCTGAGCTATCACGTCGACTACTGGAACTATCTCGGCTGGGCCGACACGCTGTCGAGCCGCGCCAGCACGGACCGGCAATATGGTTATGCGCAGACGCTGGGGCGCAAGAATGTCTACACCCCGCAGGCCGTCATCAATGGCCAGGACCACGTCAATGGCGCCGATGCCCCAGCCATTGCCTCGATGCTGGGGACGCTCACGTCCACGGGTGCGGGATTGCACGTTGACGTGAGCGCGGATCTCGATGCCGACGGGCTGAGCATTTCGGTTGGAGAAGGCCAGGGCAAGGCCAGCATCGTGGCGGTCTATTTCGACGACGTTACCCGGGTGAAGATCGAGAGCGGAGAGAATGCCGGCCGCGTCATCACCTATCATCACAGCGTGCGCGAAATCCAAACCGTCGGCATGTGGAGCGGCGAGACGGTGGATCTCGAACTGCCCGCCTCGCTGATCTCCGCCCATCCGGGACGCGGCTGCGCCATCCTGCTGCAGGTCGTGGACAAGGACGGCGCGCCGGGCCGGATCCTGGGCGCGGCGATGATCGAACCCGACAAACCGATCTGATCCATACAAAAAACTGGACCGGCGCAAGGCCGGTCCAGTTCAGGGGATTGGGGGTTGCCTCACACATGAGGGCGCGGGAACGGCCTGATGCGGACTGCTTCTGTCTGATCCGTCCCGGGGACCCCGAGGGGGCTGGGGGGCTTAAATTTCGAAGTCCCCGGTTCGAACCGTCTGAGGCAACGAGGGTACTTTCGGATCGAAATCAGGCGTGGATTTGTCTGAAATGCGGCCCAATTATGCAGCGGACCGGTTTTTGGCCGAAGCCAGGTCAACAAGCGCTACCGCTTGAAGCGTTTCGTGATGGTGCAATGCGAGATCGCGCATGCCGGTGTGGATAGCAGGCGGGCGTCATGCAAAAATGTCATTCGCGCTTGAATTTGAGATTGTGTCAGGCACACTGGCGCGATGAACACTGATTGGCAGTCCACATAATGGCTGAGGGGGCGGATTACGCCGCGAACCGGGGTGCGGCCGCTACGGGCGCCCAGTCAGAGGCGATTGATCTGGCCGAGCTGCGCCGCCGCACCACGCCCGAACCGGTGACCTTCCAGCGCCGTGAACTGGACCGCATTCTGCAGGTCTACTCCCGCATGGTTGCCGAAGGCCACTGGCGCGATTACGCCATCGACCATTTGCGCGACAGGGCGGTGTTCTCCGCCTTCCGCCGCACCAGCGAAGTGCCGCTCTACCGCATCGAGAAAGACCCCTCCCGGGCGCGCAAGCAGGGCGCCTTCGCCATCATCTCGGCGGCGGGCCTGGTGCTCAAGCGCGGCCACGAGCTCGACATCGTGCTGAAATATTTCGACAAGGCGCCGCGGCTGGTCCGGTAGAGATCGGACACGACCGGCCGCAGCCCCTCCTCTTTCCCCAAGCAGCTTCACCCCAGCGCCTGCTCCAGATCGGCGATCAGGTCGCCCGCGTCCTCGATGCCGACGGAGACGCGGATCAGGCTTGGCGGAATGCCGGTGTGAGGCTCGATGGTGTGGCGGTGCTCGACCAGGCTTTCGACGCCGCCGAGCGATGTCGCGCGGTGGAAAAGCCTGAGCCGGCCCACCACGGCGAGCGCCTCGGCAGCGCCGCCCTCGACCAGGAATGACAACAGGCAGCCAAAGCCGCCCTGCATCTGGCGGGCGGCGACGGCGTGGCCGGGATGGCTTTCAAGGCCAGGGTAATAGACGTCCGTCACCTTCGGATGCGCACTGAGATACTCGGCGATCTGTTGCGCCGAGCGGCTCATGCGCTCCACCCGGAGCGGCAAGGTGCGCATGCCGCGCAACAAAAGCCAGGCTTCGAACGGCCCGATCACGGCGCCGGCGTCGTGGCGGTCGGCCTTGATGTCGGTCCAGGTCTTTGCGCCGGGGGCCGATGTGGCGAGTACGCCCGCCAGCACATCGGAATGGCCGTTGATGCCCTTGGTGGCCGAATGCATGACGATGTCGCAGCCCAGCTCCAACGGCCGCTGCAGCACAGGCGTCGCGGCGGTGGAATCAACCGCCAGCAAGCCGCCGGCCTGATGCGCACATTTGGCCGCACGGGCAATGTCGACGGTCTTGAGCCATGGGTTGGACGGCGTCTCGATGAACACGAGTTCAGGCCGGTGCGCGGCGCAGGCCGCTTCAAGCGCGTCCGCATCGCTGGCGTCGACCTCATGCAGGCTGATCTGGCGGCGGGCGCAGAAATCCCTGAGCCATTTGGTCGTGCCCCAGTAGATGCCCGATTGCACCACGATCGTGGCGCCGTTGGGCAGGGTGCGCACCAGCGCCGCGATCGCCGCCATGCCGGAGGGAAACAGCAGCGCCTCCTCGGCGCCTTCGAGCCGCGCCAGCACGGTTTCGGTGATGCGGACGATGTCGGAATTGTCGCGCGAATAGATATTGTCCGGATTGACCAGCGCGTAGTCCGCGTCGCGGACGAAGGTGGTGGAGGGCTGCATCGGCGGCACCACGCCGCCCGAGGGCCAGTCGATGACGCCGCCAGCCTGGGCGGCGATGGTGGAGGGCTTGAGATCGTTGGGGAGTGTCATGTCAACTCAATCTTTCCCTGGCGGTGCGGCCAGCATGGCGTTCGCGCGTTCCTAAGGTCGATCTGTCTATGCAGTCCTGCGGCAAATTTCAATCTCGCTTCATCATGGCAACAGCCTGGCCGGTTGAGACGGAAATTCGGCTCCTTCCAACTGTTCCATCCAACAATGATCGGCTAGGCTCGGGCATGATCGAGGTTCTCAGACATCCCGCCTATGCCCGTCTCTTTGCCGCCCAGGTGATCGCCCTGATCGGAACCGGTTTGTTGACGGTGGGTCTGGGCTTGCTTGCCTATGACCTGGCCGGCGAGCAGGCAGGCGCGGTGCTTGGAACCGTGTTCGCCATCAAGATGATCGCCTATGTCGGGCTGGCGCCCCTGGCCAATGCGCTGGCCGGGCGCTGGCCGCGCAAATCCGTGCTGATCGGCGCCGATTGTGTCCGCGCCCTCGTGGCGCTGATGTTGCCGTTCATTGATGCGGTCTGGCAGATTTATGGCCTGATTTTCCTGCTTCAGGCGGCCTCGGCGACATTCACACCCGCGTTTCAGGCAATCATTCCCGACATTCTGCCCGATGAGCGCGATTACACAAAGGCGCTGTCGCTGTCGCGGCTGGCCTATGATCTGGAAAACTTGCTGAGCCCGGCGCTGGCGGGGCTGCTTCTGTTGTTCATCAGCTACCACTGGCTGTTCGGCGGCACGGTGGTGGGGTTTGTTGGATCGGCGCTGCTGGTTCTGGCCGCATCCATTCCCGCGAGCGGATCGCAGGCCAAGGCCCGGCCATTTCTCGACCGCCTGACCAGGGGCATTCGCATCTATGTGGCGACGCCGCGCCTGCGCGGATTGCTGGCGCTCAACCTCACCGCCGCCGCCAGCGGGGCTTTCGTGCTGGTCAACACCGTTGTCATCGTCCGCGGCGGCTATGGCCTGGGGGAGGGCGCCGTGGCCGCAGCCCTTGCCGCCTTTGGCGGCGGTTCGATGCTGGCAGCCCTGATCTTGCCTCAGCTTCTGGAAAAGCTCGCCGATCGCAAGGTGATGGTGACGGCCGGGTTTCTGCTGGCCGCGCTGACCCTGGCTCATGCTGTCTATCAGCTCAATCCTGGTCTGCCGGCATGGGGTGCGTTCCTCGCTGTCTGGGGGCTGAGCGGGCTGTTTTATGCGGCAATCCTGACGCCATCAGGGCGGCTGTTGCGCAATTCAGCCCAAGCTGACGACAGGCCGGCGTTGTTTGCGGCGCAGTTCACCCTGTCGCATCTGTGCTGGCTGATGACCTATCCGATTGCCGGCTGGGCCGGCAGCGCGCTCGGACTGCCCGTGGCGATGGCGATCCTTGGCGCGATCGCGCTTGCCGGGGTGCTGGTCGCCGTCGCGGTCTGGCCCGCCAATGATCGGAAGGTTATCGAGCACGCGCACGCCGACCTTCCGGCGGATCATCCGCACCTGCGCGATCACCCCGGCCCGCGGCATCGCCATGTGTTCGTCATCGACGACGAGCACCGGGCCTGGCCGACGCATGGGTAGTGCATGCCGCATGCAAACGGGAAACGCCTGCCTCAAGCCGCGGCCGGGTCTTGTCCGGACCCAGGGATTTTGCGTGTCCGCGGCTTGACCGCAATCAAATCCAACCTCCGGCCATGCTGCTACACGGAGGGTAAGAGTTCAGCCGAAAAGGGAAAGACGCATGGCCGAGACCAACTGGAACAGCTTCATCGATCAGACCAACGCGCGCATGGCGGAACTGCGCAAGGCAATGCCCCAGCAGTCCAAGGGGTTTGCGCAACTGGCGCAGGCGGCGATCGCGCCGGGGGCTCTTGATTCCAAGACCAAGGAACTGATCGCGCTCGCCATCGGCATCACCGCGCGCTGCGACGGCTGCCTTGCCTTTCATGCCAAGGCAGCGCGCAAATATGGCGCCACCCGCGAAGAGATTGTCGAGACCATCGGCGTGGCGGTCTATATGGGCGGCGGCCCGTCGATGATCTACGGCGCCGAGGCGCTGGATGCGTTTGACGCGACGGCCTGACCGGACGGCTCACGGCTTTGTGCAGAAGCGTGTGTTGAGAAATGCCGGTTCTGAGCTAGTTTTCCGGTGACAAAGGAGAACACCATGCTCAGATTGTTGCTTTCGTCCGCCGTGATGATCCTTGCCTTGACGTCTGCTCCTGCAAAGTCGCAGGAAACCGGCGAGGCCATCTTCGCCGGCGGCTGTTTCTGGTGCGTGGAATCGGATTTCGACAAGGTCGAGGGCGTCAGCGCCACGATCTCGGGCTATATCGGCGGCAAGGCGGACAATCCGACCTATGAGAGCCACACCGCCAATGGCGACCGGGAAGCGGTCCGGATCACCTACGATCCGGCGGTGGTGAGCTACGCGGACCTGCTCAGGACATTTTTCCGCACCGTCGATCCGACCGATGACGGCGGCCAGTTCTGCGACCGCGGCCACAGCTACACCACCGCCGTCTATGCGCTCGATGACGAGCAGGCGGCAGCGGCCGAGGCGGCCAGGACAGAGGCGCAGACCGTGCTGGGCAAGACCGTGGTCACCGAAATCGAATCAGCCGCCACATTCTGGCCCGTGGAAGATTATCATCAGGATTTCTACAAGAAGAGCCCGGTGCGCTACACTTACTATCGCCGCGCCTGTGGACGCGACAACGCGGTCAAGGCGCTGTGGGGCGACGAGGCCTTTGACGGCATCGAGAAATAGCCCGCCCTTCCCGCCGCCAGCGATAGCGTCCGACTGCCTGTCACATTCCCGATCCTTCCGCCGGGACTGCAGGGATTGCACGTATCCCTTCGGTCCCCAGGGAAGAGCGTGTCCGGCGCCGGGCAGGCAAATCCGCGGGTGACAAGGACGCGAGGACTGGTGTATGGCGGGGATAACGTGGGATTATCGTCCCGCTAATATGCTTCACAGGCCGGTTTTCCTTGCAATTTCCATCCTATGGTCATTTTATGCGGATTAGTGGGGCGAACAGCGAAGCGGATGTTTCGCGTAACCGGAGCTTGTCTATGAAGATGCACACCTTGCTGGTCGCCGTGGCGGTCGCCGCAGTCCTGGGCGGATGTCAGCGCACGTCCTATAATGGCATGAACACCCAGCAGCAGCCCGCCCCCCTGATGCCTGCCCCGGTTGGCGGCGTTCAATCCGGCCAGCTTGCGCCGCCGATGACGCCGCAGCCCGGCGAGTTTCCCGCAGCCCCCACCGGTCCGGCCCCGTCGGCCGCGCCGCAGGTGGCCGATGCAAACGCGCCCGAACTGACCCGGGAAGCACTGATCGGCCGCTGGTCGGCGAGCTCCAGCGGCTCGACCTGCGACGTGTTCCTGTCGCTGACCAAGTGGACCGGCGGCTATCGCGCCGCCTCGCGCGGCTGCGTCGGCAATGCCGCGGCGATCTCGGCCTGGGACGTGCAGGGCAAGCAGGTGATCCTGTCGGATTCGAGCGGCAACCAGGTTGCGCGGCTCTACCAGTCTGCAAACGAACGCTATGATGGCTCGACCTCCACGGGCGAGCAGATCTCGCTGTCGCGCTAGGATCGGAGCACGGTGCGATAGGCTCCACGCATGAGCTGGAAAAAACTCGACACCGTTGAGAGCGCCTATGTGGCGCGCGTCGCCAGCGGCGAATTCACCGATGACCCGGCGCAGGCGCGCCTGGCCCGGCGTCTGGATATCCTGCTCGACGAGGTGTCGAGCAAGCGGCTCGCCACCAAGTCGAGCGCGCTCGGATGGCTGTTCGCGCGCAAGGAGAAATCCGGCAAGCCGCCGCGCGGGCTCTATGTTTACGGCGATGTCGGGCGCGGCAAGACCGTGCTGATGGACATGTTCTATGAAATGGTGCCGGCGCGGCGCAAGCGGCGGGCGCATTTTCACGATTTCATGGCCGACGCCCATGCCCGCATCCACGCCCATCGCCAGAAGCTCAAGAACGGCGAAACCACGGAATCAGATCCGGTGCCGCCGGTGGCGGAAGAGCTGATCAAGGAAGCCTGGGTTCTGTGCTTTGACGAGTTCTCGGTCACCGACATTGCCGACGCGATGCTGTTGTCGCGGCTGTTCGAGCAATTGTTCAAGCGCGGCTGCGTGCTGGTGGCGACCTCCAATGTCGAGCCTTCCGATCTCTACCGCGACGGGCTGAACCGGCAATTGTTCCTGCCCTTCATCACGCTGCTTAAGGATCATGTCGACATCCTGAGCCTCGACGCGCGCACCGATTACCGGATGGAGACCACGGCGCGGCTGCCGGTCTATCATCTCTTGGGCGCGGGAGAAGACGAGGCCGATGGCGATGACGCCATGGACCGGGCCTGGAAACGGATCACCGCGGGCAAGCTGACAGCGCCGGAGCAGATCCGCGTCCGGGGCCGCGATGTGGCTGTGCCGATGGCGGGGGCAGGCGCCGCGCGGTTTACCTTTGCCGATTTGTGCGAGGCACCGCTGGGGGCTGCCGATTATGCGGCGATCGCCGCGCGCTATCACACGGTGTTTGTCGACCGGGCGCCGGTGATGGACCAGGCCGGCCGCAATGCCGCCAAGCGCTTCATCATCCTTATCGACACACTTTATGATCGCAAGACGCGGCTGTTCATCTCGGCGGCGGCGGAGCCGGACGCGCTGTATCAGGGGTCGAGCGGGACCGAGAGTTTCGAATTCGCCCGCACTGCCTCCCGGCTCAACGAGATGCAAAGCACCGCCTATCTGGAGGCAAGCCGCGCCGGCCAGGGGTCGACCATGGCGGATTCACGTCAGGAATATTGACGTTTACGTAAGAATTTCAAAAGCTAACCGTTTGAAAAAGCTCGTATCGAAAGTTTGAGTTGCCTGTTTCCGTGATAACGTCTATGCGAAAACGCGAAATCGGGGCCAGGCCGCGAGCTTGGGTTCCTCAGCACACTGACCTGCGGAGAGAGTTGATATGGCGCGCAACAAGATTGCTTTGATTGGTTCGGGAATGATCGGCGGCACGCTGGCCCATCTTGCCGGCCTGAAGGAACTGGGCGACGTCGTCCTGTTCGACATCGCCGAGGGCACGCCGCAGGGCAAGGGCCTCGACATCGCCCAGTCCGCCCCGGTCGAAGGCTTTGACGCCCGCATGACCGGCGCCAATGATTACTCCGCCATCGAGGGCGCCGATGTCTGCATCGTCACCGCCGGCATCGCCCGCAAGCCGGGCATGAGCCGCGACGATCTTTTGGGCATCAACCTCAAGGTGATGGAACAGGTCGGCGCCGGCATCAAGAAATACGCGCCCAACGCCTTCGTCATCTGCATCACCAACCCGCTCGACGCCATGGTCTGGGCGCTGCAGAAGTTCTCGGGCCTGCCCAAGAACAAGGTGGTCGGCATGGCCGGCGTGCTCGATTCGAGCCGCTTCCGGCATTTCCTCGCCGAAGAGTTCAACGTCTCGGTCGAAGACGTCACCGCCTTCGTGCTCGGCGGCCACGGCGACACCATGGTACCGCTCGCGCGCTACTCGACGGTGGCCGGCATTCCGCTGCCCGACCTGATCAAGATGGGCTGGACATCCAAGGAAAAGCTCGAGGAAATCATCCAGCGCACCCGTGACGGCGGCGCCGAGATCGTCAAGTTGCTCAAGACCGGGTCGGCCTATTATGCGCCGGCGGCGTCGGCGATCCTGATGGCCGATTCCTACCTCAAGGACAAGAAGCGGGTCCTGCCCTGCGCGGCCCATCTGTCGGGCCAGTATGGCGTCAAGGACATGTATGTCGGCGTGCCCTGCGTCATCGGCGAAGGCGGCATCGAACGCGTCATCGAGATCGAGCTCAACAAGACCGAGCAGAAGGCCTTCGACAAGTCGGTGGAAGCGGTTGCCGGGCTCTGCGAAGCCTGCATCGCGATTGCCCCGAACCTGAAGTAGGCGGCCAAGCTTATCGAACGGAGGGCCAAACCGGCCTTCCGTTCAGACTTGCGTAAGAACATCGGGTTAGAGCGTTATCAGGCTTAACGAAACGTCAAGATGCTCTCGACCGTTCAACCAATCCAGGAGTTCCCATGAACATCCACGAATACCAGGCCAAGGCACTTCTGAAGTCCTACGGCGCGCCGGTGGCCGAAGGGGTCGCCATCTTCTCCGTGGACGAGGCGGAAGCGGCTGCGAAGTCGCTGCCCGGACCGCTCTACGTGGTCAAGAGCCAGATCCATGCCGGCGGCCGCGGCAAGGGCAAGTTCAAGGAACTGGGGCCCGACGCCAAGGGCGGCGTGCGGCTGGCGTTCTCGATCGACGAGGCCAAGGCGCATACCAAGGAAATGCTCGGCAACACGCTGGTCACCAAGCAGACCGGCCCCGCCGGCAAGCAGGTCAACCGGCTCTATATCGAGGACGGCGCCGACATCGAGCGCGAACTGTATCTTTCGATCCTGGTGGACCGCAGCGTCGGCCAGGTGGCCTTCGTGGTCTCCACCGAAGGCGGCATGGACATCGAGGCGGTCGCCCATGACACGCCGGAAAAGATCATCACCGTCGCCATCGACCCGATGGCAGGCGTGACCGCCGACGATCTCGCCAAGCTCAACGGCGCGCTGGAGCTTTCGGGCGAAGCGGCCAAGGACGGCGAGACGCTGTTTCCGATCCTCTACAAGGCCTTTGTCGAGAAGGACATGGCGCTGCTCGAGGTCAATCCGCTGATCGTGATGAAAACCGGGCGGCTCCGGGTGCTCGATGCCAAAGTGTCGTTTGACAACAACGCGCTGTTCCGCCATCCCGAGATCGTCGAGTTGCGCGACCTCTCCGAAGAGGACGAGAAGGAGATCGAGGCCTCCAAGCACGATCTCGCTTATGTGGCGCTCGACGGCAATATCGGCTGCATGGTCAACGGCGCCGGTCTCGCCATGGCGACGATGGACATCATCAAGCTCTACGGCGAGGAGCCGGCGAACTTCCTCGATGTCGGCGGCGGCGCGTCCAAGGAAAAGGTCACCGCTGCGTTCAAGATCATCACTGCCGATCCGGCGGTCAAGGGCATTCTGGTCAACATCTTCGGCGGCATCATGAAGTGCGACGTCATCGCCGAGGGCGTGGTCGCGGCCGTGAAGGAAGTGGGGCTGAAGGTTCCGCTGGTGGTTCGGCTCGAAGGCACCAATGTCGACCTCGGCAAGAAGATCATCAACGAAAGCGGCCTCGACGTGATCGCCGCCGACGATCTCGATGACGCGGCGCAGAAGATCGTCAAGGCGATCCGGGGATAACCTGCGTCCAGGACGTCCCAAAACACGGAATGCGATTGGAAGCGCCCAACCTTGACTGCGGCGCTTCCACATAATATGTGTAGCACATAACCCGTGTAGGGCCATGACCAAGAACATCACGCTCGCCATCGACGACGACCTGCTCGACAAGGCCCGGGTGCTTGCCGCGATGCGGCGCACCAGCGTCAACGAGATGGTGCGCGGCTTCCTTCAGCACGAGGTCGATCGCGAATCGACCCAGGCAGGTCGGGCCGAGGTCTGGGGTCGTCTGTTCGAGGCTGTCGACAAGGATGTGGACAGCCGCGAGCCCAGGTCAGCCGGTGAAGGCCGCCTGTTCGACCGCGAGGAATTCTATGGGGAGGTGATGCGTGAACGCCGCCTTCTTTGACACCAACATCGTCGCTTACGCTGCCGACACGGCCGCACCGGACGTGACGAAACGTGACCTGGCGCGCCAGCTGATGCAGACGCGCGAGATCACGACATCCACCCAGGTGATGATGGAACTCTACCAGGTGCTGCGCAGGAAGCTGGCTTATGGCGCGCAAGCCGCCATGGAATGGATCCAGACCCTGCAGAAGGACAATGTGGTCACGGTTTCCCCGGCAGATGTCATCCACGCAATCGAGATGTCGAGCCGGCACAACATATCCCACTGGGATGGTCTCATTCTGGTCGCCGCCCAGCGCGCCGAAATGGAGATCGTCTACACCGAAGACCTCAATCACGGGCAGGCCTATGGACCCGTCCGGGTCTGCAACCCGTTCGTCGAAGATTTTCTCGCTTAGATCAACAAGGCTGATTTCATGTCCATTCTCATCAACAAAGACACCAAGATCCTGGTCCAGGGCCTGACCGGCAAGACCGGCACCTTCCACACCGAGCAGGCGCTGGCCTATCACGGCACCAAGATGGTCGGCGGCATTCACCCGAAGAAGGGCGGCTCCACCTGGGAAGGCTCGGGCGGCGAGAAACTGCCGATCTTTGCGACCGTGGCCGAGGGCCGGGCAGAGACCGGCGCCAACGCATCGGTGATCTATGTGCCACCGGCGGGCGCCGCGGACGCGATCATCGAGGCCATCGAGGCCGAGATCGAACTGATCGTCTGCATCACCGAAGGCATTCCGGTGCAGGACATGATCCGCGCCAAGGCGATCCTCGACAAGTCGAAGTCGCGGCTGATCGGCCCGAACTGCCCCGGCGTGATGACGCCGGACGAGTGCAAGATCGGCATCATGCCGGGCAACATCTTCAAGAAGGGCTCGGTGGGCATCCTGTCGCGCTCGGGCACGCTCACCTATGAAGCCGTGTTCCAGACCACAAACGAGGGCCTGGGCCAGTCGAGCGCCGTGGGCATCGGCGGCGACCCGGTCAAGGGCACCGAGTTCATCGACATTCTTGATCTCTACCTCGACGATCCGGAAACCGAATCGATCATCATGATCGGCGAAATCGGCGGCTCTGCCGAGGAAGACGCGGCCGAGTGGCTGATCGAACAGGCCAAGAAGGGCCGTTCCAAGCCGATGGCGGGCTTCATCGCCGGTCGCACCGCGCCGGAGGGCCGCACCATGGGCCATGCCGGCGCCGTGATTTCGGGCGGCAAGGGCGGCGCCGAGGACAAGATCACGGCCATGGAAGCCGCGGGCATCCGCGTCTCGCCATCGCCGGCGCGTCTGGGCAAGACACTGGTCGAAGTCCTCAAGGGCTGAGATCCGGAGCTGGAAGAATGAGCGACGCCGTGCGCGATATCCTGGACCGCTATTACGCCGCGCTGAAAGCGGGCGACGAGGCGGGTCTGCGCGGCGTCGTGTCGGACGACATCGAGGTCCATTACCCGGCGCCCGAGGGGCTTCTGCCCTGGGCCGGGGACTGGACAGGAATTGAAGGCTTTCTGGCGTTCCTCAAGACCCTGGGCGATCATCTGACGATCGACAGGGTCGAGCCGCTTGCGGTTCATGTCTCGGGCGACACCGTCATCACGGTGCTCCGGGGCGAATGGACGGTGAAGGCCAACGGGCGCGCCGTGCGCACAGAGACAGTCAACATGTTCACGCTGCGCGACGGCAGAATCGCGCGATACCAGGTCTTCAGCGACACCGCGGCGCTGGGGCTCGGGTTGGGCCGGCTCGCGGCGTAAGTCGCGCAGGCCTTGAAAAAGTACTGTGGTGCGATCCAGACAGATGGTCCCCATCTGTCTGGACAAATCGCCCCACCAGACCAATAGTTTGTGGGCTGACTTTTCGAACAGATGGGAGCCATCTGTTTCGGTCAGACCACCAGGGAGAGGGCCAAAAGGCCCGCAAAAGGTGAGATCCATGGCACGCAACGACGAAGCCAACGACATCATGGCGCAGACCTCGTTCCTTTATGGCGGCAACGCGCAATACATTGAGGAGATGTATGCGCGGTTCCAGGACAATCCGGGCAGCGTGCCGGCCGAGTGGCAGTCGTTTTTCGCCGAGCTGAAGGACGACCCGGACCAGGTCCGCAAATCCGCCGCCGGCGCCTCCTGGAAGCAGGCCAACTGGCCGGTTCAGGCCAATGGCGAGCTGGTCTCGGCGCTCGACGGCGACTGGGGCGCGGTCGAAAAGACCGTCACCGGCAAGCTCAACGGCAAGGCCAAGGCCGCCGGCCAGCCGATCGACACCGCCGATGTGATGCAGGCTGCGCGCGATTCGGTCCGCGCCATCATGATGATCCGGGCCTTCCGCATGCGCGGCCATCTGCACGCCAAGCTCGATCCGCTGGGGATCGCCGCGCAGGTTGAAGATTACAACGAGCTTTCGCCCGAAGCCTACGGTTTCACCGAAGCCGATTACGACCGCAAGATCTTCATCGACCACGTGCTCGGCCTCGAATACGCGACGATCCGCGAAATGGTCGACATTCTCAAGCGGACCTATTGCTCGACGCTCGGCGTCGAGTTCATGCATATTTCCCATCCGGAAGAAAAAGCCTGGATCCAGGAACGCATCGAGGGCCCGGACAAGGGCGTCGAATTCTCCAATCGCGGCAAGGTCGCCATCCTGCAGAAGCTGATCGAGGCCGAAGGCTTCGAGCAGTTCATCGACGTCAAGTACAAGGGAACCAAGCGGTTCGGCCTCGACGGCGGCGAATCGCTGATCCCGGCGCTCGAGCAGATCATCAAGCGCGGCGGCAACATGGGGCTCAAGGAGATCGTCTTCGGCATGGCCCACCGCGGCCGCCTCAACGTGCTGACCCAGGTGATGGCCAAGCCCCACCGGGCGGTGTTTCACGAGTTCAAGGGCGGCTCCTACAAGCCCGACGATGTCGAGGGCTCGGGCGACGTCAAGTATCACCTGGGCGCTTCGTCGGACCGCGAGTTCGACAACAACAAGGTCCACCTGTCGCTGACCGCCAACCCGTCGCACCTGGAAATCGTCAATCCCGTGGTGATGGGCAAGTGCCGCGCCAAGCAGGACATGATGGCCACCTATCTCGAGGGCGACATCGTGCCGCTCAAGGAACGGGTCAAGGTGATGCCCCTGCTGCTGCACGGCGATGCGGCCTTTGCCGGCCAGGGCGTGGTGGCGGAAATCCTCGGCCTGTCGGGCCTGCGCGGCCACCGGGTCGCAGGAACCGTGCATTTCATCATCAACAACCAGATCGGGTTCACCACCAATCCTGGATTCTCGCGCTCATCGCCCTATCCGTCGGATGTGGCCAAGATGATCGAGGCGCCGATCTTCCACGTCAATGGCGACGATCCCGAAGCCGTGGTCTATGCCGCCAAGGTGGCGACCGAATTCCGCATGACCTTCCACAAGCCGGTGGTCATCGACATGTTCTGCTATCGCCGCTTCGGCCACAACGAGGGCGACGAGCCGTCCTTCACCCAGCCGAAGATGTACAAGAGCATTCGCAGCCATGAGACCGTGGTGACGCTCTATTCGCGCCGGCTGATCGAGGAAGGCGTGATCACAGAGGGCGAATTCGAGAAGATGAAGGCCGACTGGCGCGCCCATCTCGAAGGCGAATTCGACATCGGCCAGAGCTACAAGCCCAACAAGGCCGACTGGCTCGACGGCCAATGGTCAGGCCTCCGCACTGCCGACAACCATGATGAGCAGCGCCGCGGCAAGACCGCCGTGCCGCTCAAGCAATTGCGCGAGCTTGGCAAGAAGCTTTCGGAAGTGCCGGAGGGCTTCAACGCCCACCGCACGATCAAGCGCTTCATGGACAACCGGGCGCAGATGATCGAGACCGGCGAAGGCATCGACTGGGCCTTCGCCGAGGCGCTGGCCTTCGGAACGCTGGTCCAGGAAGGCACCAAGATCCGGTTTTCCGGCCAGGATGTCGAGCGCGGCACCTTCAGCCAGCGCCATTCGGTGCTCTACGACCAGGAAACCGAGGAGCGCTACATTCCGCTTGCCAATGTGGCGCCCAACCAGGCGCGCTACGAGGTGATCAACTCGATGCTGTCGGAAGAGGCGGTGCTGGGCTTCGAATATGGTTACTCGCTGGCGCGGCCGAATGCGCTGACCTTGTGGGAAGCCCAGTTCGGCGATTTCGCCAATGGTGCGCAGGTGCTGTTCGACCAGTTCATCTCGTCGGGGGAGCGCAAGTGGCTGCGCATGTCGGGCCTCGTCTGCCTGCTGCCGCATGGCTATGAGGGCCAGGGGCCCGAGCATTCCTCGGCCCGGCTCGAACGCTTCCTGCAGATGTGCGCCGAAGACAACATGCAGGTGGCGAACTGCACCACGCCGTCGAACTACTTCCACATCCTCAGGCGCCAGATGAAGCGCGACTTCCGCAAGCCGCTGATCATGATGACTCCCAAATCGCTGCTCAGGCACAAGCGCGCAGTGTCGACGCTGGCTGAAATGTCGGGCGACACCTCGTTCCACCGTCTGCTGTGGGACGATGCCGAGGTGCTCAAGAACGAGCCGATCAAGCTCGTCAAGGACAACAAGATCCGCCGCGTGGTGATGTGCTCGGGCAAGGTCTATTTCGACCTTTATGAAGAGCGCGAGAAGCGCGGCATCAACGACATCTACCTGCTCAGGCTCGAACAGCTCTACCCGTTCCCGGCCAAGGCGCTGATCAACGAGCTGTCGCGTTTCCGCAATGCCGAGATGGTGTGGTGCCAGGAGGAACCCAAGAACATGGGCGCCTGGTCCTTCATCGATCCCTATCTGGAATGGGTGCTGGCGCATATCGACGCCAAGTACCAGCGCGTGCGCTACACCGGCCGCTCGGCGTCGGCGTCAACGGCAACCGGTTTGATGTCGCGCCACCTTGCGCAGCTTGAAGCCTTCCTCGAGGATGCGCTGGGCGGCTGACGCCACCTGCCGCCTGCCTTGCCAATTGTTTGAGAGACAAAGAACGGAAAGACATAACATGGCCACTGAAGTCCGCGTCCCCACGCTTGGCGAATCCGTCAGCGAAGCCACCATCGGAACCTGGCTCAAGAAGGTCGGCGACACCGTCAAGGTCGACGAGCCGCTGGTCGAGCTCGAAACCGACAAGGTCTCGATCGAAGTGCCGTCCCCGGTCTCGGGCGTGCTGAGCGAAATTCTCGCTCCGGACGGGGAGACCGTCGAGGTCAATGCGCTGCTGGCACAGATTACCGAGGGCAAGGGCGAGGAAGCCCCGGCCAAGGCCGACAAGGCGCCTGCGAAGGCTGAAAAGCCGGAAGCGGTCGCGCAGGCCTCCGACAGCGCCGGCGCCAAGACCACCGGCGAGGCCGCGGACAAGACCGCCCGGATCGCAGGCGGGAGCGAGATCAGCGAAACCAAGATGCCGCCCGCGCCGTCGGCGCAGAAGATGATGGCGGAAAAGAACATTGATGCCGGCGACGTGTCGGGTTCGGGCAAGCGCGGCCAGGTGCTCAAGGGCGATGTGCTCGATGCCATCGGCAAGTCATCGGCTCCGGCCGCCGAAGCGCCGAAAGCGGCGGCGCGTCCGGCCTCAACCGGCGACGATGCTTCACGCGAAGAGCGGGTGAAGATGACGCGGCTCAGGCAGACCATCGCCCGCCGTCTCAAGGAAGCCCAGAACACGGCCGCGATGCTGACCACCTACAACGAGGTGGACATGAGCGCGGTGATGGATCTCCGTTCGCGCTACAAGGAGCTGTTCGAGAAGAAGCACGGCGTCAAGCTCGGCTTCATGGGCTTCTTCACCAAGGCGGTGACCCATGCGCTCAAGGAAATTCCGGCGGTCAACGCCGAGATCGACGGCACGGACCTGATCTACAAGAACTACTGCCATGTCGGCGTCGCCGTGGGCACCGACAAGGGCCTGGTGGTTCCGGTGGTGCGCGACGCCGACCAGATGACGATCGCCGAGATCGAGAAGGAAATCGGCCGCCTGGGCCGCGCCGCGCGCGATGGCGAGCTGTCGATGGCCGACATGCAGGGCGGCACCTTCACCATCTCCAACGGCGGCGTCTACGGCTCGCTGATGTCGTCGCCGATCCTCAATTCGCCGCAGTCGGGAATCCTGGGCATGCACAAGATCCAGGAGCGCCCGGTGGCGGTCGGCGGCCAGGTGGTGATCCGGCCGATGATGTATCTGGCGCTGTCCTATGACCACCGGATCGTCGACGGCAAGGATGCCGTGACCTTCCTGGTCCGGGTCAAGGACAGCCTGGAAGATCCCGAGCGTCTCGTTCTCGATCTTTGACATCTTGTGGTTCCGGACCGGCTTCGGCCGGCCCGGAACCAGCATGTCCGCCTCGGGCCCGAGATCACCCCGACAGGGCCCACTGCGGAACTGCCGGACAGGTATTTGCCTTCATGGGACTATAAGAGATGCATCACTACCTGATCGAACTTGCCGCGCTGATGGCAATCTTCTCGTTCGGTATCGTCGCGCCCGGAGCGGATACGGCGATGGTGATGCGCCAGGCGATGGTGCACGGGCGCAAGGCCGCGGTGCTGACCAGTGTCGGCATCGGCGCGTCACTGATGGTGCATCTGAGCTACACCATTCTCGGCCTTGGGCTGATCATCTCGCAGTCGATCATGCTCTTCAACATCATCAAATGGGCTGGCGTCGCCTATCTGGTCTATATCGGCATCCAGTCGTTCCGCGCCGGCTCTGTGACGCTTGATGCCGGATCAGTGTCGCCCAACGGGGCGTCGTCGCAATCGGCGTTCAAGGGATTTGCGCTCGGCTTCATGGCCAATGCGCTCAACCCCAAGCCGGTGTTCTTCTTCCTGTCGATCTTCTCGACCGTTGTCAGCCATGACACGCCGGCCATGATCAAGTTCGGCTATGGACTGGTGATGGCGGCCTGCCTGATTTCCTGGTTCGTGGGCATGTCGTTCTTCCTGACGATCCCGAAAATGCGCGCCGGATTCGAGCGCGCCGGCAAGTGGATCAACCGCACGAGCGGGCTGGTGTTCATTGCGTTCGGGCTGAAGCTGGCGACGGAAAAGGCGGGTTGAAACGATGCATGGCCGGGGCCTCGCATGGGTGCTATCCTTGATGCTGGCGTCTGTTTCGGCGCCGGCGCAAGCCGCCTGCCCGCAGGCGCTCGGCCTTTACAACGAGGCGGAATCCGGAGCTGAGATAGCCTTTGCCGGGCCATTGGGCGAGGCCGACGGCATGCAGCACCGGTTCAGCCTGGTGTTTGGCGAGAACGGCGTGAAGATGGATGGCGTGGTGATGATGGCCGGTGAGCCTGACCGCCCGTGGGGGGTAATCCTGCACAATTGCCCCCAGGGTGACGCCACCGGCGCCGAGATCGACGCCTGCACCGTCTGGGAAGGCGCGCTCTATGTCGTGGATGGCAAGGGCGGGACGAAATGGATGCCGGTGCTGGAGCCGGGCTCGATTGCCGGCGAGAGCCTGCTGCTGCCTGATTTCGGCGCCGCGGTGATGCGCTCGGCTGCCTGGCGCGACGGCCAGATCACCAAGACGCCCGGCGATGTGTTTCGCCTCACGGGGTGCCAGGAATGAATTTCGGATCATAAGGACAAGACCATGAGCTACGACGTCATCATCATCGGTTCCGGCCCCGGCGGCTATGTCTGCGCCATCAAGGCGGCGCAGCTGGGTCTGAAAGTGGCCGTGATCGAAAAGCGCGCGACCTTCGGCGGAACCTGCCTCAATATCGGCTGCATTCCCTCCAAGGCGCTGCTGCATGCGTCCGAAATGTTCCATCATGCCGAGCATGGGATGGAGGCGCTCGGCGTCGAGGTGGACAAGCCCAAGCTCAATCTCGAGAAGATGATGGCGCACAAGGACGCCACGGTGAAATCCAATGTCGACGGCGTGGCTTTCCTGTTCAAGAAGAACAAGATCGACAGCTTCATCGGAACCGGCAAGGTTCTGGGCGAGGGCAAGGTCTCGGTGACCGGCGAGGATGGCAAAACCGAGGAACTTGAAGCCAAGAACGTGGTGATCGCCACCGGGTCTGACGTCGCGGGCATTCCCGGCGTCAAGGTCGACATCGACGAGACGGTCATCGTGTCGTCGACCGGCGCCATTGCGCTCGACAAGGTGCCCGGGCACATCGTCGTGGTCGGCGGCGGCGTGATCGGGCTGGAGATGGGCTCGGTCTGGGGCCGGCTCGGCGCCAAGGTCACCGTGGTCGAATATCTTCCCACCATTCTCGGCGGCATGGACGGCGAGGTGGCCAAGCAGTTCCAGCGCATTCTGGCCAAGCAGGGCATGACATTCAAGCTCGGCGCCAAGGTCACCGGCGTGGAAAAATCCGGCAAGGGCGCGAAAGTGACCTTCGAGCCGGTCAAGGGCGGCGACGCCGAGACCATCGACGCCGACGTGGTGCTGATCGCCACCGGCCGCAAGCCCTATACCGAGGGTCTGGGGCTCGAGGACGCGGGCGTCGTGCTCGACGAGCGCGGCCGGGTGCGCACCGACAAGCACTACCAGACCAATGTTCCGGGCGTCTACGCCATCGGCGACGTCATCGTCGGACCGATGCTCGCCCACAAGGCCGAGGACGAGGGCGTGGCGCTGGCCGAGATCATGGCCGGCCAGGCGGGCCATGTGAATTACGGCGTCATCCCCGGCGTGGTCTACACGCAGCCCGAGGTCGCCGCCGTCGGCAAGACCGAGGAAGAGCTCAAGGCCGAGGGCGTCAAGTACAAGGCCGGCAAGTTCCCGTTCTCGGCCAATGGCAGGGCGCGGGCGATGCAGGCCTCGGACGGCTTCGTCAAGGTGCTGGCCGATGCCGAGACCGACCGGGTGCTGGGCGTCCACATCATCGGCTTGGGCGCAGGCGAGATGATCCACGAGGCAGCCGTGCTGATGGAATTCGGCGGCTCGTCGGAGGATCTCGGCCGCACCTGCCACGCCCACCCGACCATGTCGGAAGCGGTCAAGGAAGCGGCACTCGCGACATTCGGCAAGCCGATCCACATGTGAGCGCCGTCCCGACGGCAAGGCACTCCGCCGCCATGAAGGCCCGGGAGGTCACGGTCTCGCTGCCGCATCCGGCGCTGCCCGATGCGGATTGGGCCGACTGTTTCGAGGTGGCAGCGGCGCAGCCGGGATTGACGGCGCAACAGGCGGGAAGGCAGGCCTTTGGCAAGATGCTCGCCTAGACCGGCGCCCTGATGGCACTGCGCAATCTCGTTGTCCGGCCGTTCGGCCTGAAAGGCGATCCCGAAGCTGCGGCGGCGAAAGCCGGGCGTGTCGGGATGGTCCCCATCGTGGCTCAGAGCAAGCGCGAGCTGGTTCTGGGGTTTGACGACCGGCATCTCGATTTCCGGATCGTGGTCCAGACGGAGCCTTGCGGCGACGATCAGACCTCCGTGCGGCTGATGGCGCTCGTGAAACGTCACAACCAGCTTGGCCGGGTCTATCTCGCGGCGATCATGCCGTTTCACAAGCTGATCGTGTCCAGCACACTGTCGCGGGTGGCAAGGTAATCCTTGCCTTTCCTGCCCGGGAGCAATGTCCCTCAGGGACGCCAGGTGTCAAAACGCGAAACCGCCCGGCATCGGCCGGGCGGTTCGTGTGCTTCCATCAGGGAGGCTGACGGGAAGCCTGGGCCTTAGCCGTCGGTGGCAGGCGCCGTGGGAGCGGGCGTTGCGGGAGCCGCGCTGTTCGGGTCGACCGGAACTGTTTCAGTGCCCGAGGACGGAGCCAGTACTTCGGGCGCTTCCGGAGCCGGAGCGGCCGGGCTCGCCTGGTCTGCCGCCGGTGCGGTATTGATGTTGTTTTCAATCGCCGGTGCGGTGGAGTCAGCCACATCATCGCCGCCGGTGAGGAAGAAATAGCCTGCGATGGCCAGAAGAACGACCAGGACCACGCCGGCAATCATGCCATTGGAATTGCCGGATGTGACAATAGTCGTTTCGCGGGTCGTTTCGCGGACATGATCGTTCTGACGCGCTGCCGGATCAACCGGGGTGGTGTGGGGGGTCGTCTCGCCTGGGCGATTGTATGAGGTGTTATCAACCATGGGACATTTCCTTTTCAGTCAGTCATGGTGTCAAAACGCCGATACGGACCATAGGTTCCGGTTCTCCCGCTGCCCGGGGGTCACGTTGTGTTACCGGATGGCACTGAGCGTGTAGCCGGCGTCACGCAGCAGCGAGACCAGACCCTCGTCGCCGGGCAGGTGCAGCGCGCCGACGGCCATGAAGGCATTGCCGTTTTCAAGGATCGGGACGGCGCGGTCGGCCATCACATGGTTGCGCAGCGTCACGATGCGCTCCTCGAATTCGGCGTAGCCGTCGAGCTCCCCAACGGTAACCGCCCCCGCATCGTCCGGACCGGCCGCCATGATGACGGGCATGATCAGCGCGATCTCGCCCTTAAGATAAAGCTCGGTCATGGTCGCCATGATGTCGGGCATCAGATCGGCGAGCCTGATGGTTTCGACCAGGCCGCGCATGTGGAACTCGATCGGCAGGCCGGCCATGGCGGACATCTGCTCGCCGATGCTTTCGAGTCCGAGCAGCTGCTTGCCCTGATCCCTGGCGCTGCTGGCGATCTTGATGTCGAGAAAGGCGACGCCATCGGCCTTGCGGGCCAGTTCACAGGCGGGCAGCGCCACCATGCCGGCAATCATCCAGGGTTTCATGCGCGAGACCAGCGCCAGCGGAATGCCGCGGCGGGACAGCTCGGCTTCGACCAGCCGGGCGTCGTCCTCACTCAGACGGGACGTGAGCGTGCTGCCATCGGTGAACATGGTCAGTTCAGGATCGGTCAGAAGCGCCGCCTGCGCCTTGACCGGGTCGAGAATGTCGATGGTCTCGATGACGACGGTATCAGCCGTGTCGAAGGCGGTGCGGGCGGCGTCGGGCATTTGGGTGACGCGCGGATCGGTGACGTGCATGGTGCCGAAAAGCCATGAGGGCTCGCGGCCCTCCTTCTCGATCTTCCACAGCCTGCCCTGGCCGTTCGGGGTGGCTGCAGCTTCCTCGCGCGCCTTGGCCAGCTTTTCAGGCGCAGTTGTCGAGAGCTTGTCCACAAGGCTGACGCCATCGCAGGCGGCCTCTTCGGCGCGCGCGGCCCCGGCATAGACAAGACCCGCGGCCAGCAGGATCAGCAGCGCCCAGGGCAGGGCGGCGACGACGGCGAACATAAGGTTCGGGAGCCGGGCAAGCCTCGGCCGGAGTGGGGAAAGTGCGGGCTGATGATGCATGCGCGGCCATTCCTCTTGCAGCGCACGTCACAGGAAGCGAGGCGGCTGCGTCTTGTCGGGTGATGCATGTCCGTGGTGCTCGCGACACCGCCGCAGGCCCGGCATGCACGGGATCTGACCCGGCACTCTAGACCAGCACTTCGCTCAATCCGGTTAATAGGAGGCCATGGTTTGCCCAATGGTAAATGCGGGGTTAAGCGCTGCCGCACCGGTGCGCGTCCGACCCGTTCGCCGGGGCTCAGGCCCTGGGGTGGGCGCGGTCGTAGATCTCGATCAGGCGGCGCGAATCAACGCCGGTATAGACCTGGGTTGTCGACAGGCTGGCGTGGCCGAGCAGCTCCTGGATGGTCCTGAGATCCCCGCCGCCGGCCAGCAGATGCGTGGCGAAGGAATGCCGGAGCGCATGCGGGGTGGCGGATTCGGGCAGATCGAGGGCGCCGCGCAAGCGCCGCATCTCCTTCTGTACGATGGCCGGCTGCAGGACGCCGCCGCGGGCGCCGCGAAACATCGGTTCATCGGGCCCGGGCGAGAAGGGGCAGAGCTTGCGATAGGCCTCGATCGCCGCGCTTGCGATGGGGAGAAGCGGCACGATCCGCGTCTTGTTGCCCTTGCCGGTGATGCGCAGGGTCTCGCCATCGCGCGGCAGGTCGGCCACCGTGAGCGACAGGGCTTCGGAGATGCGCAGGCCGCAGCCATACAGAAGCGTCAGCACGGCTGCGGTGCGCGCCGAGATCCAGGGCTCGTCGGAGAGCTGCAGGTCGGCATCGACCACGCGCAGGGCGTCGCGCGCAGTGAGCGGCTTGGGCAGCGACTTGGGCTGGCGGGGCGCGCGGGTGGCCGCGGCGCCGGCGGCATTGGCCATGCCCTTGCGCTCGAGATGGCGCAGGAACGACCGGATGCCCGCCAGGCCCCGGCCCAATGTGCGGGCGCCGGCGCCGCCGCGCCTGCGCTCGGCCATGAAGGCGCGCAGGTCGAGCGGTCTGAGATCGGCGAGATCGGCGATTGTCGGCGGCCCGCCCAGATGCATGGTGAGAAATCCGAGGAACTGGCGCAGATCGCGCTCATAGGCGTCGGCGGTCTTGGGGGACAGGCGGCGCTCGTCGATAAGTTGGCGGAGCCAGTGCTGCTGCTCGTGGATGACATCGGGGGCGGCGATGACAAGCGGCTGCTGCATGGTGGTTGCGTTCATCGGGCTGCCTCTGGCTGGTGGAAACAGCGGGCCGGACTGGGCAAATCCACCGCAAATCAAGCGGTTCAAGCCGCAGTGATTCGGGTTGACCGGCGCCGGATCCGGAGCTCACTATTGCATTTGTGCCTTAGCGCGGAGTAAACGATGGGGTGGAGCAGCGGGGCTTTGCCTCGCCGCGGGCAGTTTTCAGCGATGTCATCATGACATCATATTCTGTTGCCATAGGTTTGTGACAACGCGAGACCAGAGGGGTCGAGTCCATGGCATATGTGGCGGAGATTTCAGATCGATTGCACGTTCTTGCCCATGGCCGGCCCGGGCATATCATCGACCGGCTGATTGCCGAACGCGGCGGCCGGCTGGTCGATCATCCGGCCTGGCCGCTGATGCGCCCTGTCGTCTATGCGACGCTGAAATATGGCGCTGCGGTGCGCATGGCCGATGACATTGCCGCGATGTCGGGGCACGAGGCCTTTCAGTACATCAGCAAGATCCTGAAGCTCGACATCCAGTCCCGCGGTGCGGAGCGGATTCCGCGCAAGGGCGGGTTCCTGCTTGTCGCCAATCATCCGACCGGGATGGCGGACGGCGTGGCGATGTTCGATTTTCTGGCGCAGTCGCGCCCCGACATGATGTTCTTCGCCAACCGCGACGCGGTGCGAATCAGCCAGCGATTTGACGAGATCATCATTCCGGTGGAGTGGCGCGAGGAATTCAAGAGCCGGGACAAGACGCGCGAGACGCTGCAGCTAACCAACCGCGCTGTTCAGGACGGCAAGGCCACGGTGCTGTTTCCCTCGGGCCGGATCGCCTTCTGGAACGAGGGCCGTTTGACCGAACGGCCGTGGAAGGCGTCGGCGGTGACGCTGGCGCGCCGCCACGATCTGCCGGTGCTTCCGGTCAACATCTCGGCGCGCAATTCCGGCCTGTTCTACTGGCTGTCGAAGCATTCGACGGAACTCAGGGACATGACCGTGTTCCACGAGCTGCTCAACAAGAAGCACCACACCTTCCGCTTCACCGTCGGCAAGCCGATCATGCCCGAGGCCCTGGACGGCGATCCGGCCGAAGCGGTCAAGGCGCTCGAGTATCACACCGTGCACGGGCTGGCAGCAAACCCCGACCGGGCCTTCGAGGCTGCGCCCAAGGGCTGGAGCCAGGCCGCCTGAGGCTGCCGCGGACCAAAAGCGAGAGATGTTCAACGAACACGGCCCGGTATGATCGGGCGCGATCAAGTCCTTGATCGCAAGAGATTCTTTCACGGCGTGGACGCGCCGTGGCTGGATGCCGGCTCAAGGCCGGCATGACGGAGGATAGGGCATCGCCCATCCCACGCATGACTTTGCAGATACGAAAACGGCCCGGGATGACCGGGCCGTTGACGTTTGTGAGTTGGATGGCCCGTGGCGGGCTCCCGATCAGGCGCCCGTGGTCAGGCGATGGTCTGGCCGGTCTTCTTCCAGTCGGCGAGGAAGGCGTCGAGGCCCTTGTCGGTGAGTGGGTGCTTGACCAGCGCCTTGATGGTGGAGGCGGGGATGGTGGCCACGTCGGCGCCGATCAGGGCTGCTTCCTTGACATGGCCCACGGTGCGGATCGAGGCGGCGAGGATCTCTGTGTCGAAGCCGTAATTGTCGTAGATCTGGCGGATCTCGCGGATCAGGTCCATGCCGTCGAGGCCCATGTCGTCGAGACGGCCGATGAAGGGCGAGATGAAGGACGCGCCGGCCTTGGCGGCGAGCAGCGCCTGGTTGGCGGAGAAGCACAGCGTCACATTGGTCATGTGGCCGTCGGAGGTCAGCGCGCGGCAGGCCTTGAGGCCGTCGAGCGTCAGCGGCAGCTTGATGCAGATATTGTCGGCGATCTTGGCCAGGACCGCGGCTTCCTTCATGATCGTGTCGTAGTCGGTGGCGGCCACTTCGGCGGAAACCGGGCCGTCGACGATTGAGCAGATTTCCTTGGTGACTTCGCGGATGTCGCGGCCGGACTTCATGATCAGCGAGGGATTGGTGGTGACGCCATCGATCAGGCCCAGATCGTTGAGTTCGCGAATCTCGCTTACATCGGCGGTGTCGACAAAGAATTTCATGTGAGCCTCCAATTTCGCGCCAGCCGGGATGACCCGGCGCGCTCCAGAACAAATCCGGGTTCCCTTTAGCCCAATCCGGGGGCAAGGTCACGCCAAATGGAAAAAGATTCGCGACGAAGAGATGACCGGGGACAGAACGCGGGACAGGCCCGGGAACAGGAAGGGCTGTTCCCGCGCAGGATCGTGCCGGTGCTGATTCCGATGCCGGCCGAGCGGGCCTATTCCTATGCGCTGCCGGCAGGCACGAAGGCTGAACCCGGCCAGATCGTGCAGGTGCCGCTGGGGCCGCGGCTGGTGCCGGGCATTGTCTGGGACGGCGATGCCGACCAGGTCGATCCGAAGAAGCTGCGCGAGATCGTGCAGGTGTTCGATTGCCCGCCGATCGTCGAGCCGATGCGCCGCTTCATCGATTGGGTCTCTGCCTACACGCTGTCGCCGCCCGGCCTGGTGGCGCGGATGGCGCTGAGGGCGCCGGCCGCGTTCGATCCCGAGCCGATGATCGATGCGCTGAGGCTGACGCAGACAAGGCCCGAACGGCTGACCGCGGCGCGCGAGCGGGTGCTCGAGCAGGCGGGCGACGGGCTTGCCTGGACCCGCAGCGGGCTTGCGCATGCGGCGGGTGTGACGCCAAGCGTGATCGACGGGCTGTCGGCCCAGGGCGTGTTCGAGCCGGTCCGGCTCAGGCCGCCGCCGGTGGTGGCGGCACCCGATCCCGACTACCAGCCGCCGGCGCTCGAGCCCGGCCAGGCGGAAGCGGCGGACGCGCTGCGGTCTACGGTGGCGGAGGGAAGCTTCAGCGTCACGCTGCTCGACGGCGTCACCGGCTCGGGCAAGACCGAGGTCTATTTCGAGGCGATCGCCGAGGCGGTGCGGGCCGGTAGGCAGGTGCTGATCCTGCTGCCCGAGATCGCGCTGACGGCCGCGTTTCTCGACCGCTTCCACGAGCGCTTCGGCGCGCGCCCGGCGGAATGGCATTCCGAGGTCACGCCGCGCATGCGCGAGAAGGTGTGGCGGCAGACGGCGGAGGCGGGGATCTCGGTGGTGGCGGGGGCGCGCTCGGCGCTGTTCCTGCCGTTTGCCGATCTGGGTCTCATCATCGTCGACGAGGAGCACGACCCGGCCTACAAGCAGGAGGACCGGGTGTTCTACAACGCCCGCGACATGGCGGTGGTGCGCGCGCGGCTGGCCAATATCCCGGTGGTGCTGGCCTCCGCCACGCCGTCGATCGAGAGCCGCGTCAACGCCCGGCAGGGCCGCTACCGGCATGTGAAGCTCGAAAGCCGCTACGCCGAAGCGGTGCTGCCCGACATCAAGCTCGTCGACATGCGCCGGCACGCGCCGGCGCGCGGCGGCTTCCTGTCTCCGGTGCTCTTGAACGCGATGGCGCAGACGCTCGAGCGCAAGGAACAGGCGCTCTTGTTCCTCAACCGCCGCGGCTATGCGCCGCTGACGCTGTGCCGGGTCTGCGGCCACCGCTTCGAGTGTCCGGACTGTTCGAGCTGGCTGGTCGAGCACCGTTTTCGCGGGCAATTGCAGTGCCACCATTGCGGGCACGCCGAGCCCACGCCGCAGGCCTGCCCCTCCTGCGGCACGCTCGACCACCTGGCCGCCTGCGGGCCGGGGATCGAGCGCATCGCGGAAGAAGCCGACAAGCACTTCCCCGACGCGCGCACCATCGTGCTGTCGTCGGACATGATGGGCGGCACGCGAAGGCTCAGGATCGAGCTCGAGGCGATCGCCAAGGGCGAGGCCGACATCGTCATCGGCACGCAGCTGGTGGCCAAGGGGCACAATTTCCCGCTGATGACGCTGGTGGGCGTGGTCGACGCCGATCTGGGGCTCGCGAACGGCGATCCGCGCGCCGCCGAGCGGACCTATCAGCTGCTGTCGCAGGTCACCGGCCGGGCCGGGCGCGCGGGCCACAAGAGCCTGGGCCTGATCCAGACCTACCAGCCGCAGCACCCGGTGATGCAGGCCTTCGCCTCGGGCGACGCGGAGGCCTTCTACGAGCGCGAGACCGACGAACGCAGCCGCGCCCACCTCCCCCCCTTCGGCCGCCTCGCCTCGGTGATCGTCTCGGCCGCGACCCGCCCCGAGGCCGAAGGCCACGCGCGGGGCTTACGCGCCGCAGCACCCCCCACGCCGGGGATCATGGTGCTGGGCCCCGCCGAAGCGCCGCTCGCCCTGATCCGCGGCCGCCACCGCTTCCGCCTGCTGGTGCACGGCGAACGCGGGCGCGACATGCAGGGGTTCGTGCGCGCGATGCTCGCCAAGGGGCCCAGGGCGCGGGGATCGGTGCAGGTGCAGGTGGATATCGATCCGCAGAGTTTTCTGTGAGGGGTGGGGTAGAACGGCTGAGAAGCGGGCGCGAGCGGATTTGCAGGTTCTAGGAGTTATCGACGGCATAGCTGCCGCATACCGGTCGCAAAGCGGTGAAGGCATCTCGGCAAGACCTCCGCAGATGGTAAGGCGATCATCATTGCCGACACGTGGCACCTAGTCGTCGAGCGGGACTGTTGGACGACAATGCGGCCCAGCGTCGATTTGGTATGAGCATTTGCTTATCCACACGAAATGTCCCCAAATGCCAATAACTCGCCTTATTATGCGATGATTCTAAAGCCGATGTGTGTAGGGGAGTTGAGAAATCAACTTGCCCAATGTAGGGTGTTGGCATAAGGGGCAATCATGTCGCGATCAGGATCAAAACCAACCGCGGAAGCGGAAAAGGCTTCTGCCCTAAAGCCGCTTTTGGGTTCCAAATCTCGTTTCGCTGGCGGTGATTCCCTCCCTCGACAGGCGTTTTCTCCGACAGGAAATCTTTCTGGGCGTGCCGCGGAGTTCATGGAATTCGTAGAGCCGCAACGCGATGTTCGGGAGCTGGTGCTCTCGACCGAGGTCTCGCGAACGCTGTACGATATTGCAGATGAATATCGTCACAGCGAGGCCATTCGAAGCCATGGCCTGCCACTGCGGTCGAGGTTGCTGTTTTGTGGTCCACCTGGCTGCGGCAAATCGCTCACCGCTGAGGTGCTCGCCAAGGAGCTTGGGCTACCATTCATGGTGGCCAAGCTTGATGCATTGATTGGCTCCATGCTGGGGGAGACAGCATCGAACCTGCGCCGCCTGTTTGATGCCGCTGAACGTCAGACTTCTATTCTGTTCCTCGACGAATTTGATGCCTTGGCCAGGACCAGATCCGATCCAACCGAGCATAATGAAATGCGCAGGGTCGTGAATAATCTCTTGCTGATGATCGAACGATTTAAAGGTCGTGGTTTTATCGTTGCTGCAACCAACCTCGAGTCTACGATTGACCCTGCGATTATACGACGATTTGATGAAGTCGTTCTATTCGGGCGTCCGAACGCGTCAGACATCCGTCGGCTGATCAAGTTCAAAACACGAAATTTTGGCCTCGAATTCGATATTGCTGCTGATGCAAAGCAACTTGTCGGAAGAAGTCACGCCGACGTTGAACGCATCTGTTATACCGCAATGCGACACGCCATCATGCAGCGTCGCAAGAAGATATCTCGACTAGACTTCGATTACGCGATAAATTCCGATCGACGTCGCAAAGATATTCAGAGTAAGGTGAGCTCCTCTATTTGATAGGGGATTTTCGTGGCACGACGACCTCACCTGAAACTTCGCCGCCTTGAAGGCCAACTCGAACGACGCAAGAAACCTGGCTTTGGAACCGCGCCACCGAGAAATCATGTCTTGCACGGTAGCCAACTGCGTCTTCAGCTCGCACAGCTCGTTGAGCGTAACGCGGTGCGCAATGCCGAACGCGTTGATGAGCCCGTTGCCGATCCCACGGTCATTCTGAAAATCAATACGGATGGCTATCTCAGCGAAGATGCCCTTACCGGCGTCGGGCTGCAAATCCTTGAGCAACGGTCGGACGACGTCACCGTGGCACTATCAGTCGACCCAAGTCTAGCGGTTCTGCGGGAGAGATCAGAGCAATATGCAGGCCCCATTCCCGTCACCCAGGTCGGGGCTAGGCATGCTAGCTTCTTCGGCGTTATCGATAGCTTTGACGAACTATCTGCTAACGACAAAATTGGCAGTGCACTGGCTAGGCATGGCTTCGCGATGGTGGAGATGATTCCGGACGGCGATGTCTTTCTGATTGATGTCGAGCTCTGGGACGTCAACGAAGATTTGCTAACTGACCTTTATGTCGATCGTGTCGCCCGAAAGGCCGATGAGTTCGGCTGCGAGCTCCTCAGCCGTTATCGCGGTGCAGGGCTCTTTATCGTTCGGGTGCGAGTTCCGGGAGCCGGGTTGAAGGAACTGCTGGCAATGGCTGAAGTTGCCTGGATAGACCTCCCCGCAGTGCCTGACTTTGCCTCCGATCCGGGAGCAACTCTGACGACCACCGAACTTCCACCAATAAGCCCGCCATCGGCGAATGCTGTTTGTATTGGAATTGTCGATTCCGGAATTACAGCGGCCCATCCAATGCTCGACGGCGTCATCGCCGGTACATTCGGTGTCCCGGCTGAGCTCGGGAGCGATGACGAAAAACGCCATGGCACATCTGTAGCGGCTCTTGCGAGCTACGGATCAATTGCCGAACAGATTTCTCAGAACATTTTAGCACCGCGGTTTCGTATCGCCAGCGCCAAGATTGTCGATGCGAATGGCCATTTTGACGAAGAACGCACAGTCGCTGATATAGTGGAGGAAGCAATCCGGCGGCTTAGAGAAGAATATGGTTGCCGGGTGATCAACATATCACTCGCCGATATCGAGCACATAGTTGGTGGCCGTCCATCGAACTGGGCGATGACACTTGATAATCTCGTCCGCGAGCTTGGCGTCGTCATTACCGTTTCAGCGGGCAATATCCCGGCCATAAGCCATCGCATCGCGGACGAAGGCGTTGGCATTTATCCTGAGTATTTGCTTGAAGATGAGCACAGGCTCTATGAGCCGGCCAGCTCGATGAACTCTGTTGTCGTTGGATCTTTAGCTCACTCCAATGGTCTCATGCCGGGAGACGAGTTTGATGCAGACATCGTGGCTTTGACCGCCGCACATCATCCATCACCCTTCAGCCGATGTGGCCCCGGCTTTGCCAAGAGCATTAAGCCTGACTTGGTCGAGTATGGTGGTACTGCCGTGTGGCAGGGATTTTCATCCAGCTTGTCGGCCGATCGCGACAGCTGCGGCGTTCTGACGCTCAACGCGAATTATTTGCAGAGCCTGATGGTTTATCGTTACGGAACCTCTTTTGCGGCTCCCATTGCCGCCTACAAGGCAGCTGCGCTACTCGAGGAATTTCCTGACGCGAGCGCAAACTTTGTCAGGGCACTGATGGGTTTGAGTGCGGATCACCCGGCCGATTTGATCGAACGAGTTACCTCAGATGGCGGTCGCGAGCATTTCAGATATGCCGGATACGGCGTGGCAGATGTCAGTCTTGCCGAAGCTTCGGAAGACAACCGTGTGGTGATGGCGATCGAGGATAGCCTCCCGATTGATCGATTTGCCGTTTACGAAGTGCCTATTCCAACCGATTTCCAAACGGTCAAGGGCGTTCGGCACATCAAGGTATCGCTTGCCTTTGACCCGCCGGTTCGGAACAGCCGGAAAGAATATTTGGGCGTCAAAATGGGCTATCACCTCGTGCGGGGAAAATCGACCGAAGAGGTTTTTGACAGGTTCCGAAAATGGGAAGCTGAAGAAAAAGAAGAGAATGGCGGTGCCGCAGTTTTCGAAAACGCTTCGGCGATCTGCAAAATGAACCCTTTGGCCACCATGCAGGAGGCAGGGAGCCTCCAAGTCGGAACGTTCGTCCGTAAGCGCGATATCTCCAACTACGGCGACAGCTACTATCTTGTCGTCCGCTGTGAGGGCAAATGGGCTGCCAACATGGTGGAGGAGCAGACATTTTCTGTGGCAGTCGAGTTATGGCATGAGGCCGAGCTTGAGCTCTATCAGCAGGTCGCTGTCGTTCTAAGCGCGTAAGGATAGCGCCTTTGTTTCCCACATCGGGTAGTACAACTCAGCCGGCGCGAGGCACTGATGTGCGGGGCCTGATGTCATTCCTGATCCAGCGCGTCGTACTTGGACGATCGGTTTCCACTGGCGTATGCTTTTGCGGCTCCGTACAGGGCGTCGAACGGCCGACTTGGGCACGCAAAGACGCCGCACACAGCTACGGCTTTACGGAGAGAGCGATTCCCGCCCCTGTCACTCCCCGTCCTTCTCCCCCACCTTCTCCAGCCGCACCGGAAACTCGTCCGTCTTCCCCTCCTTGTCGCGGCCCAGAAACAGCGTCGTGTGCGGGAAGGGGATCTCGATGCCGCGTTCGTCCATCACTTCCTTGACCAGTTCGGTGTAGGCGCGGCCCACGCCCCATTGCTGGCCGGGGGCGGTCTTGATGCGGGCGCGGATGAGGACGGCGCTGTCGCCCAGGCCTGTGACGCCGTGCATTTCCAGCGGCGCCAGGATGTCGGCATTGTGCTCGGTCTGCTTGAGGCGGTCGAAGGCTTCCTCCATGGCGGCCTTGCCGTCGCTGACGTTCTCCTTGTAGGCGATGCCCACTTCCTCGACATGGTAGGAGTAGATCCGCATGTAGTTCGACACCGCGTCGACCGAGCTGAACGGGATGATGTGGTAGACGCCCGAGAGATCGCGCAGCGACACCGAGCGGAGCGTCAGCCGCTCGACCACGCCGGTGATGCCGCCTGCGCCGACGACGTCGCCGACATTCATGGCGTTCTCGAGCTGGATGAAGACGCCCGAGATGATGTCCTGCACCAGTTTCTGTGCGCCAAAACCGATGGCGAGGCCGAGCACGCCGGCGCCGGCGAGCAGCGGGCCGATGTCGAGCCCGAGCTCGGACAGCGCGATCATGCCGCCGAACACCACCAGCGCCACCGTGAGCGCGTTCTTGGCGAGCGAATAGAGCGTGCGGTAGCGGGCGGAGTGCAGGGCCGAGGCGTTGCCGCCTTCCATGCGATAATCGATCCAGGAGGATGCTGCGGCCCAGACCACGAAGCTGACGACCAGAACCACCAGGCTGCTGACCAGGCCGGCGATGATGGCGCTGCCGCGCTCGCCTTCGATCCAGCCGCCGACATCGACAAGCGCCCAGGCGTCGAGCACCACGGCGAGGATGGCTACGCTGAGCAGGAACCACACCACCCTGAGCAGCACCGGCACGAACGAGGTCAGCCGCGCCGACAGCGCCTGGCTGTCGAGAGGCAGGAAGGCCGGCGCCCTCACGCTCAGGGTTGCGAGATAGCCGCAGGCGCGCAGCACCAGCCCGCCGACGATCAGGGCGAGAGCGGTCTTCAGCGTCGCCCCGCCGACGAAATCGACGAACAGCCCGGGCCGCGACAGGGCGATGACATAGCTGACGCCGACATAGAGATAGGCGATCAGCGGCCAGACCTGCATGAAGGCCGACTGTACCGGTTCGGGCAGGGCCTCGTCGACGGCGGCGTCGCCCTCTTCCTGCGGCTCTTCGTCGGGCAGTTCGGCAGCGGCCTGCTGCAGGCCGGAGATGGCGCGGATCGCCATGACCGCATAGATTGCGGCGATCGTGTAGACCACGACCCTAAGGCTTCGCCCGACGGTGAACGAGAGCAGCGCGTTGGCCGCGGGCACCAGGAAGGCGATGCCGAAGATCAGGATGCCGGCAAGCCTGATGCCGCGCCGGCGCATCATCTGCCGCACGGAGGGCGCCAGCCTGAGGACGGCATAGTCGCCATTCACGATGCCGGTGACGACGCGGATGATGATGGCGGTGACGCCCATGATCAGAAAGGCGTTGAGGTAGAGCGTCTGGTAGATCGAGACGCCGGCCGTCCCGAACAGCGTGGCGGCGAAGGCGCCGGTGGAGAAATAGGCGAGCGCCAGCGCCAGGACTTCCGCGAGGAAATAGAGCCCCACCAGCGCGATCGCTGCAAAGAGGCCGCGATCGCGCAGGCGCATGGAGACATTGCCAAGCCCGCCGCGCAGCACCCGCTTGGCGACGAGATACACCGCCAGCGATATCGCCACGGTCGCCAGAATGGGCGCCAGCATGGAAGCAAGGCTGCCCCAATCGAGATTGGACCGGCCATTGAACAGCGTGGCCAGCCCCGATAGGTCGGTCACGAACTTGCGGCCGATGGCCAATGTCTCGTTGATCGTGGTGCGCGTGATCGCGGCCAGCTGGGCGGCCAGCGTGGTCGGGGCCGCTTCATCATCGGCGTTCGCGGCGTCGGCGTCGGGGGTGGCTTGCTCAAGCGACTGGATGAGTTTTTCCCGCGCCGCGTCATCCTTCAGCACATCGAGCAGCGGCTTGATCACCGCGTCGGTCGGTTCAGGTGTGTCGGCTGATTCGCTGGCTGCGCCGGTCAGCGGCGACTGCGCCCAGGCCGGACTGGCCAGTGGCGTGGCGGCAAGCAGGAGGGTGAAGACGAGCAGGAGGGCGCTGTTCAGCAACGGACGGCAGGCGGGGGGCATGAAGCTTCCAGTTCAGATACACTCAGGCTGGCCGCGCTGTTGCGATGGCCGAAGACGATCCGAGCTACAATAGAGCAGTGGGGCGCCGCATCAACCCGAAGAGGCGTCAAGAGAGACTGGCGGATGGCAGGGCTCAATCGGTCCGGGCGTTGCGAAGACCCCAGTGGACGCGCGCCCAGATCCGCTCATGCACCACGAAAAAGGCGAGGCCGGTGGCGGAGGTGGAGAGCGCGAAGCCGAGCGCGCCCAGCACCGACCCGGTGTAGAACCAGGCGAGCAGGCTGGTTGTCGCCAGCCCCAGGGCCTGCCAGGTCACGGCTTTCACGATGGTTCTGAGGTTTGAGTCCATGGTCTGCGTTCTGTCCGGTTGGTTTGCGGCCTGCTGGTTCGACACGGCCTTTCTAGACGCCTTGGCGCCTTGCGGGAATCTGGTGTCTTCGCTGCAAAAAGCCGTTTGTGTTGATTAAAAACATCAAACGTGCGAATTGTCATCGATGCACAAGAATGACCGTGCCGAGCTGTTCCGCACCCGCCTGGCCGCCCGCATGGCGCTGACCGGACTGAGCCGCAGCGCGCTGGCGCGGACGGCGAACGTCGACCGCTCGACGATCGCGCAATTGCTGGCGCCCGACGAGGTGCGGCTGCCCAATGCGCATCTCGCCGCCGAATGCGCCGCGGCGCTGGGCGTGAGCGCCGACTGGCTGCTCGGCCTGTCGGACCGGCCGGAATCGGCGGCCGAAGTGCTGTCGGCCAATTTCAGGATGGCCACGGCGCATCGCACGCCGGCCGACGAGCAGATCATCGCCTGGCACCGGGAGGCCGCCGGCTACAAGATCCGCCATGTGCCGGCGACGCTGCCCGACATTCTCAAGACCGAAGCGGTGCTGGAATGGGAATATGCCGCGTTTCTGGACAAGACGCCGGAACAGGCGCGCGGCGCGATGCGCGAGACCGTCGACTGGCTCAGGGCGCCGGGATCCGACTATGAAATCTGCGTCTCGATCGACAAGGTCCGATCGCTGGCCCGGGGCGAGGGCTACTGGGAAGGGCTCGACCGCGATGTCCGCGCGGCGCAGATCGCGTTCATGGCCGACAGCTGCGCCCGGCTCTATCCGTCGCTGCGGCTCTATCTGTATGATTCGAAGAAGCTGTTTTCCGCCCCGGTGTCGATCTTCGGACGGCTGCTGGCCGCCGTCTATGTCGGGCAGTTCTATCTGGTCTATCGCGACAGCCGGCAGGTCAGCGCCCTGACCGAGCATTTCGACGCGCTGGTGCGCGATTCGGAGGTGGATGCGCGCAGCGCCGCCAGGGTGATACGCGCCATGCTGGACGAGATCGGCTGACCGCTCCGGGCCTGAGGCTTTGACATGGACGGTTGTGCGGTGCATGAAACGGCAGTCCACAGCGCTGACGCGCTCCCTTCCGACACGTGCGGCCTCACAGGAACCCTGCCTTGGATTTTAAACCCGATGACCGGCCCGTTCGGCATGACATCGACCATGAAGCCATGCCGCCGATGGCGATGGCGCTGGCGCTCGGCACCTTCATGGGGTTCGCGCTGCTCGACACCACGGCCAAATATCTGGTCACCCTGGGCTATGCCGCCGTGTTCGTGGTCTGGTGCCGGTTTCTCAGCCACTCGGTGATTTCCTTTTTCGCCTTCCAGGGATGGCGCAAGGCGGACATGTACAGAATGAACAGCATGCCCCTGCAGGTGCTGCGGGGAATGCTGCTGCCGGGGACGACGCTGTTCAACTTTCTGGCGCTGCGCGATCTGCAGCTGGCGCAAACGGTGAGCATCTTTCTGTCGGTGCCCATGATCGTCACGGCCCTGGCGGGACCTCTGCTGGGTGAATGGGCGGGCCTGCGCCGCTGGTCTGCAATCGTGGTGGGTTTTATCGGCGTCCTCATCGTGGTGCGGCCCGGTACCGAAGTGTTCCAGCCGGCCATCATCTGGTCTATCCTCGCGACGGTGACCTATTCGCTCTACTCGATCCTGACCCGCAAGCTCTCGATGCAGGAAAGCCAGGTCAGCCTGGTGTTCTATTCCAGCATTTTTGCAAGTGTGCTCCTGGCGCCGCCGGCGCTGATCTACGGCCAGATGCCCGATTCGGTGTTCGACGCAGCTCTGCTTGCCTGCCTTGGCCTGTTTGGTCTGGGCGGGCATGCGCTGCTGGTCAAGGCCAGCCGGCTGGCGAGCGCTTCCAAGGTGGCGCCCTTCGTCTACAGTCAATTGCTGTGGATGGTGTTGTTCGGCCTGATCGTGTTCGGCGATGTTCCTGACGGCTGGACCCTGTTCGGCGCCTCGATCATCTGCATGAGCGGATTTTACATCATGAATCGCGAACGCCTGATCGCGCGCAAAGACCGCGAACTCGCCGCCGCGGACTGAGGGACGCCTGGGTGTTGCGAGGTCCCGCCAGAGGTGGCGGGCCTTTTGTCGCGGCAGGCGCCCATGCTATGGCGGCAGGCAGGCGCGACGGAGCCGTCACGCCTATCGCCATGCGAACCGAAGCGGAGATGCGGGAATGATCGAATTCTACTGGCCGTCAACACAGGGCGAATGGCTGGCCTGGTCCTCGGCCGTTGTCACGGTGGTGTTTGGCCTGACGCTGCTGTTGGCGCCCCGGCTTTCGCTTCGAATTCTCAGGTTGCAGACCGCGCCCGATCATCCCGAAGCGCTGTCGGAGGCGCGGGGCACGATGGCGGGCTTCTATATCGGCATCGGCCTGTGCGCGCTGTTGTTCGCGCAGCCGCTTATCTATCTGGCGCTGGGCACCGGCTGGGCGTTCACCGCCTTCGGCCGAATCGTCTCGGTCGTGTCGGATCGCGGCCTGACCGGTTATAACCTTGTGTCGGTTGCGATCGAGGCCATTCTGGCGGCGCTGCCGCTTCTGTACGGACTTGGGCTTGTGTAGCCCGGATCGCTCCGCAGGGCCGCGACGGCGCAAACAATTGCGACCAACTCATCCTAAAGCAGGTGCGATAAGCCGGGCCGGGCGTGTTGCGAGTCCCGGCGCTCTATGCTAGACGAACCGCGCAATTGGGGAAAAACAAGCTTTCGGGCTTTGACGCCCCAAATGTTACCGCAACAATATCAAAGGCTTGCCTTTCCGGCTTTCGGTCAAGTGCAGGCTCTTGGATGCCAATGAGAGACAATCCCGCCCGTGGCAGATAACTCCCATCTTATTTCCGGTGTCGCCGAACGGTACGCGTCCTCGCTTTACGAGCTGGCGGCCGAAGCCAAGGCGGTCGACGCCGTGGCGAAGGATCTCGACAGTTTCCAGGCGATGATCGACGAAAGCGCCGATTTGCGACGTCTCGTCGAAAGCCCTGTTTTTTCCGCCGAGGATCAGTCCCGTTCGATCGTGGCGCTGATCGCCAAGGCGAACATTACCGGCCTGGTCGGCAACTTCCTCAAGGTCGTTGCCCGTAACCGCCGGCTTTTTGCCATGCCTGCAATCATCCGGTCCTATCACGAGACCGTCGCCCGCGAACGCGGCGAGGTGAGTGCCGACGTGGCTTCCGCCCATGCGCTCTCGGCAGCGCAGGAAAAAGAATTGATGGCCGCGCTTTCGAGCGTGACCGGCAAGACCGTGACACTCAACGTCACGGTGGATGCGTCGCTGCTGGGCGGCCTGATCGTCAAGATCGGCTCGCGACAGGTCGACACATCGCTTCGCACTAAACTTTCCACCCTTAAGCATACACTGAAAGAGGTTGGCTGATGGATATCCGCGCCGCGGAAATTTCCGCAATTCTCAAGGATCAAATCAAGAATTTCGGCAAGGAAGCCGAAGTTTCCGAGGTTGGTCAGGTCCTGTCCGTCGGTGACGGTATTGCCCGCGTTTACGGCCTCGACAATGTCCAGGCCGGCGAAATGGTCGAGTTCCCCGGTGGAATTCGCGGCATGGCGCTCAACCTTGAAGCCGACAATGTCGGCGTCGTGATTTTCGGTTCCGACCGGGACATCAAGGAAGGCGACATCGTCAAGCGGACCGGCGCCATCGTGGACGTGCCGGTTGGTCCGGAACTGCTCGGCCGCGTCGTTGACGCGCTCGGCAATCCGATCGACGGCAAGGGCCCGATCAAGGCCAAGCTTCGCTCCCGCGTGGACGTCAAGGCGCCCGGCATCATGCCGCGCAAGTCGGTGCATGAGCCGATGTCGACCGGCCTCAAGGCCATCGATGCGCTGATCCCGGTCGGCCGCGGCCAGCGCGAGCTGGTCATCGGCGACCGCCAGACCGGCAAGACCGCGATCATTCTCGACACGATCCTCAACCAGAAGGCCATTCACGACAATGGCCCTGAAGAGGAGAAGCTGTATTGCGTTTATGTCGCCATCGGCCAGAAGCGCTCGACCGTTGCCCAGTTCGTCAAGGTCCTCGAAGACCGCGGCGCGATGAAGTACTCGATCGTGGTTGCCGCGACGGCTTCTGACGCCGCCCCGCTGCAGTTCCTGGCGCCGTTCGCCGGTTGCGCAATGGGTGAATATTTCCGCGACAACGGCATGCATGCGCTGATCGGTTATGACGATCTGTCCAAGCAGGCCGTGGCTTACCGCCAGATGTCGCTGCTGCTTCGCCGTCCGCCCGGACGTGAAGCCTATCCCGGCGACGTTTTCTACCTTCACTCGCGCCTTCTCGAGCGCGCTGCCAAGCTCAATGAAGACAATGGTTCGGGCTCGCTCACGGCACTGCCGGTGATCGAGACCCAGGCCAACGACGTGTCGGCCTATATTCCGACCAACGTGATTTCGATCACCGACGGTCAGATCTTCCTTGAAACCGAACTGTTCTACCAGGGTATCCGCCCGGCCGTGAACGTCGGTCTGTCGGTGTCCCGCGTGGGATCGGCCGCGCAGGTCAAGGCGATGAAGCAGGTTGCAGGCTCCATCAAGGGCGAGCTTGCGCAGTATCGCGAAATGGCGGCCTTCGCCCAGTTCGGTTCCGACCTTGATGCCGCAACGCAGCGTCTTCTGAACCGTGGCGCGCGCCTGACCGAGCTGCTCAAGCAGCCTCAGTTCTCGCCGCTGAAGACCGAAGAACAGGTTGCAGTGATCTTTGCCGGCGTGAACGGCTATCTCGACAAGCTGGCCGTCGGTGACGTCGGCAAGTTCGAGCAGGGTCTGCTGGGCTACATGCGCAGCGAAGGCAAGGATGTGCTCGAAACCATCCGCAAGGAAAAGGCATTGAGCGACGACACCAGGTCGAACCTCAAGCAAGCCATCGACACCTACGCAAAAACCTTTGCTTAAGGGCAAGAGACCGAGGACGGATAACGGATGCCTTCACTCAAGGATCTGAAAAACCGGATCGCCTCCGTCAAGGCGACGCAGAAGATCACCAAGGCGATGCAGATGGTCGCCGCGGCGAAGCTTCGGCGCGCCCAGGAGGCGGCCGAGGCCGCACGGCCCTATTCGCAGCGCATGGCGGCGGTGATGACGAACATCGCCAATGCCGTGGGCGGCGGCGAGGACGCGCCACGTCTGATGACAGGCACCGGCAAGGACGACGTGCATCTTCTGGTGGTCTGCACCGCCGAACGCGGGCTTTGCGGCGGCTTCAACAGCCAGATTGCCCGCTTTGCGCGTGAACAGGTGCGCAGGCTCCTGGCCGACGGCAAGACCGTCAAGATCATGTGCGTCGGCAAGAAGGGCTACGATATCCTGCGTCGCGACTTCGCCTCGTTGATCATCGAACGGGTCGACTTCCGCGAAGTCAAGAAGATGAGCTTCGCCCAGGCCGAAACGGTCGCGGACAAGGTCATGACCTTGTTCGAGGAAGGCGCTTTTGACGTTTGCACCCTGTATTATTCAGAGTTCAAATCCGTCATCAGCCAGGTTCCGACCGGGCAGCAGCTGATCCCGGCATCGACCGGTGCTGCGGATGCGGATGCAAGCGCATCGGCGATCTATGACTATGAGCCGAGTGCAGAGGAAATCCTCGAGGATTTGCTGCCGCGTTCGATCAAGGTCCAGATCTTCAGGGCGCTGCTCGAGAATGTTGCAGGTGAAATGGGAGCGAAAATGTCCGCGATGGACAACGCAACCCGCAATGCTGGCGAGATGATCGACAAGCTGTCGATGAGCTACAACCGTCAGCGGCAGGCCCAGATCACCAAGGAACTCATTGAAATCATTTCGGGCGCAGAAGCGCTCTAAGCGACACGGAAGAGGGTAAGATACATGGCTAAGGCAGCTACCCCGGCAAGCAAGCCCGCAGCGGCGACCAAAGCAGCGGCGGCGACAAAAACCGCAGCGGCGAAAAAGCCCGCAGCGGCAAAGAAGCCTGCAGCGGCATCCGCCGCCAAGGCTGCGACCACGGCGAAAACCGAAGCCGTCAAGGCTGGCGGTGCGGTCGGCCGCGTCACACAGGTCATCGGCGCGGTTGTCGACGTGACATTCGACGAGGGCAATCTGCCTTCGATCCTGAACGCGCTCGAAACCACCAACATGGGCAACCGTCTGGTGCTCGAAGTTGCGCAGCACCTGGGTGAAAACGCGGTTCGCACCATCGCTATGGACTCGACCGAAGGTCTGGTTCGCGGCCAGGAAGTGGTCGACACCGGCGATTCGATCTCGGTGCCGGTTGGCGACGAGACGCTGGGCCGAATCATGAACGTGATCGGCGAGCCGGTGGATGACGCCGGCCCGATCAAGACCAAGCTGCGCCGCGGTATTCACCAGGAAGCGCCGACCTATGTCGAGCAGTCGACGGAGGCCGAAGTGCTGGTGACCGGCATCAAGGTGGTCGACCTGCTGGCGCCTTACGCCAAGGGCGGCAAGATCGGCCTGTTCGGCGGCGCCGGCGTGGGCAAGACGGTTCTGATCATGGAACTGATCAACAACGTGGCGCGCGCCCATGGCGGCTACTCCGTGTTCGCCGGCGTTGGCGAACGTACCCGCGAAGGCAACGACCTCTACCACGAGATGATCGATTCGAACGTGAACAAGAAGGGCGGCGGAGAAGGCTCCAAGGCTGCTCTCGTTTACGGCCAGATGAACGAGCCTCCGGGCGCCCGCGCCCGTGTCGCGCTGACCGGCCTGACCGTGGCCGAGCATTTCCGCGACCAGGGCCAGGACGTGCTGTTCTTCGTCGACAACATCTTCCGCTTCACCCAGGCCGGTTCGGAAGTGTCGGCTCTGCTCGGACGTATCCCGTCGGCTGTGGGCTACCAGCCGACACTGGCGACCGACATGGGCCAGATGCAGGAACGCATCACCTCGACCAACAAGGGCTCGATCACCTCGGTGCAGGCGATTTACGTGCCGGCCGATGACTTGACCGACCCGGCTCCTGCGACCTCGTTCGCCCACCTTGACGCGACCACCAACCTGTCGCGCTCGATTGCGGAAAAGGGCATCTACCCGGCCGTGGACCCGCTCGACTCGACCTCGCGCATGCTTGACCCGATGATCGTCGGCGAAGAGCACTACGAAGTCGCACGCCAGGTGCAGCAGACCCTGCAGCGCTACAAGTCGCTTCAGGACATCATCGCCATTCTCGGCATGGACGAACTGTCGGAAGACGACAAGATGACCGTGGCGCGCGCCCGCAAGATCGAACGCTTCCTGAGCCAGCCGTTCTTCGTGGCCGAGGTGTTCACCGGTTCGCCGGGCAAGCTGGTCGATCTGGCTGACACGATCAAGGGCTTCAAGGGCCTGGTCAACGGCGACTACGACCACCTTCCCGAGCCTGCCTTCTACATGGTCGGCACCATCGAGGAAGCCATCGAAAAGGCCCAGCGCCTCGCCGCTGAAGTCGCCTGAACATGAAATTGCCCGCGCTAGCCGTCTCCGGATGGTTTGCGCGGCGCACTAAAACAGCACTGCGATAAAGTGAACGTCATGGCTGACAGCTTCAATTTTGAACTCGTATCTCCTGAACGGCTGCTTTTGTCGGCAACCGTGAATGAAGTCGTCCTTCCCGGCGCTGACGGTGAAATGACGGTGATGGCGCATCACGCCCCGACGATGACCACCATCAAGCCGGGCGTGGTCACCGTGGTGACGGCGGACGGCAAGAGCGAACGCTATGTGGTGTTCGGCGGCTTTGCCGACATCATTCCCGAGGGCTGCACGCTTCTCGCCGAATCAGCCGTTGCGGTGGCCGATATCGATCGCGCCGACCTTTCCAAGCGTTTGCAGGATGCGCGGGAAGACTATGCCGATGCGACGACCGACGGCGCCAAGCAGAAGGCACAACAGTATCTCGACCAGCTGACCACGCTGGAAGCGGCACTCTGATCCAGGGTTGGTGACAGAGTAGTTTGAAGGGGCGGTCCTAGGGCCGCCTTTTTCATGTCTGGAAGATGGGCTGACCGCTCAAGCGTGGCTCGGGCGCGCGACGATGATCAGTATAGCGCCTTGGCGACGGCCAGATAGGCCTCGGGATAATCGAGTGGCCCGCTCCACCGGGCCAGTGCACCCTGTTCCAGCTCAATCGCCAGAAACCGCGGTCCCTGCCAGGATACATCGGCGCAATTGGCCGTGCGGGATTTGAATCCGAAGCGGCCGTAATAATCCGGCTGGCCGAAGACGAAGACGGACCGCCAGCCCCGTTCCCGCGCCAGTTTCAAAGCGTTGCGGACCAGTTCGGTGCCGATCTGCATGTCGCGCCAGGCGGGAAGGATCGCGTGCGGCGCCAGCGCCAGGGCGCGCTCCGGCCCGGCGACCGGGGTGAGCAGGATGTGGCCGATGATCTGCCCGTCAAGTTCGGCCACCAGCGACAGTGTTTCCGCCGGCGAGGAAATCAGGGCTTCGCAAATGCCGGCAATGGCGCTGTCGTAGACCGCGGCCTGCAGGGCCCGGACAGGGGCCCGGTCCGATGCTCCGGTTTCGCGATAGGTGACTGTCGCAGCGATGCTTTTCCGTTCAGCCATGAGAATTTCCGATCATCTTCATGCCGGGTTTGCCGCGAGGTGGGCGAAGGCGGAGACGACCTGATCATAGGCCTTGCGCTTGAACGGAACGATCAGGCCGGGGAGATCCGCCATGGGCTTCCATTCCCAGGCGTCAAATTCCGGGCTGTGGCCTTCCGGCGGCGGGTTGATCCGGATCTCGGTCTCGTCGCCGGTAAAGCGCAGCGCGAACCAGCGCTGCCGCTGGCCGCGGTATTTGCCCTTGAGGCCGATGCCGATCATGGGATCCGGCAGATCGTAATCGATCCAGTCCGGAGCTTCGGCGAGCACTTCGACCGAGCGCATGCCGGTCTCCTCATAGAGTTCGCGCAAGGCCGCCTTGTAGGGATCCTCATCGGCGTCGATGCCGCCCTGCGGCATCTGCCAGAGTTGCGGCGAGCCGTCATATTCGGTGTTGCCCTCGGCGATGCGGCGGCCGGCCCAGACAAGACCGTCCTTGTTGAGTACCATGATGCCGACGCAAAGGCGATAGGGGAGATCCAAGGAGGGTGTGGCGGTCTGCTTGTTCTTTGACATGGGGCTCCTGCCTATCGTCTTTCCGGATCATCGGCGGTTGCCGAGACGGCCACAATCTCTATTCCGCGAGCCCTGGCCTCGTTGGCCCAGGCCGCGATGGCGTCGACACTGACCTCGAAGGCGGAGGCAACGCCCACCGCCTGGCCGTTGCGCCGTGCAATCCGCTCGAGGTCATCGAGCTTCGAGAGAATGTAGCCGCGCTCCTGGGTGGCGTCGAGCACCATATCGGAAGCGGTGAAGGGAATGGCCAGCGTGCTGGCGAATTGGCCGGTCAGCGAGCGCGCCGAAGTCCCGTCATCGACGAACATGATGCCGCGGCCTGCAATGTCGCGCATGATCGGCTCCAGCGCATCCGGATCAGACAGAAACCGGCCGCCCATGAAGTTGGTAATGCCGGTGTAATTGGTGATGCGGGCCATCGCCGTGTGCAGATCGACGAGGTTGCTTTGCGGTCCGGCGGCAACGGTGAGCGTGCCTTCGCCTGGATCGTTAGCCGGATAATCAAAAGGCTCGAACGGAATCTGCAGCAGGATTTCATGGCCTGCACGCCGAGCTTCCTGCATCCATCGCTGCAGGCTGTTGCCGTTTGCGGCAAAGGCCAGCGTGATGTCATCGGGGAGCGTCCGGATCGCATATTGCGTGCCGGTCTGGCTCAGACCCAGGCCGCCGACAATGATCGCCACCCGCGCGCCGCGGGCGCCAGACCATGGCCGCGCATAGATGTCGAAGGCCCGCTCGCCATCGGGCCCGCGCACCGGCAGTGCGCCTTGCGGCGTGTCCTGGATGACCGCGGGATCGGGCAGATGCGCAAGCCGCGGATCCTGGCCGACCCGGCCGGGCGGCGTGAGCAGAACCGGCCGGCTGTCCGGGCGCTGCACCGGCGCAATCTTGGAAATTTCCTCGCCGTTTTCGCCAAGCGTGGTGGTGATCTCGGCGCCGGACTGGCCATGCTGGCTGTTGACGGCGCCGGCCGGCTTGTCCTGAACACCGGCGGTATCTTCGGCACCGTCCGGCTCCGACTCCTCCTCCGCAGCTGTACCTTCGGCTTCCGCATCCGCTGCGGCAGGCGGTTGCAGCACAATGGCGGTTTCGCTGGTCGCAATGCGGGCGGCTGAAAACGCCATCCAGCCTGCGCCGCCGAGCACAGCGCAGAGGGCAGCAAGCGACAAAAGCGGCACGGCCAGGCCGCGTTTGGGCTTTGCCGCCGGGCGCTTGCCCGGACGGCGGTCCTGCCCCAGAGGCTGATGGATATTGTCGCCCACGATGTACTGCCCGAATCCGATGCGGCCTATAGAATCAGGACGCCGCCCCGCTGGCAAGCCGGATGGCCTGGCAGCGGGGCGGCGAATCACCAGCTTTGAAATGAAGCATGCGGGTTATCGCTCAACCGACATGATTGAACGCGACATGCATCAGTTCTTGATCGCGGCCTGATCAGGGTTCGGCGGGAACGCCGGATCGGTCTTGATGCCGCGCAGCAGGTCCATGGCATAACCGAGCTGGACGTCGTCCTTGGGATCCGGCGGTACATAGGCGATGGACCCCGAACCTTCCTCATTCTCGTTCTCGCCCTGGATGTGACCACGCAGCTCGCTTTCGCCGGCTGGCTGTATGCGTCCGCGCAACTCTTCCGGAACCGGCTCTTCGACGCGGATATCGGGCTTGATGCCGGTGCCCTGGATCGAGGTGCCCGACGGCGTGTAGTAGAGTGCGGTAGTCAGCCTCAGCGCAGTCTTGGAGTCGAGCGGGATGATGGTCTGCACGGAGCCCTTGCCGAACGACGTCGTTCCCAGAACCGTGGCGCGGCGGTGATCCTGCAGCGCTCCGGCGACAATTTCGGACGCCGATGCCGAGCCGCCATTGATCAGCACAATCACGGGCTTGCCGCCGGTGAGGTCGCCCGGGCGCGAATTGAAGCGGCGGGTTTCTTCCGGATTGCGGCCGCGGGTGGAGACGATTTCGCCGCGATCAAGGAACGCGTCGGACACGCTGATTGCCTGATCGAGCAGGCCGCCCGGATTCAGCCGCAGATCGAGCACGTAGCCCTTGAGCTTGTCCTTGCCGACTTCATCGGCGATCGTTTCAATCGCGTCGGAAAGATCGTCATAGGTTTTCTCGGTGAACGAGATCACCCGCAGGTAACCGACGTCCTCCTCGACCCTGTAGCGCACAGCCTTGACCGCGATGATGTCGCGAACGACCTTGATCTTGATCGGCTGGTCGGCGCCGTCGCGAAGCACAGTGAGTTCGATCGCGGTGTTGACCGGGCCGCGCATCTTGTCGACCGCTTCGCCCAGCGACAGGCCGCGGACCGGCTCGCCGTCGATCTCCGAGATGAAGTCGCCCGCCAGAACGCCTGCACGTGCGGCCGGGGTCTCATCGATCGGGGTGATTACCTTGATCAGTTCGTCTTCCATTGTGACTTCGATGCCGAGACCGCCGAATTCGCCGCGGGTCTGGGTGCGCATGTCATCGGCGGCTTCCTGGTTGAGGTAGCTCGAATGCGGATCAAGCGAGGTCAACATGCCGTTGATCGCGCTTTCGATCAGCTTCTCTTCCTCGGGCGGTGTGACATATTGCGCGCGCACGCGCTCAAACACGTTGCCGAAAATGGCAAGCTGCCGATAGGTCGCGGTGCCCGCCGCTTCGGCCGAACCGCCAAAGGAATTGATTGCGCTTACCGATGTCGCGCCCATCAAAGCGCCGACTGCCAGAAGTGTAACCTTACGTATCATTTCTTGCCTTTCTCGAAGACATCTCGTCTTTCCACCATGTGCGTGGATCGACCGGTTGACCGTCTTTCCTGATTTCAATGTAGAGCGTCGGACGCTCCGAGGCCAGTGTCAAAGCCGCAGAACCTGCAAATCTCGTCTCGCCCATGGTCGCCAGCGGCTCTCCGGAAACCACGAATTGCCCGGCGGAGACCTTGATATTTTTCATGCCGGCAAGAACCACGTGGTGTTTTTCTCCCGTATCGAGAATGACCACCTCGCCGTAACTGCGAAACGGTCCCGCATAGGCGACCCAGCCATCGGCCGGCGCATGGACCGCTGCGCCCGCCTCGGTGGCAACGACCTCGCCTGCCAACAGATGCCCGGTTCCGTCATCGGCGCCAAAAAAACGGATGGTTTCACCTGCGACGGGCCGGGCCAAGGCCCCGGTCAATTTCGAGAAAACATATGCGGGCATAATGCGGTTTTTGTCGGGCAGCGCCACGGCCGCGAAGGCGCGGGCGCGCTCAAGCTGTTCGGCGAGTTTGCGCTGGCGCTCTTCCTCGGCCTGGCGGGCGGCCTCAGCGGCGTCGCGGAGCGCCGTGATCTCGCTGGCGAGCGATGCGATCACGGTTTCAAGCTCGCTGGAGCGGACCGACAATGCCTCGGCGCGCGCCCGTTCCCGCTCGAGCCGCCGCTGGCTTTCGGCCTGCAGGGCGATCTTTTCGGAGACAAGATCGGCGAGACGCTGCTCCTCTGCGGCGTTTTCCTCCAGGGCAGCGGCAAGCGCTTGCCGTTCCAGCGCAATGGCCTCGCGCAGGGAGGCCAGTTCCCTGAGATCAGCGGCGAGCGCCTCGGTTTCGGCGCGGATTTCCGGCACCACTGCGCCGAGCAGGATCGCACTGCGCACCGAAGACAGGGCGTCCTCGGGGCTCACCAGCAGCGCCGGCGGCGGGTCGCGGCCGATCCGCTGCAAGGCGGCGAGCACCTCGGCCAGAACCGAGCGGCGCGACATCAGCGACAGCCGCACAGCTTCCTGGCGTTCGGACAGATCGGTCATGGCGCGCTCGCCGTCGGCGATCTTCTGATCGAGGCTCGCCCGCCGCGATGCAGTCTCGGCGATCTTGTCGTCCAGCGCCTGCTGATCGGCCCGAAGGGCCGCAATATCGGTTTCGAGCGCTGACAGCGCCTGGGCCGCAAGCACCGCCTGGTCGGCGACAGACTGCAGCTCCAGGCGATTGGCCTGTTCCTGCTGTTCGAGTTCCTGGGCCGCAGCGGCGGATTCCGGATCGGCCGGACCGGTGGCGCGAGCCGGGCTGGCCGTCAACAGCAAAGACAAGAGAACAAGCGAAAGCAGGCCAGGCGCCGCCCGATCAGGCGCGGGCCGGGATAACGGGGTCCGGGGCAGGCCGGACCGGACCGATTCGGACCGGAAGCTCCACATGAAGACACTCTACCCAATCGGGCGTTAAAGCGCCATGAAGCTTGAGGACGGCGGCATCACATCTTTGCGAGACCGCGCCACGTCCGGACGGGCCTTGTGCCCTGAGGAAGGGACCGGGGAGGCCCTGGGGCAAAGCGTATCGCCTGAACGGCGGGGATCAGGACCGGTGATAGGGATGGCCGGCCAGAATGGTCACGGCGCGGTAGAGCTGTTCCGCCACCATGATGCGCACCAGCTGGTGCGGCCAGGTCATGCGGCCAAAGGAGATCACGGCGTCGGCCTTCGCGTGAAGGTCCGGGTCGAGCCCGTCGGCGCCGCCAATGGCCAGCACCAGGTCGCGGCGTCCGTCGTCGCGCAGGCGCGCCAGCAGGTCGGCGAAGCCGGGCGAATCGGGCGTCTTGCCGCGTTCATCGAGAAGAATCAGCGCCGCGCCATCGGGCAGGCTGCGGGCAAGCTGCGCCGCCTCGTCCTGCTTGCGCAGGTGCGCGGTGGCGGCGCGGCTCTCCACGATTTCGATGGTGCGGGCGAAATCCAGCCCCAAGGCGCTGCCGGCCTTGGCGAAACGGTCGAGATAGCGGCCCGAGAGCTCGCTTTCGGGTCCGGCCTTGAGCCGTCCGACGGCAAAGAGCGTGATGCGCATGGTCTCTGGTTTCCGGTCGTCAGATCAGCGCAAAGACTTCCCGCCGCCCTGTCAGCCATGACCGGGCGGCCCTGCGACTTGATCCCGTCAACCGGATCGGCCAGTCAGGCCGTGCCGGTCAGTGCAGCTTTCCGTCCTCGATCTCGGGCGTCTGCCACATCTTTTCGATGTTGTAGAACTCCCGGATTTCCGGCCGGAAAACATGGATGATGACATCGCCGGCATCGATCAGCACCCAATCGCCGGTCGCCAGACCCTCGACCCGCGGATTGCCGAAGCCGGCGTCCTTGAGCTCGCTGATCAGGTGATCGCAGATCGCTGCCACATGGCGGTTGGATCGGCCCGAGGCCACGACCATATGGTCGCCCAGCGCCGACTTGCCCGCGATGTCGATGATAACGATGTCTTCCGCCTTGGAGTCCGCCAGACTTTCGCGGACCTGTTCGAGCTGGCGCAGAGCGGCTTTTTCGCCACTGCCCGCCGCTTGTGAGAAGTCGCTTGCGGCGATTCTCTTTGCCTGTGCTGTTCTCAGGGTGGTTCCTTTCCTCTTCCTGAACAGACCAATATTCGCCGCGGCCTTCAACGCAACCGCGACGTATTGCCAAGATAGTCATGGACCGTGGTGTTTTTCAAGATGGTGAAGTCACATCCCGGCCCGTTCGCCGCGGATTGCGCTGGAAGAGAGCGACGAGCGCGGACCGTGGATGAAGGTCCATGCCGGCGCCGGCAGAAACGGCAGCACGGATGCGTCCTCCTCATCGATGCGGGCATGGGCGTAGGTCTTGGCCATTTTCGACGACAGATAGGCAAGCGTCGATCCCGGCCGGTCGATGACGGCGATCGGGAAGGTCTCGGCGATGCCGCGCCAGTCCTGCCACGCATGGAAATGCTTGAGATTGTCCGCACCCATGATCCAGACGAAGTGAATGCCGGGATTGCGGGCCTTGACGAAGCGGAGCGTGCTGGCGGTGTAGTGCAGATTGTGCGCGGCCTCGAAGGCGGTGACCTTGACCTTTGGGCCGGGCGCCAGCCTGCGGCTCAATTCGACGCGCTCCTCTAGGCCTGCAAGGCCGTCGTGGTTCTTGAGCGGGTTTCCGGGCGTCACCATCCACCACAGCTGATCGAGGGCCAGGCGTCTGAGCGCGATTTCGGCGACCAGCTCATGACCCTGATGCGGCGGATTGAAGGAGCCGCCGAACAGGCCGACGCTCATGCCGCGCTCGACATGCGGCATCTTCAAGAATGCTGGCGTGTGCGCGCGAATCACCCTCAAGGCCGGATCTGGCCGGTGCCGTGCACACGATAGTTGAACGAGGTCAGTTGTTCGACGCCGACCGGGCCGCGGGCATGCATCTTGCCGGTGGCGATGCCGATTTCGGCGCCCATGCCGAATTCGCCGCCATCGGCGAACTGGGTGGAGGCATTGTGCAGCAGGATGGCCGAATCGACCTCCGCGAAGAAGCGCTCGACGACGGTTGCGTCCTCGGCAATCACCGCCTCGGTGTGGTTGGATGACCATTGCGCGATGTGATCGATGGCGCCACTGATGCCGTCGACAAAGCGGGCGGCGATGATGGCGTCGAGATATTCCGTGCGCCAGTCCTCTTCGGTGGCGGGCTGGGCCTGCGGCAGCAGATGCAGCACTGCGCCGTCGCCGTGGATCTCGCATCCGGCAGCGGCCAGGTCGGCGAGGATATCCTTGGCCAGCGCCGGGTCGATGGCGCTGTCGAGCAACAGGGTTTCGGCAGCACCACAGATGCCGGTGCGCCGCATCTTGGCATTGACCACGATGGCGCGGGCCATGGCGGGATCGGCGGATTTGTCGACATAGATATGACACAGGCCTTCGAGGTGGGCGAAGACCGGCACGCGGGCATCGGCCTGGACGCGCGCGACCAGGCTCTTGCCGCCGCGCGGCACGATGACATCGACAGCGCCGTTGAGACCAGTGAGCAGTTCACCCACCGCCGCGCGGTCGCTGACCGGCACCATCTGGATGGCATCAGTGGGGAGGCCCGCGGCTTCAAGGCCCTCCACCAGGCACTGGTGGATGGCGCGCGAGGAATGGAAGGAATCGGATCCGCCGCGCAGGATCACCGCATTGCCCGCCTTGAGGCACAGCGCGCCGGCGTCGGCGGTGACATTGGGGCGGCTTTCGTAGATCACGCCGATGACGCCCAGCGGCGTGCGGACGCGCTCGATTTTCAGCCCGTTGGGTCGCTCCCAGGCGGCAATGACGCCGCCCACGGGATCGGGCAGGGCGGCGATGGCGCGGATGCCTTCGACAATGCCGTCGATGCGGCCGTCATCAAGCCTGAGCCGGTCGACGAAGGACACGGCCATGCCGCTGGCCTCCGCCGCCTCCAGATCGATGGCGTTTGCCGCAAGGATCCCGACCCTGTGCGTGAGGATGGCCGCGGCCATGGCGTCGAGCGCCCGGTTCTTCTGCTCCGTGCGCGCCATCGCCAGGGGCCGCGCGGCAGATTTCGCCCGGCGGCCGATGTCGGCCATCAGGGCGGTGATGTCGGCTTGGGTCCTGGTCTTTTCCAGCATGGCGACTCTCCGGGCATACGATCAGTCGGTTTTCTTACGCAATCGGTGCGACGGCGTAAAGCCGGGTCGGGGCGTGCCCGAGGCCGCGGCTCAACTCAGACGCCCGCGCCTTGGCCCGAGGCGATCACCATGTCGTCGCGGTGGATCATGGCGGCGCGGCCCGAATAGCCGAGGATGGCCTCGATCTCGGTCGACTTGCGGCCGGCGATGCGCCGCGCCTCGTCGGCATCGTAGGCGCAAAGGCCGCGGGCGATCTCACGGCCGCCCTCGATGCACACGGCGACCGGGTCGCCGCGATGAAACTCGCCCGCGACCGCGCGGACACCGGCCGGCAACAGGCTCTTGCCGGAGCGCAGCGCGGTTTCCGCACCCGCATCGATGGTGAGCCTTCCCGCCGGTTCGAGCTGGCCCGCGATCCAGGTCTTGCGCGCGGTCTGCGGCGTGCCCGAGGGCCGGAACCAGCTCGAGCGGGCACCCTTGTCGATGGCTGCGAGCGGATGATCGGGCTTGCCGGATGCGATGATCATGGCGCAGCCTGCGCCGGTGGCGATCTTGCCGGCGTCGATCTTGGTCTTCATGCCGCCGCGCGACAGCTCCGAGCCTGCGTCGCCCGCCATCGCCTCGATCTCGGGCGTGATGGCGTCGACGATCTCCAGAAAGCGAGCGTCCGGGTCCAGATGCGGCGGTGCGGTGTAGAGCCCGTCGATATCCGACATCAGCACCAGCAGGTCGGCGCCGACCATGGTGGCGACGCGGGCGGCGAGCCGGTCATTGTCGCCATAGCGGATCTCACTGGTGGCGACCGTGTCGTTCTCGTTGATGATCGGAACCGCACCATGGCGCATCAGTTCGGCGATGGTTGCACGTGCGTTGAGATAGCGCCGCCGTTCCTCGGTGTCGCCGAGGGTGAGCAGGATCTGGCCGGCGACAATCGAATGGGTCGACAGGCTCGCCGACCAGGCGCGGGCGAGGGCGATCTGGCCGACGGCGGCAGCCGCCTGGCTTTCCTCAAGCCGCAAGGCGCCGCGCGCGAGCCCGAGCACGGTGCGGCCCATGGCGATGGCGCCCGACGAGACCACGAGCACCTCGGCGCCGGAGCGCTTGAGATCGGCGATGTCGGCGCACAGCGATTCGAGCCAGGCGGCCTTGAGCCCGCTGTCTCGGTCGACCAGCAGCGCCGAGCCGATCTTGATGACGATGCGCTTGTGCGCAGACACCGGTTTGCGCGACGTTGTCATGGTCAGTCTTTCGGAGCCGTGGCGCCGCCGGGTTTCGCGGCCTCGGCCTCCTCGGCCTTGGCGCCGACGATGATGTCGCGCAGCGCCCTCAGCGCACCGGTCATGCCTTCCCCGGTGATGGCGGAGATCTCGTAGGGCGCACGGCCGGCCGCCTTCTTCAACGCCCGGACCTTCTCGGCGCGAGCCTTGGCGTCAACCACGTCGACCTGGCTCAGCGCCACGATCTCGGTCTTTTCGGCGATGCCGTGGCCATAGGCTTCGAGCTCATGGCGGACGGTCTTGTAGGCCTTGGCCACATCGTCCTCCAGCGCCGAGACCAGATGCAGGAGCACCCGCGTGCGCTCGACATGGCCCAGGAACCGGTCGCCGATGCCCACGCCCTCATGGGCGCCCTCGATCAGGCCGGGAATATCGGCCAGCACGAATTCGCGGCCGTCGATGGTGGCGACGCCGAGATTGGGATGCAGCGTGGTGAAGGGATAATTGGCGATCTTCGGCCGCGCCCTGGTGACGGAGGCCAGGAAGGTCGACTTGCCGGCATTGGGCAGGCCGATGAGGCCCGCATCGGCGATCAGCTTGAGCCGCAGCCAGATGGTCTTCTCCTGGCCCTCGAGCCCCGGATTGGCATGGCGCGGCGCCTGGTTGGTGGCGGATTTGAAATGGGCGTTGCCGAAGCCGCCATTGCCGCCCGCGGCCAGCCGGTAGCGTTCGCCGACCGTGGTCAGGTCGCAGATCAGCGTCTCGCCGTCCTCCTCGAAGATCTGGGTGCCTGCGGGCACCTTCAGGGTGACGCTGTCGCCGCCCGCGCCGGTGCGGTTGCGGCCCATGCCGTGGCCGCCGGTCTGGGCCTTGAAATGCTGCTGGAAGCGGTAGTCGATCAGGGTGTTGAGCCCGTCGACGGCCTCCACCCAGACATCGCCGCCGCGGCCGCCATCGCCGCCATCGGGCCCGCCGAATTCTATGTATTTCTCGCGCCGGAAAGAGACGCTGCCTGCGCCGCCGTCGCCGGAGCGGATATAGACCTTGGTTTCATCGAGGAACTTCATCTGGCTGACCGATCGGGGTTTTGAACGCGTTCAGCCGGTCTGGCACAGGCCACCGGCTTTGTGCGCATCGATAAACGCCTGAGGCGGTGAGGTCAAAGCCTATTGCACGGGGGATGACCCGGCTCAGGGCCTGATGGCGTCCGCGCCCGCCAGCGTGCGGGCGAAATTGACCCTCACCCGGGCGATGGGAAGCCCGAACTTGGTCACCAGCGCGGTGTTGCGCAGTGTGCCGTCGGGCCGGAGCTCGAGCTTGTCGAAAAACCGCACGACATTGGACTTCTCCGAGGGATCGAGGTCGACGCGGTAGCTGAAGCGGGCGACATTGCCCGAGACGCGAACGGTGGTGGCGCCCAGCACGTCCTCGCGGGTGCCGGAATAGGTGTCGGGTCCGGTGCGGGTGAAGACCCAGGTCTTGGTGTCGCGCTCGCCGTCGTCGTAGCGGAACTCCTCGCGCAGGGTCAGCACCTTGCCGCTGACCTTGCCGGTGAGATCCACGCGGAAGGAGCGCCTGAGCCCGGTGATGGCGCCGAAGGAGCCGTAGGCATAGGTCTTGCCGCGGAAGAAATCCTCGAGCTGCAGGTCTGCGGCCTGAACCGGGATCGCGGCGAGGAGGGCAAACAGCGGCAGGGTGGCGGCGAGATGGAAGAGGCGGCGCAGACGGGTCATGGTCGATCCTTTCGGGACATGATCCTCCTACGCTGCAAGGTCTGCGCCGGATCAGGCGGGCGGGGCGATTGCCGCCCCGCCCGCTCCTTGCGATCTTGTTCGCTTCCTGCGCCCGCCGCCTTATACGGCACGGGCCCTGGCGTCGTTCGACCAGGCGATCAGCGAAATCCAGGTCTTGCGGTCGAGCCGGAACCATTCGACCGCGACGGAGGCGTTGATCGACAGGATGTCGATCATGCTCGAGCCCTGGAACTGGAAGCCGCTCTTCTGCAGCACCCGGCGCGAGGCGGGGTTGATCACCCGGCAGCGGGCGTCGATGTGGTTGATCTCGCGGGTGCGGAAGGCCATGTCGACCAGCGCGTGCACCGCCTCGGTGGCGATGCCGCGGCGCCAGAACGGCTCGCCGATCCAGTAGCCGAGTTCGAGCGATCTGCCGTCCTTGCCGGTCTCGAGCGAGCAGCAGCCGTAAAGCTGGCCGGTTTCGGCATCGGTGATGGCATAGACGCAATTGCCATTCGCGCGTGTTGCGGAGGTTCGCACGAAGGTTTCGGCATCGCCGCGGCCATAGGGATGCGGGATGCGCGACACCATGGTGGCGATGGCCGGATTGTCGGCGAGAATGGCAATTGCGTCGATGTCCTCGGCGTGGGGCGCGCGCAGGACCAGGGATTCGGTCAACAGGACGGGGCAATCGAAGGCCGTCGGGCGTTCGAGGCTCTCCGTGCCGCTACAGGGCTCGCTTGCGGGGTCGCCGTCTGGGTCGTGTCTCATGGTCATTCTCCGGTTTTGGACAAAAGAAAGGGGAGATGGCGTTCCATCTCCCCTGTCTTTATCCGGTGTTCCGGAGGATGCCTGTTACGGCCGGGTCGATGAGACGCCGGCCTAAATGAAGGATCCGGCTTATTCCGCTGCTTCCGCTTTCGCGACAACGGACACATAGGTTCGGCCGTTGGCTTTCTTGCGGAAGTCAACATTGCCCGGCTGCACGGCAAAAATGGTGTGATCCTTGCCGAGGCCTACGCCTGTGCCGGGATGCCACTTGGTGCCGCGCTGACGCAGAATGATATTGCCGGAAACGACGGTTTCGCCGCCGAACTTCTTCACGCCGAGGCGCTTGGATTCCGAATCACGGCCGTTGCGCGATGAACCGCCAGCTTTTTTGTGTGCCATGGGTCTGCTCCTGTTTTCGCCCTAGGGGCGATTGTCTGTTTGCGGCTTTTCGCCGCCAGGGCCCGAACGGGCGGTTGAATTACTCGGCGAGCGCCTTGGCCTGATCGCGCCAATCGGAAATCTGATCGGTGCTGAACGGCATGGCTTCGTCGATGCGGGCGATGTCGGCGTCGGAAAGAGCCGCCACCTGGGCGAAGGTCGTGATGCCCTGCTCATTGAGCTGGCCTGCCGCGACCGGGCCGATGCCCTTGATCTTGGTCAGGTTGTCGGGCTCGCCCGCCGGAGCGGTGAACAGCGGTGCTGCGGTCGAGGCGGCTGCTTCCGACTTTGCCGGAGCCTCGGCCGCCGGAGCGGCTTCCTTTTTCGCGGCAGCCTTCTTGGCGGGCTTGGCGCCGCCGGTCAGGATGTCGGTGATCTTGACGACCGTCTGATGCTGGCGGTGGCCGCGGATGCGCTTGGAGTTCTGCCGGCGGCGCTTCTTGAAGGCGATGACCTTGCGGGCGCGGCCCTGCTCGACAACTTCGGCGATGACCATGGCACCTTCGACGAAGGGGACGCCAAAGGTTGCGCCGGCGCCTTCGCCGACCATCAGGATTTCGTTGAACTCGACGGTATCGCCGGCGGCGCCCTCGAGCTTCTCGATCGTCAGAACGTCATTGGCGGCGACGCGGTACTGCTTACCGCCGGTTTTAATGACTGCGAACATCTTTTGTCCTTTCGTGTTCGTCCGGCTCTCACTTTTCAGTGGGCCGTCTTTTTGCCAGTCGGAACGGATCGGCCGGTCCCTTGATGGAGCGGCCGGGTGAAGCCCGGCGGGATCCCGTTTACGGGGCTGTCCAGCCAAAGGCCAACAGCGCAGGAAGCCCCACGCCGCATTCGGCTCGCGAGATACGTGAGGCGGTGGCAAGAGTCAAGCCAAATTGGCTTCCGCGGGTCGGCGTGGCGGCCCCTGTTCCAAACTTATCTCTTGTGCAACAAGCCCGCTCCGGTTATGGAAGCGCCCGCGCACTGAATTGCGCCGACCAAAGACGCGGAGAGGTGGCTGAGTGGTCGAAAGTACCGCACTCGAAATGCGGCGTGGGGGCAACTCCACCGTGGGTTCGAATCCCACCCTCTCCGCCATTTGCCCCAGAGACAATTGAGACGGCGCAGCCTCGGGAAAGGCAGTGCGCAAGGAAACCGCGCGGCAGGCCGGTTTCCAGCCGCGAGACGGTCTCATCTTAGAGCCTTGGAACAGGTCGGGCGCATGGCGCAGTCTTCAGGCGAGGGTCAAGCGGGTTCGTCGGTCGCCACTTTCCAGTAGGAGCCTTCCTTGCGGTCGATATGCAGGCGAAGAATCCGCAAGGCCGCTTCTATGTCCTGCCGGCCGACCGCTTCGGTGATCTCGAGATGTTCCCGGTAAGACTTGGCCATGTGGTCAGGGTGGCGCCCCAGGCGATTGCGGATCGAGGCCATCTTCTGGGCAATGGCCTGGTAGGCGTCATCAAGGAACCGATTGCCCGAACAGTCAAAGAAATGCTGATGGAACTCGGTGTCCAGCGCCAGGTAGTCGGAGTCCCTGTGATCGTTGCGGGCGGCAGTCATCCTCGACGTGCATTGGGTCAAGCGGACGAAGAGCCTCCCCGGATCGTTGCGGACAGCCTCGCGTAGCGCAGTCGTTTCCAGGCAAACGCGGGCGTCGCACAGTTTGGCAACCTCTTCCGGGGCAAGGCAGAAGACGAAGGTGCCGCGTTGCGGCTCGACATTGAGCAATCCCTCCATCTCGAGACGGTTCATTGCCTCTCTTACCGGTGTGCGACTGACCTGGAGTTCCCTGGACACCCGGACTTCGGACAGGTGTTCGCCCAGATCCAGTTTTCCGCTGACGATCCACTCCCTCAGCGTCTCGGTAACGAGTTCTGTCAGCGATTTCGGTCGTTCCAAGGGTTTCATGTGCGCTTACTCCGGGAGCGAACCTATATCACTTGCAACTAGCATACAATGTGCA
>NZ_JACIYP010000089.1 GCF_014359905.1 Hoeflea sp. | reverse complement strand
ACAGAGCAGGCGCAAGGGTCGTCATTCCACCGCGCTCGAACGCCGTTGAACGGCCCAACGCCCAACCATGCTGCCAGAGAGACGATCACATCGCATCCATGCAGGCAGGAGGTCGGCTGAAATGGCAGACGACCGGCTATGGCAAACGAGCTTTGGTTGAAACCGCGATGGGTCGATATAAAGGCGTCATTCGCAAAGCAAATGAAGCGCGATAACGGGGATCTCCGGTAAGTCTGAAGAGCGAGTCCAGTACCGAAAGAACCCGTACAAGGCCTATTTCCTTTGCCCTGGCGATCGGTCCTTGCGGATGGTTGAGGCCATAGCGCATCGCCAAATCGATGTCGGACTGATCTGCAACGCCCTGCAGAGCGGCTTCGAAGCCTTCGTTCGCGAGCATCGCGAGCGTTCTTAGAACCACCAATCCTGGCCAATCCGGCAGAGGGACAGCCTCAATTCCTTCTTGGGAGAGGCTCGCCACAAAACGCGAGACAATGGAATCCGGAAAGTCAGCAGAAACGGTAAAGCCCAGCGTCGTTGCACCATCAATCATAAAATCATGAAGAATGACCGGACGGCGCAGTTCCCGGGCCACTTCGCTGGCCATGCGGCCATCACTCATTGCGATCTGGACGCCTTCAAGTTCCGTGTCAGTACCTATCTTGTAGTTTCCAAGCGGGGGTGTTCCAGCTTGAGGCTTTTCGAACCGGGGCAGCGGTCTTTTCGCGCCTTCCGTATAGTCGTAGTAACCGCGGCCCGATTTGCGGCCAAGATGACCGGCATTCACCAGCTCCAACTGCAGGAGCGAAGGGCGGAAGCGCGGATCCTGATAATAGGCATTGAAAACCGAAAGCGAGACTGCATAGTTCACGTCATTTCCGATCAGATCCATCAATTCGAATGGCCCCATCGGGAAACCGCCGCCACCCTTCATCAAGGCATCAAGCGTGGCCGGATCGGCCACCTGTTCCTCACAAAGGCGAAGCGCCTCGGCGTAAAAAGGACGGGCGACGCGGTTGACGATGAAGCCGGGGGTCGAGCGTGTATGCACAGCAATCTTTCCCCATGTCGTGGCCGTATCGAATAGCGTTTCGGCAATCGCCGGATCAGTCATCCGGCCAGACACGATTTCCACCAGTTTCATCACCGGTGCAGGATTGAAGAAATGAAGCCCAGCGACACGCGCTGGTGCACGCAGGTCGCGTGCGATGGAGGTAACCGAGATTGACGAGGTGTTTGTCGCCAATATGGCGTCGGCTACGACAATGTCCTCGAGCTCTGCGAAAAGCGCCTGCTTGATGTCGAGATTCTCGATGATCGCTTCGATCACCAGGGCTGCTCCCGACAACGTCTCCAGACCATTGGCAGGAACGATGCGCCCGACTATGGCATCCGCAGTTTCACGGCTGATCTTCTCTCGCGTGACCAGCCGGTCCAGCCCTTTGCCAATGGTGACAATGGCAGCACGCGCTGCACCGTCAGCGACATCGAAGAGCAGGACCGGATGGCCTGCGGCCGCGGCGACTTGTGCAATTCCTGCACCCATGGTGCCTGCGCCGATGACAGCCACGGTTTTTGATGTGTCGAGGGCTGTCATGACTTACGTTCCCTGTTTTTTCCGTGACTTTGCGACGACGGACCGGCGGGCTGGCGCATAACCTTGCTGGCCGGTCATCTCATAAATGGCGCTGGTGATATCGTAGTGGCGCTCAAGGCCGCCGCGCGTCACACGCTCGATCAAACCATCAGGATAGCCAAGTCCCATGCGGCAGGTCTGGTCCATATCCTCTGCCGAAGCGAGACCTTCATCCAGGAAGCGCAGGGCATCGTTGTATTTGGGACGCACGAGCCGATCCACGATCCTGCCGGGCTGGTCAGCACAGACTGCCACGTCAAAACCGGCAGCTTCGAAAATGGCACGCGCGGCGGCCAATGCCTCGGGGACGGTGCCTGGTTGGCGAACCAGCTCGATCAGATTGGAGGGTGCGTCATTGCCGTTGCGATAGCGGGCGAAGCCGATCACATTCGAGCCTTCCCTGCCCATATCCTCACCGGTGTGAACCCCGAGGCATTCGGTATCGAGTTCCACGAGAACAGCGATTTTGGACGTGTCGGGCTTAAAGCCCCCGCCCAGATGGATGCACACAAGGCCCGCTTCCGACGCGCTTGAAAGGAAGCTATCGCCGGTGGGGAACGACCGGCTTTCGCCGGTTTGATGGATCTGAAATTCAGGCCCGGTCTGCGCAGGCTCGACAGCCAGACCGGCGAGCAATCCCTGGCCGGATTTGTTTCCAAGTTTGCCGGCAGCCACCATGCGCCTCAGCAACGGCGGCACAGAGGCGCGGCGATCCAGCGTGATCGGGTAGAAGGCTTCGCCGAGAAGGATCTGGGTATCCAGGCCGATCAGATCAATCAGCGTGCATGGGCCCATCTTGTATCCGAGGCCGCTCTTGATTGCAGTGTCGATATCTTCGGCGCTTGCCAGTCCCGCCTCGATCGCACGGATCACGTCGTTGTTGAACGGCACCAGAAGTGCGTTGAGAATGAAGCCGGGCTTGTCCTGTGTTTCGACCGGCAATTGGCCAGCTGCCCTGGTCCAGTTCCAGGTCACCTGGAACGTCTCATCCGAGGTATTCAATCCGCGCGACATTTCAATCAGTTTCATAATTTGCGCTGGCAGGCAAAAATGCATGCCGACCACGCGGTCTTCACGGCCGCAGCCACCGGCAATCTGGGTGATCGACAAGGTTGAGGTGTTTGAGGCGAAGATGGTTTCGGGCTTGCAGATGCGGTCAAGCTCCCCAAACAGCGCCTGCTTGACTTCGAGATTTTCAAAGATGGCCTCAATGATCAGATCGCAATCGGCCAAGGCTGAAAGTTCTGTTTTATCAGACATGCGGGCAAGTGTGGCCTGGCTATCGTCTTGCGACATGCGTCCGCGCTCAACCGACTTGGCCAGGAACTTTTCCGCCGCCTTGCGCGATCGGGCCAGACCGTCGGCCGACCGATCAAAGCAAACGGTCTCGAACCCGCCACGGGCAGCCACCAGTGCAATGCCCGCGCCCATGGTGCCGCCTGCGCCGCAGACGGCTATTTTCTTGATGCTGGTCATTTGTTCCTGAAACTCCGTCCGATGAGCTGGCGATGAACCTGATTGGTGCCTTCCCAGATCTGTGTGATTTTTGCGTCCCTCATCAGCCGTTCCGCGCGATAGTCCTGGCAGTAGCCATAGCCGCCGTGGAACTGAACGCATTCGGTGGTCATCTTCATGGCCAGGTCGGACGCGCGCAGCTTGGCGATTGAGGCTTCCAGCCCGAAATCAGCGTCTCCGCTGTCAATCAAATCGGCGAGGTAGTCCAGCCAGCGCTCAAGCATCAACAGCTCGCTCGCCAGATCCGCGAGTGTGAACTGGTTTGCCTGGAAGTCGAGGACAGCCTTGCCCGACTGTACCCGCTCATTGCCGTAATCGACCATGTCGCGGAACGCAGCCCGTGCGATTCCGCGCGCATGGGCAGCAACGGATGGCCTAGATTTGTTGAGTGAAGCGAGCAGAATTTTCAGACCATCGCCCGGATCGCACAACAGATTGGCGCGCGGCACCCGCGCGCTTTCGAAGGAGAGGCCGCAGGTGGAGGAGCCGTTGTGACCCATCTTGCGTTCCTTCGAAATGATGTTGAAACCCTCGGTTCCCTTTTCCAGAATCAGGGCTGATATCGACTTCTTGGGATCTTCGATCTCCGACCATTTGCCGAATACCAGGTACAGATCTGCCACATCGCCATTGGAGATGAAGATTTTTGATCCCTTGATGATGATGTCGTCGCCATCGGGGGTGAAGCTGGTTTTCATGCCGGTCGCATCCGAGCCTGCAGTGGTCTCGGTGATCGCCAGCGCGGCGAGGCCACCCTCTGCAATCCGCGGCAACAGCCGGGCACGCTGCTCATCATTGCCGAAATCAATGAGCGGCTTCATCGCATGGTAATTGGTGGCGTAGATAATCCCGGTTGAAGCGCACGCCTCGGCAATGATTGAGACAATTTCCAGGTAAAGCTTGAAGGCCATCGGCATACCGCCGAATTTCTCGGGAATGAAGATGGTGTTCAGTCCCAAAGTATTGATGGCTTCGACATTTTTCCATGGAAATTCGCTGGTGCGGTCGATGTGCGCCGCATTGGCTGCAACGACTTCATTGACCATGCGCTGGACCTGATCAAGAATTTGACGCTCCTCGTCATTCCAGTTGCGCGCGGCAAGAACTTTTTCAAACAGCTTCATTAATGATTCATCCCTTGCGCGCCGTCGATGTAGATCGTCTCACCTGTGAGGAAACCGATATTCTCGGAGAAGATGGCTGCGACCAGCCGCGCGACATCTTCCGGCTTGCCGGCGCCACCGGCCGGTATCCGGTTTTTCATCCAGGCCAGCACTTTTTCGCGGGCGAGAAAGTCCCGGTTGAGATCGGTCTCGATGTAGCCCGGCGCGACATTCATGACCTTGATGCCATCGCGCGCCCACTCCACGGCCATGCAGCGTGTCATGGAAGCAACAGCGGCCTTGGATGCGCAGTAGGCCAGATTGTCAGGTACGCCCAACTTGTCGAAGAACGAGCCGATATTGACGATGGTGCCGCGGTGCTCTTTCAGGAAGGGATATGCCTCGCGGGCGGCAACCATCACCGCAGTGGCATTCAGAGCCATGGTCTTGTTGAAGTCGGCGGTCGACAGCGTCGAGATCGAGCCGCCGATATGGATGCCGGCATTGTTGACCAGTCCGATCACTGGTCCTGCGGATGCAATCTGCCGGAACGCCTCGCGGACGGCGTCCTCATCCGTCATGTCGCAGATGATCGGAGTGCCAACGCCGCCGCCTGACCGGGAAAGGCTGACGATCTGAAAGCCGCGGCGCGCGAGCTCATCAGCGATTGCAAGGCCGATCCCTTTGGAAGCGCCGGTCACGACGATTTGTCCCTCACTCATCTGCGAACTCCGGTTTGCGTTTCTCTTCAAAGGCGGCCATTCCTTCTTCGGCGTCCCTGGTCTGATAGGCGAGCGTCGACAGGTCCGCTTCCAATTGCAGTCCTTCGTGCAACGGGGCATCGCCAGAGCGCTGAACCGCCCGGCGTGCGAATTCAAGCGCCGGCAGGCTGTAGCGGGTAAAGCGTCCGGCAAAGTCGAACCCCGCCTCAATCAAATCGCCGTCCGCGATCATGCTGACGAGGCCGATCCGCTCGGCCTCTTCGGCCTTGACGCTGCGACCGGTCATGATGATTTCCAATGCCCGGCCTTCGCCGATCAGACGCGGCAGGCGCTGCGTGCCGCCATAGCCGGGAATAAGGCCGAGCTTGATTTCCGGAAGGCCGAAAACGGCATTGGCGCCGGCCAGCCTGAATGTCGAAGCGAGAGCCAACTCGGCCCCGCCGCCAAAGGCATAGCCATTGACCAGTGCGATCGAGGCGATCGCCAGATTGTCGAGCTTGCCGAAGACGGACTGGCCGAACTCCGCGCCGCGCTTTTGCTGCGTCAGCGTGCGGTTGCGCAACTCCTTGATGTCTGCACCGGCGCAGAAGGCCTTCTCGCCTGCACCGGTAATCAGAAGCGCGCGCACGTCCTTCCAGCCGGCCACCTCGTCAAAGGCCTCGCCGATCTCACGCAGGATATCGAAGGAAAGTGCGTTGAGCGCTTCCGGCCGGTTGAGCGTCAGAAGTGCGCACCCGTTTCGTTTTTCCAGCACGATGGTCATGATGCCGGTTCTTTCTTCTCGGCGTAGCGCACCATCGCCGGCTTGATCTCGCCTCGTTTGGCCATTTCCGTCAGTTCCCGTTTGAGGATTTTGCCGCTGGGAGTCAGCGGCAATTCATCAAGCGTCAGGTACCACTCGGGCATGTCGAATTTCGACAGGCCCTCGCGGCCCAGATGCGCCAGCATGTCCTCTGCCGTTACCTTGCCAATAATGGCGAGACAGACTTTTTCACCCAGGCGTTCGTCGGGCACCGGAAACGCGGCCGCCTTGCTGACGGCCGGATGGGTCAGCGCCCGCGCCTCGATCTGCGAGGGGTAGATGTTGTGCCCGCCGCGAATGATCAGATCCTTGACACGGCCTTCAATCCTGAGGTTGCCGCCCGCGTCGAAAGAACCCAGATCGCCCGACATCATGTAGCCATGCCGATTGAAGGTATTCTCTGTGGCGGACTGGTTGGCGTAGTAGCCCAGCATCAAGGCCGCACCACGTCCACCGATTTCACCGGTTGTGCCGGCGGCGGCTTCCTCATCGCGATTGTCGCGATCCCAGATCTTGACTTCATAGCCGGGACCGCCACGTCCGCAGGTCGAGATCCATATGTTCTCGGGATCATCGGGATGGGTGTATTGATGAGACGACGATTCCGTCATGCCGTAGATGTTTTGCGGAGTGATGCCTTGATCGACAAACGCCTTCGCCACCACTTCGGGAATGGGCGACCCGGCCATGTAGAATATGCGCACGTCGCCCAGCCTCTTGAGGCCACGCTGACGCTGCTCGGCCAGAATATCCATCGCATGGGTTGGCACACCCATGACGTAGACCGCGCCTGTCTCTACGATCCAGTCGAGCCGGCTCATGTCCTTGGGTGGGTCGTCGGTCACCAATTCGCATCCGGAAACCAGCCATTGGCCGACGGCGACCCAGGCAATGTGGTGGGACAAGGGGCTCAGCGTCAGCATTGTCGTTTCCGGCCCGATCTTCCAGGCGGCAACCAGATCGCGCGCGTTGGCCAGAAGCGTGTTGCACGAATGCATGACGCATTTCGGTTTACCCGTCGTGCCGGACGTAAAGGCGAGGTAGGCGATGCTGTTGGGGTTGGCGTGCGGCTCGCGGGTGAGCTGCGTGATGTGCATCGGGAAGGTGTCGGCCTTGTAGACCTTTGTGAGGAAGGGAAGGTCCGCCAGCATCGCGTCGAAATCATTCGACTTCCGGTCAGTCCCCCAGTCATGTTCGGTGATCAGCGCCTTGGATTGAAGTTCGCGGAGCAAATCGACAATCTCGGCGCAGGTGTAGGTGCGATGCAGGGAAGGGTTGCAGGCAATTCCTTCTCGCGAACAGGCCAGAAACGCGATGATCGTTTCCACGCGATTCCCCATCCAGATCGACACGCGGTCTCCCGCGGTGATGCCACGCTCATACAAGTCGTCAGCCATCGCATCGACGCGCGCCTTCAGCGTCTGCCAATCCAGCCGGGCACGCCCATCGCGCAGCGCCATGGCGTCGGGATGTTTGAGGGCATGCCGCGCCATCAGGGTGTAAAACGTGTCCTCTGTCCAAAGTCCCTTGGCGTAGAAGGAACGCGCCGCGGCCGGATCATGCAAGGTCAGGAAAGGTCTCATCGCGCGCCTCAGTGACCAAATTTCGATGCATCGGGTTTGCGACGTTCGCTGAAGCTCTTCTTCAGCTCATCGGCTTCTTCCGAGCCGAGATACTGGCCGAGCAGCAGGTCGTGGGTCACGCGCGAGAGGCCGCCGACGCCGCCATGACGCGCGTTGAACGCACCCTTGATCGAAGCCAGAGCGAAGGTGCCGCGATCCGCGATCTCGAGCGCGAATTCCATCGTCTTCTCTTTCAGATCCGCATCGGGAACGACGCGGTTAATCAATCCGATTTCCTTGGCGTAGGCGGCCGTGATCTTGGGATTGGCGTACCATATTTCCTTGGCGCGCTTCTTGCCGACAATGTCTTCAAGATACCAGGTTCCGTAACCGGCATCGAACGAACCCATCATCGGGCCGACCTGGCGGAATATGGCGCTTTCCTTTGCGATGGTGACATCGCAAACCATTTGCAGAACGTTGCCGCCGCCCACGGCAAAACCGTTGACGCTGGCGATGACCGGCTTTTGCAGCTTGTCGATGGCCTCATACATTTCCAATGTGGGAAGCGTGCCTGCATAGAGCTTGGTTTTCTCCATGCCGTCCTTCTGCCCGCCGATGCAGAAGAACTTGTCGCCCGCGCCGGTCAGCACGATCACCCGGGTTCGGGTCTCACGGCGGATCGCCTCGATGCAATCCCGAATCTCATGGCACATGGTCTCGGTGAACATGTTGCCGTCATCCGGGCGATTCATGGTGATGGTGCCAACCGGCCCCACTTCCTCATAGGTGATCTGTGTGAATGTCATTGTTTTCTCCCTGGTCTTCATCTGGTTGTTCAAGTGCCGGCGGGGTTCATTCTGTCGGTGCCGCAGCGAACAGTCGCGCGAACTCCGCATTGTGCTCTCCCAGCCGCGGAGGTGCGGACCGCGGCACGCATGGTTGTCCATCGATATGAATACCAAGACCTATCTGGGGCATCGGGCCATTTTGCCCGTTCTCGAGATTGAAGAACATGCCGCGTTCCTGAAGCGGGGCGTCGCCCGCGACCTCATCGATCCGGTTGATGGGGCCGGCGGGAATCCGCTTTTCCGCGAAAAGCTCAAGCCAATAGGAGCGAGGCTTCGTCAGAAGGACATCCTGGATTTTGGCAACAATCATGGCGCGATGTTCGCGACGGTCCGAATTGTTGGTAAACTCCCGCCGAGCGCCAAACTCTTCATCTCCCAGCGCCTCCCAGAAACGGGCCCAGATGGCGTTTGTCCCGAGCGCGAGATTGATCGGTCGGTCGGATGTGTCGAAGGCTTGATAGACGGCGATGACACTGTCCGTGCCGCCCGAGCGCTGCGGCACTTCGCCGGAGCCCAGATAGGTCGAAATGCGGCAGGTGAGAAACCTGGTCATGCTTTCGACAAGACTGATATCGATCTTGCGGCCCTTACCGCTGCGGGTGCGATCAAACAAGGCCCCCATAGCTGCCATGGCTGCATCCTGTCCAGCCAGCATATCTGCTGCCGGCGCGCCGACTTTCTGTGCCGGGCCATCCTTCGCGCCGGTGATGTCCATGATTCCGGAATACCCTTCCGCGACCAGATCATAACAGGTGAAATCGGCACGCTCGCCGGTCAGCCCGAAGCCCGTGATGGAGACGAAGATCAGATCTTCGCGCACTGCTTTCAGGCTGTCATGGTCCAGTTTGAGTTTCTGCTGAACATTGGGCGGTTGGTTCGTCACGAAAACGTCTGCCGACGCCACAAGCGTCATCAGCTTCTTGAAATCACTTTCCCGGCGCAAATCGAGCGTCACGCTTTTCTTGTTCCGATTGACGGCATTGAACCAGAGCGAATGCCCATTCAGAAAGGGAGGCCCCCACTGGCGGGAGTCATCGCCTTCAGGACGCTCGATTTTGATAACTTCCGCACCAAAATCCGAAAGAAGCATCGTCGCGTAGGGGCCGGCGATCGACGTCGTCAGATCCACGACACGCATTTCCGACAGAAACCCGAAGCTTTCTCCCAAAGGCCAGACTGGCAGCGAGGCGCAAGGCAGATCAGCATCTTGCGTCGCTGACGGCGAAACTTTCATACTCATTCAATAGCCTTTCCGTGCGGTTCGGAAAGCTCTACGCAATATGCATGCCACTTGAAGCCGTTGGCCGCTTTTCAGCGGAGCCGAACCTGGGCCCGAAATGACGGAGCTACAGGTGTCTTCTATTTGGACACTGACCGCAACGATTGTCGCTGTCGCGGACAGCGGCAGCCTGAGACTAGTCTTCGCCAAGCTTTGTGTAGAGATAGGACCGGGAGACGCCGAGAAACTCCGCTACCTTTTTCTTGTTGCCGTCGAAACGCGCCATCGCATCGACAATCATCTCGCGCTCCAACTGGTTCATCGCGGTTTTCAGTGTCGCGGTGTTGCCCGGTTCAACCAGCGGATCGCTGTTTGTTCCTATGCCCGAGACAGGCGACCCCTGGTCCCCTGCGTGTTGAAAATCTGCAACCTCGAGACGGCTGCTTTCATGAAAGACATAGGTACGCTCGATGATATGCCGGAGCTCGCGGACATTGCCGGGCCATGGCCGTTCCATCAGAAAATCATACACGCCGCCGTCCACGTCAGGGACCGGTCGAGCGTATTGCGCGGACAACTCCTTGAGAAAGCTTTCGACCAGAAGGGGGATGTCCTCCAGTCGTTCGGACAGGCTGGGCATTTTCAGGATCACGGGGCTTATCCTGTAGAAGAGATCGAGCCTGAATTTCTGTTCGTCGATAAACTTCTCCAGGTCCCTGTTGGTTGCGCTGCAAAGCCTGAAATCAATGTGGCGCGGCTTGTCTCCGCCGACACGCTCGATAATCCTATCCTGCAGGACGCGAAGCAATTTTGACTGGACTTCCAGCGGCATGTCCCCGATTTCGTCGAGGAATATGGTGCCCTTGTCCGCCTGTTCAAACTTGCCAGGCCGCCCTTTTTTGTCCGCGCCGGTGAATGCCCCGGCTTCGTAGCCAAAGAGCTCGCTTTCGACCAGCGAGACAGGCAAGGCAGCGGCGTTGACTGTGATGAGCCGCGCATGACTGCGCGGACTCAACATATGCAGCGCCTTTGCGACCAGCTCTTTGCCCGTACCGGATTCGCCTTGAATGAGGACGGGAATATCAAGCGGCGCCACCTTGCGGATCTGGTCGCGCAACGCCCGGATCGCTGGACTCTTGCCGACAATCGCACTCAAGAACGGCTCGCCGCGCATGGCCTCTTGCGTCTGTGTCTGATAGGTCGCGACTTCCTTTTCGAGCGCCTTGATCTGCCGGGCAAGGGCGTCGACCTGTTGCGGACCCTTGAACATAACGCGCCCTATGGCGCCCACGACAGTGCCGTTGTGGCGGATGGGGTGGCGCGAAACGACGCGCTGGCTGCCTTGCATTTTCTGGATCTGACCAACCTCCGCGACACCTGTCCGCACCACATGATGCAGCCGCGTGTTCTGGATCACGTCGCGCACATTCCGGCCAAGGGATTCGCCCGTACGAAGCCCGAAGAACTTCTCGTGAATGGGAGAAACGAAAACGAGCTGGGCCTTGGAATCGATCACCGCCATGGCGTCATAGGGATCGCTGAGAATGTGCTCGATAATGTCGAACGCGAACTCGACCTGTGTGAAAAAGCGCATGACTGTCTCGGAGACATTCTCGAAAAACAGCACCAGTCGGCCACCCTGAATGGTCGTGGCAAGGGCAATGTAGCTGGCGTCATTCAAGAGGACCGGCACGATGCGCCTCTCAACGGCGTCCAAGATCCAGGTCGGGTCGCTGATCAGAGCTTTCAAGCGACTGTCTTCTCCGCCCAATTGAAAAAGTCGTTGCCCGGTGTCGTCGGTTACGACCAGGGCTTTTATGCTTGCGGGGGCGATATCTGGCAATTTGCGGACCTTTGCGTGTTGTTCCAGCGGTCATGGGGGCTCGATTGTCCGCGAACAGGACACGTCTAGGGAGTAGTGACCGTGTCGGCAACACATAATGTGAAAGAATGGCGTTTGCCGGTCCAGATGGTGTTCAAACCATGGAACTGACGCGCTCCGTCTCAAATGGCTACGAATTGTCTCGATCCCGAGGCAGCAGCCCGGCTTTGCTGCCATTTCAACCGTTTATGGCCTGTTTTTCCCCAACCAAGGGGCGCGGCGGCGATGGACAAAGCGGGCAGGTTCGCAAGTGGCACACTGCTTGCGAGGGGTATCACGCTGCCGTTTTGCTGCGGCCACAAGGCATTTTAACTCTTTGGGAGGGTAGAAGAATATGAAGCTCGTAACTGGTTTTACCGCGACGATGATGCTCTGGGCGAGTACCGCCATGGCCCAGGAAATTTCCAACGATACCGTCAAGATTGGCGCAATGGTCGACATGACGGGTGTGTATTCCGCCAATGGCGGGACCGGCGCCGTGCTCGGCGCGCAGATGGCTGTCGAGGATTTTGGTGGCAAGGTGGCCGGCAAGCAGATCGAAGTGATCTCGGCCAATTATCAGAACCGCGTCGATGTGGCCTCAAACCTGGCCCGTGAATGGATCGACCGGGATGGGGTCGACATGATCATCGAATCGACCGATTCCGCCGCCGCTATCGCGATACAGAATATCGGCAAGGAAAAGGGCGTCATGACAATTGCCGCCGGCTCGGCGTCAACCGCTCTGACCAATGCCGAATGCTCGCCCTTGGGCATCCACTATGTTTATGACACCTATGCTCTGGCGACTGGTACCGGCAGCGCTATCGTCAAAAGCGGTCTGACCGACTGGTACTTCATCACTGCTGACTACGCCTTCGGTCATTCCCTCGAGGAAAATACTGCAACTGTTGTCAAGGATCTCGGCGGCACGATTGTCGGTTCTGTTCGGCATCCGTTCAAGGCAACGGATTACAGCTCGTTCATTCTGCAGGCGCAGACTTCAGGCGCGCAAGTGGTTGCGTTCGCCAATGCGGGCACAGACTTCTCGACTGCGCTGAAGCAGGCCAGTGAGTTTGGCGTCGTCCAGTCCGGCCAGACCGTCGCCGGCATGCTGGTGTTCCTCACCGACCTCTATGCTCTCGGTCCCGATGTGTCTCAGGGCCTGACGTACACGACCGGATTCTACTGGAACTATAGCGACGAAACACGCGAATTTTCCAAGCGCTTCAAGGACCGTCACGGCACGATGCCGACGATGATTCAGGCCGGGATCTATTCGGCGGTCACGCATTACCTCAACGGCGTTGAAGCTACGGGTACCGATGATGCCGTCACCGTGCGCAATTGGATGGGTGAGAACAAGATCAACGACTTCTTCGCCAAGGATGCTTATATCCGTGAAGATGGCCGGATGATGCATACCATGTACCTTGCGCAGGTCAGGGCACCCGGTGAATCCGACGACAAGGATGATGTTTCCAAGGTTTTGCGCGACATCCCGGCAGAAGACGCCTTCATGCCTCTTTCCAAGAGCACCTGCTCGCTAGTGAAGAAGTAAGGCTCCTGTTTCAAGCGGCGCCAGCATCCGTGCAGGCGCCGCATTTCTGCAAGAAAGTCTGATCATATGACGTCATTTCAAGACGATCAGGCCGATTACATTCTGACCGCCAGGGGCTTGACCAAGGTGTTCGGAGGGATAACGGCCGTTGACAATGTGGATTTGTCGGTGCGTGCCAATACGATCCACGCACTGATTGGCCCCAATGGAGCGGGCAAGACGACTTGTTTCAATCTGCTGTCGAAATTCCTGCAGCCGAGCAAAGGCAAGATTTCCTATGCGGGCCAGGATATCACCAATGAGGCACCCGCCACGATCGCCCGCAAGGGCATGGTGCGATCGTTCCAGATATCGGCTGTGTTCGGTGACATGAGCGTGCAGGACAATGTTCGGTTGGCGCTTCAGCGACGTGTGCACGGCGGATCGTTTGATTTCTGGCGTTCCAACAAATGTCTGCGCTCACTTGAAGACGAGGCGGTCTCGCTCCTAGAGGATGTGGGACTTGGTGATTTGCGCCATCACCGTGCGGCAGATTTGCCATACGGGCGAAAGCGTGGACTGGAAATAGCCACGACATTGGCGCTTGACCCGAAACTGCTGCTTCTGGACGAGCCGCTGGCCGGCATGGGGCAGGAAGATATCGGGCGGACATCGGAACTCATTGCGCGGGTTGCCAAGACCCGCACCGTCTTGATGGTGGAACATAATCTGTCGGTGGTTGCAACGCTGTCGGACACGATCACGGTGCTGGCCCGCGGGGCGGTGCTGGCCGAAGGCACCTATGCGGAGGTTTCCCGGAATCCTGCCGTCATTGAAGCCTATATTGGAGAGGTCGATGAAGCACAGCACTGATAATCTCCAGACAATTCAATCCGAAGCAGGTGAACAAGGCACGCTCTTGAACGTCTGCGACCTCCAGGGGTGGTATGGCGAAAGCCACGTCCTTCACAATGTCAATCTGACAGTTAGAAAAGGCGAAGTTGTAACGTTGCTTGGCCGCAATGGCGCAGGCAAAACTACCACGCTGAAGGCCATCATGGGGCTTTTGAAAGCGCGGGCTGGCTCGGTCCAGTTCGACGGCACCGAGCTGATCAGCAAGCAGGCGCGCGAAATTGCCCGGCTTGGCATCGGCTATGTACCTGACACCCGTGGTATTTTCGGCAGTCTGTCTGTCATGGAAAATCTGCTGCTGCCGCCAAAGATCGCTGACGGCGGGTTTGAACTTTCCGCGATCTACGAGCTTTTCCCGAATCTGCAAGAGCGGCTCGACAGTTATGGCAACAAGCTCTCGGGCGGCGAACAGCAGATGCTCTCGATCGCGCGCATCCTGCGCACGGGTGCACGGTTCATTCTGATGGATGAGCCGACCGAAGGACTGGCCCCGGTGATCATTCAGCAGATCGGACATACGGTCCGACGGCTGAAATCAGCGGGCTATACCATCTTGCTGGTCGAGCAGAATTTTCACTTCGCCCGCAAACTTGCCGACCGGCACTACATCGTCCAGGAAGGGCGGGTGGTTGACGAATTCCACAATAATGAGGTCGAGGCGAACCTGGAGAAAATCCAGGGATACCTTGGAATATAAGGGGTAAACCATGTTCGAACTCTTGGGAGTGCCGCCACAGGCGTTCTTCGGCCAAGTGCTCCTCGGATTGATCAACGGCTCGTTTTATGCCGTTCTCAGTCTTGGTCTTGCCGTCATATTCGGCCTGCTCAACATCATCAATTTCGCCCATGGCGCGCTCTACATGATGGGTGCATTCGTATCCTGGATGCTGCTGACCTATTTCGGTATTCCGTTCTGGTTCGCGTTGGTGTTCTCGCCACTTATTGTTGGCGCGATCGGTATGGTGATTGAGCGGACGATGTTGCGCCCGTTGCATGAACTGGACCACCTTTACAGCTTGCTTCTGACATTTGGACTGACACTGGTCATCACCGGTATTTTCCAGAATTATTACGGCGTGTCCGGCAAACCCTATCCAATCCCTCATATCCTGAGTGGTGGCGTAAATCTGGGGTTCATGTATCTGCCTAAATACCGCGCGTTCATAATTGTCATGTCGCTGCTGGTGTGTATCAGCACCTGGTTTCTTATCGAAAAGACTCGGCTTGGCGCTTATCTCCGTGCCGCAACCGAAAACCCGGAAATGGTCGGTGCCTTCGGTATCAACGTACCAGTTTTGGTGACGCTGACGTATGGCTTTGGCGTTGCGCTGGCTGCATTTGCCGGTGTTCTCGCTGCCCCGGTGTACTCGGTCAATCCGGTGATGGGTAACGACCTCATCATCGTGGTCTTTGCGGTCATCGTGATTGGCGGAATGGGTTCCATCATGGGCGCAATCATCGGCGGCTTTTCGCTTGGCCTGGTGGAAGGCCTGACGAAGGTTTTCTATCCGGAGGCTTCCACCACCATTATCTTCATCATCATGGCTCTTGTCTTGTTGTTCAAGCCAAGCGGCATCTTTGGGCGGGAGGCCTAGACCATGCCAGCCAATACCATTGTTGAAACCGGGACCAGCATGGACTTGCAGGGAGCCCAGGATAACGCGAAATCCTTTCGCTATCAGCTGATCGCCTTTGCGCTCGTAGCAGCTTTCATCCTTATCGCGCCGCAGTTTCTCTATCCCGTTTTCGTCATGAAACTGCTTTGCTTTGCGCTCTTTGCGGCGGCGTTCAATCTGATGCTCGGGTTTGGTGGGCTGCTATCTTTCGGTCACGCCGCCTTTTTTGGCGGGGCGGGCTATGCGGCCGGCCACGCCGCAAAAATCTGGGGACTGCCACCGGAAGTCTCAATCATATTTGCAGTGTTTGTCACTATCCTGCTTGGCGCGGTTTTCGGCTTTTTGGCAATCAAGAGCCGTGGCATCTACTTTGCGATGATCACCTTGTCCTTCGCTCAGATGGTCTATTTCTACGCTCTTCAATCCCCGGTCACCGGCGGTGAAGATGGCCTGCAAAGCATCCCGCGCAACCACCTGTTCGGCCTGATTGATATGTCGAGCGATCAGAGTTTTTACTGGATGGTCGCTGTCATTTTTGCACTGGGTTTTCTGTTCGTCTACCGGGTGATTCATTCGCCCTTCGGCGAAGTTCTCAAGGGGATTCGCGAAAACGAACCCCGGATGATTTCGCTGGGCTATCAGGTGCAGCGCTACAAGCTTCTCACTTTCATCATTTCTGCCGGCGTGTCGGGCCTGGCCGGCGGTACCAAGGCGATGGTCTTTCATCTCGCTTCGCTGGTGGACGTGCATTGGACAATGTCCGGTGAAGTAGTCTTGATGACATTGATCGGCGGTATGGGCACGATCTTCGGCCCGATTATCGGCGCCGCCGTGGTTGTGACCATGCAAAACTATCTCGCCAATCTGGGCTCCATGGTGCTGATCATTCAGGGCGGCGTGTTCATCATCTGCGTGCTCATCTTCCGAAAAGGCATTGTCGGTGTGATCGGAAGCTGGCTGAAAGTGCGTCTGTAATGCGAAGGATATTGTCATGACCGGACCGCTTGCAGGAATTCGTGTTCTGGATTTTTCGACCTTGCTGCCTGGGCCGATGGCCACGCTTTTTCTGGCCGAGGCAGGTGCGGAAGTTATAAAGATCGAGCGCCCCGGCAAGGGCGAGGAGATGCGCGGTTACGAACCCAAATGGGGTGACGACAGTGTGAATTTCGCATTGCTCAATCGTGGCAAGACCTCGCTGGCGCTGGATTTGAAAGACACTGTCGAGCGCGACAAGCTGCTTCCGCTGATCGAGAAGGCGGATGTCATTGTCGAGCAGTTCCGGCCCGGCGTGATGGCCCGGTTGGGCTTGAGCTATGAGGATGTCAAATCCATCAATCCGGGCATAATCTATTGTTCGATCACGGGCTACGGGCAGACCGGACCTCGTGCCGCACGGGCGGGACACGATCTCAACTATATTGGCGACACCGGCCTCCTCGCCTTGAGCCTGGGATCGGCTGAAACGCCAGTGGTCCCGCCTGCCTTGATCGCCGATATCGCCGGTGGCACCTATCCCGCGGTGTTCAACATTCTGCTGGCGCTGAGAAAGCGGGACCAGACAGGCGAGGGCACTTATCTCGACATAGCCATGTGCGATGGCCTTTTCCCCTTTGTGTACTGGGCGCTTGGCGACGGCCTTGCGACTGGCAAATGGCCAGGCAGCGGCGACTCGCTGGTCTCCGGCGGCAGCTGCCGCTATCGGCTCTATCCCACTTCTGACGGTTTATTTCTGGCCGCGGCTCCTCTCGAGGAGAAATTCTGGGAGATCTTTGTCGAGGCAATCGGGCTAAACCCCGATTTGCGTGACGACACGCGGGACCCAGAGGCGACGACACGAGCCGTTGCGCGCATCATTGCCGAACAGAGCGGCGACCACTGGAGCGAGGTTTTCCAAGCTGTGGACTGTTGTTGTTCCGTGGTCCGCAGTCTGCAGCAGGCGTTGCAGGATCCTCATTTTCGTGAGCGCGGGCTTTTTGATGCGGAGGTTGAGAACGAGGCGGGTGATCGGATCACAGCGCTGCCGGTTCCCGTTGCAAAGGGGTTCCGTGTCAACAGCGGTGCCCTGCGCTCCCCCTCGCTCGGGGGCAGCAATGGTCTTGTTGCCAATGACAATTCAGACAACTTGGAGAAATTGCGATGAAGGCCGTGTTGGTTCGTCAGTTTGGTCCAGTTGATGAGGCTCGCCTGGAGGAGCTCCCATCCCTGGTGCCAGGCAAGGGCGAGGTGGTGGTCAATCTTCACGCTGCGGAAGTGAATTTCCCTGACATTCTGGTCATGGAGGGCAATTACCAGAAAAAGCCACCCCTGCCTTTCTCTCCCGGCAAGGCCGGCGCTGGTGTGGTCTCAGCGGTGGGGGAGGGTGTAACGAGGCTCTCCGTCGAGGATCGGGTGGCGGTTCAGGTCGAATATGGCGCCTATGCGGAGCAACTCTGCACCTCGGCCGTGGACTGTTTCAAGATGCCCGCCGCAATGCCGTTCGACGTCGCCGCGGCGCTCGGTCTGGTCTATCAGACCGCACATTTCGCGCTCTTGGAGCGGGCCCGGATGCAGCCGGGCGACCGGGTTCTGGTCCTTGGCGCGTCGGGCGGGGTTGGCTCGGCAGCCGTGCAGCTTGCGAAGGCCTTGGGGGCCGGCACCGTGATCGGTGGCGTGAAGGGCGAGCGCAACGCCGAACTGGCGCGCGCGGCCGGTTGCGTTGAGACGATCGACCTGGAGATGGACAATCTGCGCGACGGGCTGCGCGATGCGATCCGGCTCGCGACCGACGGCCATGGCGTCGATGTCGTCATTGATCCGGTGGGCGGCCAGGTCACGGACGCAGCACTCCGGGCGATGGCCTGGAGCGGCCGGCTGGTCGTGATCGGCTTTGCTGCCGGAAGCATTCCCACCATCAAGGCCAATTACCTGCTGGTCAAGAACATCGCGGTCACCGGGCTGCAATGGTCGGATTACCGCGAGCGCTTCCCCGAGTGGGTGGAGCGGGTTCAGCTGGAAATCTTCGACCTCTGGTCAACCGGAAGGCTCGCGCCGCAAGTATCCGACAGCATGCCCTTGGCTCACTTCGCCGACGCACTCAACAGGCTCAAAACGGGAAGCGCGCACGGCAAGATAATTCTCGTTCCCTGATCGCGGATGATCGCGCGGACAGAAACGCGATGCGGCAGAACCTGCGGACTTCGGAGCGCCCATGGTCTCCGCCATCGCGCCAGCCTCCCGGGATATCCCACCCAACAACAATAGAAGGACAAAATCGATGGACAAGGCGACCTATGAAAAGGGTTTGAAAATCCGCCGCGAGACGCTCGGCGAGGACTACGTCAACAAGGCACTGGCCAATGTCGATGATTTCGGCAGGGACCTGCAGGAACTGGTGACGACCTATTGCTGGGGCGAAGTCTGGGGCCGTGAGGGACTCGACCGCAAGACGCGCTCCACCATCAATCTCGCCATGATCAGCGCCCTCAACCGGCCGCATGAACTGGCGGCTCACATCCGCGGCGCGATCAACAACGGCGTGACGCCCGACGAGATCAAGGAAATCCTGCTGCAGGTCGGCATCTATTGCGGTGTTCCGGCCATGGTCGACAGCTTCCGCATCGCAAGAACCGTGCTTGGAGAGATGAATGAAATCTGAGGCTCATATCAAGCTGGGCTTTGTCGGCATCGGGATCATGGGGGCCCCCATGGTCCGGTGCCTGACCAAAGCCGGCTACCGCCCCATACTTCTCGACGCGCACCCAGATGCAGCACGCACAGTGGCGCAAGAAACCGGTTCGGATGTGGCGGACTCGGTGGAGGATCTCGGCCGTGACTGCGATATCGTGATCCTGATGCTGCCGACATCTGCCATCGTTCACAAAGTCTGCATGGGTTCGGGTGATGGCAAATCGGGCCTCGCCGCGGGACTTTCGGCAGGCACAATCATTGTGGACATGAGTTCGTCCGATCCGGTGGAAACCCGCAAGCTCGGAGCCCGGCTAGCCGAACAGGACGTTCGTCTTCTCGACGCCCCGGTTTCAGGTGGCGTGCGCAAGGCGATTGCAGGCACGCTTGCCATCATGCTGGGCTCGGACGATGAGGATGCAGTTGCACCGGCAACACAAATTCTCGAGGCCATGGGTACTGTCTATCGAACCGGACCTCTGGCATCCGGCCACGCGTCGAAGGCACTGAACAATTATGTATCAGCGGCCGGACTCGCCGCCGCCTGCGAAGCGGTGATTGTGGGCGCCAAATTCGGCCTGAATCCGGAAACCCTCATCAATGTCATCAATGCCTCGACAGGCAGGAACAACTCGACCGAAAACAAACTTGTTCAATTCGTCCTGAGTGGGGAGTTCAGCAAGGCGGGTTTCGCGTTGGATTTGATGGCGAAGGATGTCGGGCTTGCGGCCTCGCTCTCGGATGCGCTGGAGCTCGATTTGCCTGGCTTGCGTGAAGCGCGCAGGCTTTGGAGCGAAGCAAGCGGCAAACTGCAAAGCGGTGCCGATCACACCGAGATCTTCCGTTATCTCGAAAGTGCGGCGGAGACCAATGACACTTGATCTAAAGGCGTGGGCCGAGCGGGCAGTCGCCGACACGATATTTGGCTGGCATTGCCGTGGCCTCTCGCTGGTTTTATGCCTGCGCACGCCCTACAGCTCCCTGGGGGTGTTGATGTGTGAAACCCCGCGCCTTCTCACCGCCGAAGACAGCAAGCAACCCCACATTCTGATTGAAGGCCGACAGGAAGCGTTCAATCAGATCGGGCGCACCAACCCGCCGCCCGGAAGCCACTCATTTGGCGCGTTGCTGCGTCACGATACCGGCATTGCAATTGCCGCCGAACCTTTGAAGCAAGCCCAGGCGCTCGCCGCACTTGAGCGTCTGATCGAATTGTCCCGCCCCGAGCGCCCCTATTTTGAAGGCCATGGTTTCGAGCATGACGAAGTCGCGGTCACCGGCCATCGCAAGCACCTGTGCACCAGCGGCAATCGGCAAGCAAGCATCCATTATCTGGAAGCTGGTCGCGGTGTACCGATCATCTTCCTTCACACGGCGGGCGCCGATAGCGGCCAATACCTGCACCAGCTTGCAGATTGCGCGCTGCAAGCCTCCTACCGCATGCTGGCCTTTGACATGCCTTGGCATGGCCTCTCATCCGGCGAAAACAATCGGGAGTTCACAGCCGGTTACCAATTGACCGAAGAAGCCTATCTGGATTGGTGTGCAGGTTTCATTGAGCAGGTTGCGGGCGGTCCAGCCATCATCATTGGGTGTTCAATGGGCGCGGCTATAGCCCTCACACTGACCGCACGACGTCCTGATCTCGTGCTTGGCTGCATCGCGCTTGAAGCGCCGATGACAGCGCCGGGCCGTCGCAGCGAATTGCTCACGGACGCGCGCATCGCCGACAGCCAGCATAATCCGGCCTATGTTCGTGCCATGCTCGGCCCCAACTGCCCGCAACGCCAGCGCGACGAGGCTTGTGCAATCTATGCGCAGGCAAGACCGGGCTGCTATATGGGGGACCTGGCCTATTACAGCAATGAGTATGACGGTGCCCGGATAGCCGCTCCGCTTGCTGGATCTGGGCGGCCAGTTGTGTTGCTGACCGGCAGCTACGACTATTCTGCCTCGCCCGCCAATACGCGTCAGCTTCACGACGCGGTCAATTCCGACAATGTCACGTTTAATGAAATGCCGGAATTGGGGCATTTTCCGATGATCGAGGATCCGACGCGATTCCGTCCTCATTTGCTGACAGCCCTCAAGCGCCTTGGAGACTGAAAATCATGAGTGATGTTCCCGTATTTGAAGTCTACGCGATCCAGTATGCGACCTCGACGCGTCCAACAGCAGATTACTTTGTTGGCTCCGATCCCCACGATGGACAATCACCGATCAATTACTACGTCTGGTTGATCCGCAGTGATGACCGCATCATTCTCATCGAT